>DATNGG010000190.1:0-11215 GCA_035605975.1 Allostellaceae bacterium | reverse complement strand
CTCCCTTGGCCCGCCGCACCCGGCTCTGTATGCTGACGATGTTCCTGCGGGGTCAGGCGCCACCCGCAGGCAATGACTTAAAGATAAAGCGCCAACGGGGAGATGCGCATGGCGAGCGTCAGCGAACAATCGTCGGCCTTGGTGTCGCGCCTGGAGAGCCTGCCGTTCTCGCGCTGGCATCGCACGTTCTTCCTCGTCGCCTTCTTCGGCACGTTGTTCGACGCGGCGGACTTCGCGCTGTTCGGCGGCGCCTTGCCGCTGATCCGGCAGGAGTACGGCCTGACCTTCCAGCAGGCGGGATTTCTGGCGACGATCGGCCTTGTCGGCGCGTTCCTCGGCGCCCTGTTCTGGGGCACGATCTCCGACTATGTCGGCCGGCGCACAGCCTTCTCGGCGACGGTCGGGATCTTCGCGGTGTTCACCGGGCTCGTCGCGGCCTCGTGGAGCGTCGCCTCGCTCGCGGTCTTCCGCTTCCTCTCCAATTTCGGCCTTGGTGGCGAGGTGCCGGTCGCAAGCACGCTCACGGTCGAGTTCATGCCGGGCCGTATCCGCGGCAGTGCCACCGGCAGCATGATGACCGCGTTTCCGATCGGCCTCGTGGTGGCGGCGGGCCTGAGCCTCCTGATCATCCCGCATTTCGGCTGGCGCGGATTGTTCGTGGTCGGAATCCTGCCGGCGTTCCTCCTGTTCTTCGTCGCCCGCCACATGCCGGAATCCGTGCGCTATCTGCTGAGCCGCGGCCGTATCGAGGAGGCGACGCGCACCGTCGAGGACATCGAGCGGCGGGCAGGCGTGCAGCCGGCCCCGCGCGCGGCGGCCGACATCAAGCCGGACGTGGCGACGCCGCCGGGAATCACCGTGCTGCAGCTCTTCGCCGCCGGCCGGGCGCCGCGGACGATCCTCTTGTGGATCGTCTCGTTCTGCTTCCTGTGGTCGTCGAACGGCATCCTCTTCATGCTGCCGACGATCCTGACGCAGCGCGGCCTGCCCTTGAGCGATGCGATCCTGTTGCAGCTCGTCCAGGCGGGCGCGGCGATCTTCGGCTACTCGGCCTGCTCGTTCTGGATCGACCGCTATGGCCGCCGGCCGGTGCTGTTCCTGTATTATCTCATCGGCGCCGGCTTCCATCTCTGGTTCGCGATGGCGAGCGGCGCCTGGATGTTCGCGGCGATCGCCAGCGTCGGCTGGGTCAATCCCGGTGTTTATGGCCCGACCACGGTCTATGCCGGCGAGCTCTATCCGACGCAGATGCGCGCGACCGCCGTGGGCTGGGTCTTCGGCATCGGCCGCATCGGCTCGTTCCTCGCACCGACCATCGTCGGGCTGATGCTGCAATTCGGGCTCGGCGCCTATGTGCTGCACACTTTCGCGCTGACCTATCTCATCGCCGCCTTTGCGCTCATCGCGGTGGGGATCGAGACCAAGGGCAAGGCGCTCGAGCAGATCTCGGCCGAGGAAGGCGAAGAGGCGCCGCACCTCGCCCCGGCGCAGTAGGCGTCATCGCGCGCCGCGACGGGCGGCGCGCGGCGGCTAAGATTCGCCGCGCGCACCGCCCGCGCGCCCCCTCAATTCTTCAGCGGCGCGCCGCCGATCTGGCTGATCCATTCCCAATGCGCGCCGTCGGGGCCGGTCGGGGCGTAGCGCACCAGCGCCGAAGTGTCGTGGCTCAAGCCGCGCTCGGGATATCGCGTGAAGTCGTAGAGGCCGTTGATGCCGGCGAAATCCTTGAGGCCCAAAATCCATTTGCGCAGCTGATCGGCGGTCGCGTCGGGGCCGAGCGCGCGCAGGCCCGAAATGGTGATGAGCGCCGCATCCCAGGTATCGGCGGTGTTGTTGTCGGCTTTGAGCCCGTGCTTGGCGAGGATCGCGTACATCTCGTGCTGCACCTTCTCGACGCGCGGATCGAGGGTGAGCTTGCCCTCATGCGGCGGGAAGAGGGCCGAGGACATGACGAGGTTCTTGGGCAGGAAGCTTTCATACTGCTTCATCTGCTGGAACACCTCGTTGCCGCCGGTCGGCGCTACCGGCACGTCGAAGCCGGCCTGGATCATGCCCTTGAACACGGTGGCGGCGGGCGAGCCCGTGGTCCAGGCGATGAGCGCCTCGGCACCCGCGGCCTTGATGCGCGCGATCTGTGCCGAGACCGTCAGATCCGACGGGTTGAAATGCTCGTAAGCGACGATCTTGATGGCGGCGTTCTCGGGCAGCTTCAGATCCTCGGCGATCGCCCTGTCGGCGTCCTGGCCGGTGACGTCGGTCGAGTTGAGGACGCCGATCTTTGTCCAGCCCTTCATGCGGTAATAACGCAGCACCGAATTGACGCCGTCGAGCGTGTCCGGGCCCGAGGCGAAGGCGAAGCTGCCGGGCTTGGGATGAAGCGCCGGCGAATTGCACCAGGTGACCGGGCCTTGCGTTAGAAGCGGCGCCACCGCCGCGCAATTGGCGACCGGGCCGGTCACCATCAGCGCCGCCGGGTGGGACGCCAGAATCTCGGTCGCGAGCTGCACCGAGATTTGCGGCTGGCTTTGATTGTCGGCGAGGATGAAATGCAGCGGCCTGCCGTCGATCCCGCCGGTCGAATTGATCCAATCCTCGAAGGCCTCGAAATTTAGCTTCATATATTGGCCGACGAAGGCGCTCGGGCCGGTGATGGTCGCGATCACATGAATGTCGTAGGGCTCCGCCGGCCGCGCCTCGGCGAGCGGCGCCGCGACGAGGCCCAAAGCGGCGAGCGCGATCCACAGCCCGCGCTCGATCCGTGCGCGCCGCCTGGCGCGGCGTTCCATGCCGTCGCTGTAGAGCCAAGTGCGGCGGGAGCGTCGGCGCCGTCGAATATCCGAATGCCGCAGGCGCATTCTCTCCTCCCATGCAGCCGCCTCTTTTGGCGGCGCTTTTGAGAAAGCCTAAGCCCGGCGAGGGGGCGTTGTCGAGGCGCTCGGCGCGCCATCGCAATGGAGGTGCGGTTGCGCTTAGGATGGTGCGAGAGAGAGCGAAGGAGGACAGCGCGTTATGACGCAAAGAACACTCGCCACGCCCAAACGCATCGGCATTGTCGGCCTTGGCGCGATGGGCCGACCGATGGCGCGGCATCTCTTGGCAAAGGGCTACGCCGTCGCGGGCTGCGATCTTTCGGGCGCGGCGCGCGATCGGGCGGCGGCGCTGGGCGTTGCGATCGCGCCCAATCCCAAGGCGCTCGCCGAAACGAGCGATGCGGTGCTGGTCGTCGTCGGCTTCGATGCCGAGGTCGAGCGCGTCGTCTTCGGCGCGGGCGGGGTTGCCGCCGCGGCGCGGCCCGGCCTCATCCTCGCGATCGGCTCGACCATCGCGCCCTCATATGCGCGGCGCATGGCCGAGCGGCTTCAAGGCAGCGGCATCCTCCTCATTGACATGGCGCTGACGCGCGGCGAGCCCTTCGCCGAGGCCGGCACGATGCTGATCCTCGGCGGCGGCGAGGAAGCGGCGTTCAACGCGTGCGAACCGGTCTTCCGCTGCTTTGCCTCGGACATCTTCCGCCTTGGGGCGTTCGGCGCGGGGCAAATCGGCAAGATGGTCAACAACTCGATCCTCTGGGCCTGCATGACGGCGAATGACGAGGGGCTGCGCCTCGGCGAGGCCTTGGGCGTCGATCAGGAGACGATGCGCGCGGCGCTGGTCCATTCGAGCGCCGAGAATTTCTCGCTCTCGGCGCGCGCCGATGCGCGCCCGACGCCCTGGGCCGAGAAGGACATGGCGATCGTCTTGAAAGAAGCCGATGGCGCGGGGATGAGCCTGCCCTTGGCCGGGCTGGTGCGCGAGCAGATCAAGGACTTCAAGCGCCGCAAGGGCTATCCGACGCCGAAGGTGGAGGAGGGGTGACGCGGGCGGCGCGACACCCGCCCGCCTGCCTTTACTTCGCCAGAGCGGCGGTCACCTCGACCTCGATCAACATCCCAGGCAGCGCCAATTGGCTGACATTCAGAAACGTATGCGGCGGATAGGGGCCATTGCCGAAGACCGCTTTCTTGCAAGCGTTGTTTTCGGCCAGATGGCGCATATCGGTGACATAGGTGACCACGCGCACGATGTCGCGCACCGATCCGCCTTCGCGTTGGAGAATTTTTCGAATACTGTTCCAAGCATCATTGCATTGGGCGGCAAAATCGCCGGGATGCTGAATCTGGCCTTCTTGTTCCTCCTCGGAACCGACGCCCGAAAGAAACAGCAGACGGCCGGGATTGCGAACGCTCGCCGCTTGCGAAAACCCGACGCGGGTTTGCCACTTTCCCCAGTTCAGGTAGCGGATTGCTTGATGCGGCGAATCGTTGCCGGCGGCTTCGGCGGGACGCAAGCTGATGCCGAGGCCAAGGCCGGCGAGGCTCATGATCGCGCTGGCGATCAGGACGGTGGCTCCAATGGCAAGTTTATTCATTTGCTCCTCCCTCATGACGCCGTAGCGTCGATTGGCGAGATATCCTAGCCGTTCAGGGGCGGTCGATGATACGAAAGCGTTGCCGCCGTCTTTCGGGCGATGTCTTGTGGACGATCGGGAGACTAAAAAACGGCTTTCAGCCCATACCAAACGCACTTCAAGAAGGGAGGGAACGATGCGCTGCTTTGGCAAGAGCAAGATCGGAATCTTGATGCTGCTGCCGTTCATGGCGGCATGCACGACGGAAGCGGGGTCCGGCGCCGGCGGGTTTCAAAAGAACGCTTACAATTATAGCGAATGGGCGAAGGGCCTCTTTTCCGAAGTGGTGACCGTTTCGCATCCCGGACGAATCCTGTTTTTCGGCGGCGTCGGCGCGGAAGACGCAACCGCGACGACGGGCGGAAAAATTCTTCATCTCGGCGATTTCATGGGCCAATGCCTTTACGCCTGGGAGAAGATCAAGCGCGCTCTCGACCAGCAAGGAGCGAGTCTCGCCGATGTCGACAAGGCGACGACCTATTTGACGGATATCCGCAATCTGCGCGATTCGATCAAATGCCGCAGCCAGGTTTTCGGATCGGTTCCGCAGCCGGCGGGTACGCTTGTCATGGTGAGCCAACTCGCTTGGCCTGGCATGCTCTATGAGGTCGATATCACCGCCGTTACCGCCAAGTAGCACGCGCGAGAGGACTGCGGCCCGCGGGTCGATCGAGAATTTTACGCACCGCAAGGGCCATCCGACGCCGAAGGTGGAGGAGGCGTGATCGCTTTTTTCTCGTCATGCGCGGGCTCGACCCGCGCATCCATTGGCTGGTGATTGAAGGCATGGATGCCCGGACCAAGTCCGGGCATGACGATAATTAGGATGAGCGCACCTTTTCCCGGAGCCCCAGGCGCTCGAGGCGCGGCAGCACCTCGTCGCGGAAGAACGGGAACTCCGCGAGGTAATTGACGAAGGAGAAGCACATGCCGGCAAAGCCGGCCTCGCTGATCTTTGCCAGCGTTCCCGCCACGTCGTCGGGATCGCCGACCATCGGGAAGCCGCCATGGCCGGCGGCGAAACGGATGCGGAACGCCTTGAAGAATTCCGCCGAATAGGATTGCGAGTTGATCTTGTTCATGCCGATGAGGTGATCGACCGCGTCCCAATCGCCCATCTCCTCGGCGTAATAGCGGTGATACTCCTCGGCCTCGGCCCTCGTTTTGCGGCAGACGACATAGCCATTGCCATAAACGCCGATCTCGCGGCCGAAAGCCTTCGCCTCGGCCTCGGTCTGCTTCACCTCGTCGACGCCTGCTTCGAGCGAGCGCAACGGGCGGAACAACACGTCGCAGGACCGCGCGCTGAAGACGCGGCCGGCGGGCGAGGAGCCGGCATTCATGACGAGCGGCCGGGTGCCGCCATAAGGCTTGGGCTCGGCCTCGACGCCCTTCAGCTTGATGAACTGGCCGTCGAAATCGAAATTGCCGGGGCGCTCCCACATCGTGCTGATCGCCTTCAGCCATTCCTCGCCGTAGGCGTAGCGGTCGTCATGGTCGCGCTGCTTGGCGCCGAACATGTCGAACTCGTCCTGGTTCCAGCCGCAGACGATGTTGACGCCGAAGCGGCCGCGGCTGATGTGGTCGGCGGTGACGAACTGCTTCGCCGCAAAGACCGGGTGGACGAGCGGCGCATGCACCGTGCAGAAGACGTTGAGGCGCTTGGTCTGGGCGAGCAGCCCGCAGGCCCAGGTGATGGTCTCCCAGGTGTAGCCCTCGAAATTGGTGGCGCCGCCATAACCGCGCCAGCGGCCGATCGGCAGCATCAGGTCGATGCCGGCCGCATCGGCCATTTGCGCGAGGGCGAGATTGTCCTCCCAACTCGCGCCCCAGCGCTCCGGCACCTTGGTCGCGGCGCGGCCCGAGGAGCAATTGCTGCCGAACAGGCCGAGCTTCAGCTTGTTGGGGCTGAAGCTTTTAATCCGGCTGGGCAGCGCGCTCACCGCGGCTCCCGCGCGGTTTTGTCGCGCCGCGCCGCGCCAAAGAGATTATTTCGAAAATTCAAAGCACAGACTCCTGACATTCATCTTCTCTCTCAGCAGCGCCGGGCATCATGCCGCAGGGCGGACGCTAACACGGCGCGCCGCCGCCGCAAGACGTTTGAAAGCCGCGGCGCGATTATGGCAATCTCGTGACAAGGATAACGACACGGGGCGAGGGATCGGGCGCAAAGCCAAGACCGGCGCGAGGCCGGCGGTGAAACCCGAGGGTAGTCAGAGGGATCGTGGCAAGAGTGAATGTAAATGACGCGAGCGAGGCGGAGCCGATCTTCACGGTGCGAAGCCTGAAATACGGGACCTTTGCGGTGGTGATGCAGCCGGACGAGCAGAGTCCGACGCGGCATATCAGTGATTTCCGCTCCGCAGCCGAGGCCCAGGCCTGGATCCGCGAGCAGGGCTCGAGCTGGGCCAAGAGGAACCTGTAAATTACTTAAAATTCAAACTATTATCGGAATATCTTGCGATGATCGCCGGGTGCTGCAGAAGCACGGCGCCGATCCAGCGCTCATCTGTTGCGGCCGGGTAAAGCCGCCAAGGATTTCGCAAGGTTTGACGGCCCATAGTCGCCCCTCGAAGGCTCTTAAAAGGCTTTGCGGGGACGCAAGATGGATGACGCGCCGCTCGAGACATCGCTGACCGCGCCGGCGCCGCCGCGCGCGGCAAGCGCCGTGCCCAGCGCGATCGGCCGGGTCAGCACGGTGTCGGGTTTCAAGCTCGTCTGCCTCCTCGCCGCCGGCGGCACCGGCATCGAGGCCTATGAGCATTTGCAGATCGGGACCTTGGTCAAGGTGCCGACCGCCAGCACCATCGCTTTCGGCTTCATCGAGTCGCTGGCGATGCAGAGCGCGAGCGCCCCGGGCGGGCGCGACGTGGCGGTGGCCGAGATCGAGCTCTTGGGCGAGCTCGTCGCCAAGGGTTCCGATGGCTGGGCGGTGTTCACCCGCGGCATCTCGGTCTATCCGACCCTCGGCGCGCCGCTGTTTCAGGCGAATTCCGACGATCTCGCCATGATCTACGACAAGCCGAACAGCTGGACCCTGGCGATCGGCTCGCTGCACCAGGACCCCAACCGCACCGCCTATCTCATCTCGCAGGAGCTGCTCTCGAAGCATTCGGCGATTCTCGGCACCACCGGCTCGGGCAAGTCCTGCGCGCTGGTGCTGATCGTGCGCTCGCTCCTCGAAGCCCATCCCAACGGCCATGTCGTGCTGCTCGACCCGCATGGCGAATACGCGTCGGCCTTTGCGGGGCTTTGCGAGCGCATCACGCCGCAGAACCTCCAGTTGCCCTATTGGCTGTTGAGCTTCGATGAAATGGTCGAGATCCTGTGCAGCAAGGATCCGGTCTCGCGCAGCCGCGAGGCCTATATCTTGAAAGACATGATCCTCGCCTCGAAGCGCGAGGCGCTGGCCCCGGGGCAGAGCGACGCGCATCTGACTGTCGATACGCCGGTGCCCTATCCCTTGGCGAGCCTCGTCAAGGGGATCAACGACGCGATGGGCAAGCTCGACAAGCCCGACAGCACGCTGCCCTATCTGCGCCTGCTGACGACCATCGACAATCTGCGCCACGACAAGCGCTACGCCTTCCTCTTCGGCAGCGTCGCGGTGCGCGACAACATGGTCGAGATCCTGTCGCGCATCCTGCGCGTACCGGTGAACGGCAAGCCAATCACCATCTTCGACCTCTCCGCCGTGCCGTCGGAGATCGTCGACGTGGTGGTCTCGCTGGTCTGCCGCATGATCTTCGACTTCGCGTTGTGGAGCGACCGCGACGAGGCGATCCCGACGCTCCTCGTCTGCGACGAGGCGCATCGCTACATCCCGGGCGACGAGACCATGGGCTTCGAGCCGACGCGGCGCTCGATCGCGCGCATCGCCAAGGAAGGCCGCAAATACGGCGTCTCGCTCTGCCTCGTGACGCAGCGCCCCTCGGAAATCTCGGAGCCGATCCTCTCGCAATGCAGCACGGTCTTCGCGCTGCGCATGAGCAACGAGAAGGATCAAAATTTCGTGCGCCGGACTTTGCCCGAGACCGCCGGCGGGCTGCTCAACACCCTGCCGACTTTGCGCCAGCAGGAGGCGATCGTCGTCGGCGAGGGCGTCGCCCATCCGATGCATATCCGCTTCAACACGCTCGATGCGCGCTTCCGCCCCAAGGGCGATGCGACCAACTTCCCCAAGGCCTGGGAGAACGACGCCAAGGGGACGGATTTCATGCGCGGCGTGGTCGAGCGCTGGCGCCTGCAACTGCGCTAGCCGCAGATTCCCTTCTTCGTCTTTTGCACGCGCCGCGACGCGGTGGCGCAATCCTGAGTTTCATTCGCTTCGATGCTTCGTTGCGCCGGCGCGCGGCGCAAGGACGATGCTGGCCTTGTTTACGGAACGAAGCGGAGAGGGGTGCGTTCTAGACGAACTTTCACCCTCTTCGAGTGAGGTATCGCATGTCCGCTTCCTCTCGTGCATGCCTGCGCGCTGTTACCCTGGCTTCGAGCCTTGCCTTGTCGGCGGTGCCGGCTCTTGCCCAATCCGCGACACCGGTCGTGCCCGCGCCCGGAACCTCGGGCAGCGCCGCCGCGCCGGCGAGATCGGCCAGCGCCGCGGTCAATCCGCTCACCCTCGAGGACGTCTCGAAGCTCAAAGGCGTCGATGTCTATGGCAGCGACGACCAGAAGATCGGCGAGATTTCCACTGTGCTGATGAATCCGGAATCGAAGACCATCGATCGCCTGGTGGTGGGCGAAGGCGGCGTGTTGGGCGTCGGCGCGCGCAATGTCGCCTTGCCGATCAGCGCCTTTTCCTGGGACGCGAAGGCGGGCAGCTTCAAAATCGCCCGCACCGGCGACGAGCTGAAATCCATGTCCGAATGGCACGAGCAGGTGAGCGAGGCGCCGAACGGTGCCGCGGATAAAGAGACGCGCGTGCCGATCGGCCCGGGCAACAGCGCGGCGCCGGGCGCGGCCGCGCCAGCACCCCCGCCGTCGGCCGGCGCCGTCGGACGCTAGCCGGCCTCGTCCCAGCGCATCGACAGAAAGAAGAAGAGGGCGAGGCTGAGCCTCGCCCTCTTGCTCGACCGCGGACGATGACCGGATGTCGGTCTCGACGCAGCCTCCCTGCTCAAAGACGATGCGGCCGCCGCTCTGCGCGACGGCGGCTCGACCGTCCAGCCTCTTATCCGTAGCATAGTTGGCTCTGTCTAATTAAATAAAGTTTACGCCGCAAAGCCGTGCAGCGGGACCATGTTCCGGTGCAACCGCGTCGCGGCGGCTCACGCGGCGGCTGCGGGCCGCGCGAGGGTGATGCCGGTGAAGCGCCAGGTGAAGAGCGCGGCAAGAGCGAAGGGAATGAGGCAGAAAAGATAGACCGTGGAGACGGCCTCTCCGACCGCGACCGGCTCGGTCGCATCGCCGAGGCCCGCCACATTGGCGATGACGCCGGCGATCGCCGCGCCGAAGGCGGTGCCGAGCGAGCGCACCGAGGTGAGCGCGGCCGCAGTGCTGCGCTGCTCGCCGTGCGGCGCGCGATCCATGGTGCGGGCGACGAGATGGACGTTGTAGACGCCGATGCCGAGGCCCATGGCAAAGGCGGAGAAGGCCAAGAGCTCGAGCGCCGACACGCGCGCGAGCGCGGTGATCGAGGCAAGGCCCGCAAAGGCGATGACCGGTCCCGCGATCAGCGCCCAGCGCTCGCGCGGGCCCGACCATCCGGATGACAGGAAGGCGCCGACCGTCCAGCCGACGGAGATGGCGATGGTGACGAAATTGATGAAGAGCGGCGAGACGCCGTGCACGACTTGCAGCAGCAGCGGCAGGAACAGCGTTATCGCGGTCTGGCCGGCGGCGTGCATGATGAGGACCCACAGGCAGAGCCCGACCGGCACGGCGAGCGAGAGCGCGTGCGAGGGGAAGAGCTTGTTGCCGGAGCCGCGGTCGAGACGGAAGGTCCCGCCGACCAACAGCACCGCCAAGACGACGAGCACCGCCCGCGCGCGCGCGTCCTCGACCGGGCCGGTCGCGGCAATTGCGCAGACGCCCATGGCGAGCATGGCAAGGCGGAGAAACGGCAAGGGCGCGACCGCGCTGCGCTCTGCCTCGGTGTCGAGCCGCGCCGGAATCTTCCAGAGCGCGATCGCGGCGAAAATCAACATGAAGGGCACGAGCAGCCAGAACGAGCCCCGCCACCAATCGATCGCGGCGAAGAGCCCGCCGATGATCGGGCCGCTCAAATGGCAGACGGTGAAGGTGCCTTGCGCGATGGCGAGGATGCGGGTGCGAAGCCGCGCGTCGTAAAGGCTGGTGATGAGCGCGAAGGCGCCGCCCGAGACGAGGCCGCCGGCCCAGCCCTGGACGCCGCGCGCGGCGATGAGCGAGAACATCTCGGGCGCGAGCGCGCAAGCCGTGGTGCCGAGCGCGAAGACGGAGGCGCCCAGCGCATAGCCTTTCCGCGCGCCAAAGCGCGACCACACCGCGCCGGTCGAGGAGGCGCCGACGATCGAGCCGATGGTGTAGAGCATCGCCGCCCAGGTGTAATAGGCGGCGCCGCCTATATCGGCGACGATTGTCGGCATGACGATCGCGATCACCAGCATTTGCGTCGCGTGCATCGCGACGCCGCCGATCACCAGCGTCGAGTAGAGGCCGAGCCCGCCGCGGAAAATCTCGCCCCAGGCGCCCTTGGCGACATCGCGTTCGGCGGCCGATGCTCTACTGTCGCTCATCGCCGGGAAGCTGCCTTAAATTGAGGCAGCTGAGGAGCGGCAATAATGTCCT
>DATNGG010000189.1:0-3851 GCA_035605975.1 Allostellaceae bacterium | reverse complement strand
TGCAGCGCCGCGCTGCGGCCTATCGCGCCTATTACGAGCACATGCCGCTGCGGCCGAGCCTGTCGCATCCCGACGGGCCGAGTATGCGCATCTATGACCGCTTCACCTTCGGCGATCTCGTCGAGTTTTCCGTTCTCGATGGGCGCCAATACCGCTCGCGCGAGGCCTGCTACGGGCCACCCGACAAAGGCGGCGGTCATCAGGAAACCGTGACCGGTTGCCCCGAATTGCTCGATCCGCGCCGCTCCTTCCTCGGCTTCGCGCAGGAACGCTGGCTCTATGACGGGCTCGCGCGTTCGCAGGCACGCTGGAACGTGATCGCGCAAGACCAGCTGATGGCCGAACTCCGCGAGCGGACCGGCGATGGCAGCATCGCCTACTGGACCGACGATTGGAACGGTTATCCCGAAGCCCGCAAACGGCTCTTGACCCATCTGCACGAGGCGCGTGTCGCCAACCCGGTCGTGATCGGGGGCGACATTCATTCTTTCTGGGCGAATGATTTGAAGCTCGATTTCGGCGATCCGCGCGCGCCGGTGGTCGCCAGCGAATTCGTCGGCAGCTCGGTTACCTCGCTAGGCCCGCCTTACGAGACTTTTGTGAAATGGCTGCCGGACAACCCGCATGTGCACTTTTTCGAAAGCCGGCGGCGCGGCTATGTCTCTGTCGAGCTTACCGCTGAACGCATGAATGTCGCGATGCGGGTTGTCTCCGACGTGACCGATCCCAAAGCAACGGTCGCGACCCTGAAGAGCTTCGTCGTCGAGAACGGCCGCGCCGGGCCGCTCGCGGCGTGAGCGCGCTCAGCCGAGCCCAAGCACCGCGCGCGCCCGGGCCCAGGTCTCCTCGCGCGGGACGTTGAAGCGGTCGCGATCCGCGGTGGAAATCGGCGCGATCACCGCGGTCTCGAAGCTCGGCCGGGCGCGGATGCGGTCATACCACGCGGCCACCTTGGGCCGCCGTCCGCGCCACAGCCCGTCGAGCCCCACCGCCTCGGCGCGAAACATATAGGGCGTCGCCGCGGCGTCGGCGAGCGTATAGGCATCGCCGGCAAGATAAGCACGCTCGGCCAAGGCTGATTCCATGTCGCCGACATATTTGTCGTAAGCACCCAGCGCCTGCGCGACATGCGGCGCGGCGAGCCCCTGCTCGATCGAGAGGCGCTGCCGCTCGCGATAGTCGGGATTGGGAATCTTGGCGAGATGCGCCGCCAGCTCCGCGGGCGTTTTCTTGATCAGCACCCGGCGATTGGCGGTGGCAAAGGTGATGGTCGAGCAGGCCGCGTGCAAATAATCGTCGATCTTCTTCATGAAGAGCCGGGCGACCGCCCGGTCATAGGGCGAGACCGGCATGAGTGGCGGCGCGGGAAACGCTTCGTCGAGATACTCGATGATGAGGGTTGATTCGATGATCACCTTGCCGTCATGGATCAGCGTCGGCACCACCTCGTTGGGGTTGAGCTTGGCGTAATCCAGCCGGTGCTGGTCGCCGCGCTGGAGGTCGAGAATCTCACCCTCATAGGCGAGGCCTTTTTCCGCCAGCGCCAATCGCACCTTGACGGAACAGACCGAAGTGCTGCCTTGATAGAGGTAGAGCATGGACGCCTCCGCGATTTGGCGGCCACGCTAGAGGCGGCGGGCGGCACGGACAAGGCCGCGAGCGCGCGGGAGGGATGAGCATGCCGCATGACGCGGCGGTGATCATTGTCGGGGCGGGCCCGGCGGGGCTGATGCTGGCCAACGAGTTCGGGCGGCGCGGCATCGCGGCGCTGGTCTTCTGCGACCGGCCTTCGACCTCGCCCTATCCGCAGGCCAACGCCACCCAGGCGCGCACCATGGAGCTCTACCGCCGCCTTGGCTTCGCCGACCGCCTGCGCGCCCGCGGCCTGCCGCCCGATTACCCGACCGATGTCGCCTATTTCACCCGCGCGACGCGGCATGAGATTGCGCGATTCGAGCTGCCGGCCGCGCGCGATGCGCGCAGCCTTGTCAAAACTCTTTCGGGCTCGTGGAGCGCGGCCGAGCTGCCGCATCGCTGCTCGCAGCTCTATATCGAGCAGGTACTGCACGACGAGGCACGGCGGCATCGCTCCGTCACGCTCGAATTCGGCTGGCGGGTGACCGGCTTTGTCGAGGAGGAGGGCGGCGTTGCGGTCGATGCCGAGCGCGTCGCCGATGGCGCGAAGCGTCGCGCCCACGCGCAATTCCTTGTCGGCTGCGACGGACCGCGCAGCACGGTGAGAAAGCAGCTCGACATTCATTACGATGGCGAGGCGGATGCCGACCGGCCCTTCATGCGCGGCCGGCAATTGACCACCTATCTGCGCGCGCCGGCGGTCTACGACCTCGTGCCGTTCAAGCGCGCCTGGCAATACTGGTCGATGAACCATGCGCAGCGCGGCACCATGGTGACGATCGACGGCAAAGGCGAGTTCACCTTCGGCATGCAGTTGCCGCCCGGCAAGGAGGAAAGCGATTATTCCTATGCCGACAGCGCGAGCCTCTTCCAGACCATGCTCGGCGCCAACTGCCCGGTCGAGATCATCAACCGCAGCCCCTGGCATGCTGGGTATTCGCTCGTCGCCCAAAGCTATCAGCGCGGCCGCGTCTTCATGGCCGGCGACGCCGTCCATCTTTTCACGCCGACCGGCGGGCTCGGCTACAACACCGCGATCGAGGATGTGGTGAACCTCGCCTGGAAGCTCGCCGCCATGGTCGGGGGCTGGGGCGGGCCGCGCCTCCTTGCGACTTACGAGACCGAGCGCCGCCAGGTGGCGCGGCGCAACACCGGCTTCGCGCGCTATTTCGCCGATTCGATCGGCAAGTTCGTCGCGCCCAAGGAGATCGAGGACGAAACCCCCGAGGGCGAAGCGGCACGCGAGCGCGCCGGCGCCTATCTCAATCGCCATGTGCGCGAGGAATTCGATATTCCCGGCATTACTTTCGGCGCGCGCTATGACGGCTCGCCGATCATCATGGGCGAGGACCGCGCGCCGCCGCCCGACCGGATGAACGATTACCTGCCGACGGCGCTCCCGGGCGGACGGGCGCCGCATGCCTGGCTCGGCGACGGGCGCTCGCTCTACGATGTGCTGGGCTTCGAGTTTTCGCTGCTGCGGCTGGGACCAAGGCCGCCCGATGCGGCGCCGCTTATTGCGGCGGCCGCCGCGCGCGGCATGCCGCTGAGCCTCGTCGATCTGCCGCAGGAGGAGCTGCGCGATCTTTACGAAGCCGACCTGGCGCTGATCCGCCCGGATCAAATCGTCGCTTGGCGCGGCAATGCTGTTCCCCAGGACGTAGATCGCCTGCTCGCCGCCGTGACCGGCGCTTGATCGCGCGCGGCCTCGCCTCTATTGATGCGCCGTCCAACGCCAAGGATCGCGCATGACCGAAGTTTTTCGTCCGATCGCGCGGGCGCTGCTGTCCGTTTCCGACAAAACCGGGCTGATCGCCTTCGCGAAGACGCTGCGCGAGCGCAATGTCGCGCTGATCTCGACGGGCGGCACGGCGAAAGCGCTGATCGAGGCCGGGATCGCCGTCGAGGACGTGGCCTCGGTCACGCAGTTCCCGGAAATGCTCGACGGACGCGTCAAGACGCTTCATCCCGCGATCCATGGCGGCATTCTCGCGCGCCGCGACGTGCCGGCGCATCTCGAAGCGATCGCCGCCCACCGCATCGCGCCGATCGATCTGGTCGTCGTCAATCTCTATCCCTTCGCCGCGACCCGCGCGCGCGGCGCCGGCTTCGAGGAATGCCTCGAGAACATCGATATCGGCGGGCCGGCGCTCATCCGTGCCGCGGCGAAGAACCATGACAGCGTCACCATCGCAACCGACCCCGCCGATTACGAC
>DATNGG010000188.1:0-24254 GCA_035605975.1 Allostellaceae bacterium | reverse complement strand
CCAAGGCTACAGCGTCTATCAGGAGCGCAGCGACAAGGCGCCGACGCGGTGGCATGGGAGCCAAACGGTTGCCGTCACCGGCAAGGATTTCGGCGCGGTGCTGGCTTTGGTCGGCACGCTGCAGCAGGACGGGCTCATCGTCCAGGGCATGATGCCCGAGCTCTCGCGCGAAGCGCGCCAGTCGGTCGAGGACGAGCTGACCGATGTCGCTTTGCAGCGGCTGCGCCGGCGCGCCGAGCACATCGCCGCGGGACTCGGCACCAAGGTCGAGATAATCCGCGACCTGCATATCGGCAATGCCGCGCCGCCATCGCCCGTGCCGCTGCGCGCCATGATGGCCATGAAGGGCAGCGCCGCCGCGCCGCCCCCTGTCGCCGAAGCCGGCGAGGCGACGGTTTCGGTCTCGGTTTCGGCGGATATCGCGCTGGCGCCGCAGCGCTGAGGCGCACGGCAACAAGGCTGACAGGACCCGCGCGGCGCACTACATAAGGCAGGCTTGGCTGGCGAGGAGGCTCCCGATGGACCAGGTAACGCAAGCGGATGTCGCGCCCGAGACGATCGAGGCGGAGGTCAATTATCTGCGCGATACGGGTGAGCAGCCCTTCACCTATACGGGCGGACCGGGCTCGACGGATATCCGCACCGGCGGCACGCCCGATCCGCGCCGCGTCGTCATGCACAATGGACGCCCGCTCGCCGATGGCTTCGCGCTCGATGCCAACGGCTTTCGGTTCCGCCGGCACGATACGGCGATGCGCGACTTCTTCGATGAGGAGGAGATTCGCCGCGTCTACTATCCGGAGATGGAAGCGCTGATCAAGGCGGAGACCGGCGCGGCGCGCGTCGTCGTCTTCGACCACACGCTGCGCACCGCCGATGATGCGATGCGCGAAGAGCGCAAGCTGCGCGAGGTCGTCCGCCGCGTTCACAACGACTACACCGAATGGTCGGGGCCGCAGCGCGTGCGCGATCTCTTGGGGGAGGAGGCCGAGGGCCTGCTGCAGCGCCGCTTCGCCATCGTTCAAGTGTGGCGGCCGATTCGCCATCCAGTCGAAAGCTTCCCGCTGGCGCTGTGCGATGCGCGCAGCATGTCCCCTGAGGATTTCGTCATCTCCGAGCGGCGCTATCCAAACCGCGTCGGCCAGACCTATGCCGTCACCTACAATCCTCAGCATCGCTGGTATTGGTTCCCGCGCATGCGCCGCGACGAGGCGCTGGTTTTCAAAGTGTTCGATTCGCTGAAGGATGGGCGGGCGCGCTGGACCGCCCATACCGCCTTCGATGATCCGACCGCGCCGGCCAATGCGCGGCCGCGCGAAAGCATCGAGATTCGCACGCTCGCTTTCTTTGCCTGACCGGCATCGGTTCGGCGCGAGGAGCGGCCGCGCCGCAACAGGAAAATGTTGATTACCGGGGCAAGCAATGAGAGTGTGATCCCCGCGTCGAACCGCTGCGTTCGGCGCATGAAAAAGATCCGTCAGGGAGGGGCGGCCGCGGGGCAAGAACCGGCCGCTCGCGCAAAAGGAAGGGGAACCAGATGAGCAAGCAGACTCTCATTGAAGCGCTGAAGAAGACCGGCCTCAAAACCTCAGCGGCCGGCAAGGCCGTCGACGCGCTGACCGGCGTGATTGCCAAGGAACTGAAAAAGGCTCAAAAGTTCAGCATCCCGGGTTTCGGCTCGTTCCATGTCAGCAAGCGCTCGGCCCGGATGGGGCGCAATCCGCGCACCGGCGAGCCGATCAAGATTCGCGCGAGCAAAGGCGTCCGCTTCAAGGCCGGCGCAAAATTGAAAGGTTCGCTCTGACCACTCGAATTTCACCCGTATCGGCGAGGGAACGGGAAGACCGGCCGCGGATCGTCAGGCCGCGGCCGGCCTCCTTCGCCGCCAGGTCTCTCTTGTCGCCATGAGTTTCTCGCCGCGCGAATTTCGCGACGCGCTGGGCTTGTTTCCGACGGGAATAGCGGTCGTGACCACCGTCGACGCCGAAGGCCGGCCGGCCGGCGTCACGGTCAACTCCTTCACCTCGGTCTCGCTCGAGCCGCCGCTGATCCTCGTGTCGCTGGCGCGCACCAGCCGCAGCTTCGATGCCTTCATGGCGGCGCGGCATTTCGCCGTGAACCTGTTGCGCGACGATCAGCGTCAGGTGTCGTCGGCCTTCGCCAGCACCGCGGGCGAGCGCTTCAGCCAGGTCCGCCACCGCGCCGGGCTCGGCGGCTGCCTCATTATCGAGCCGCATCTCGTCGCTTTCCATTGCGAGCTCTATGCCCGGCATGACGGCGGCGATCACATGCTGATCCTCGGCAAGGTGACGCAGATCGAGCCGGCCAAGGACACGGTGCCGAAGCCGCTCCTCTACTTCCGCGGCCAATATCGCGAACTCTCGGAGCAGCACGCCGAGATCGCACCCTTCCGTCTCGAGGGGTGGTAGCCCTCGAGACGCGCCGGCGTCGATCAGCGCTTGTCCCAACCGGGGACGGGATAGATCGGCTTGTTCAGAATGTGATCGGTGAAGATCGGCACGACCTCGTCCTTTTGGATCTGGATCGCGATCTGCGGCACGTCGATCTGGCCGTTCTCCGAGAATTTGACGCGCGCGTAGAGGCTTTCGAAATTGCTCTTGGCGATGGCATCGCGCACCGCCTTCTTGTCGAGCGAGCCGGCCTTTTCGATCGCTTTGGCGAAAATCTCGACATCGGCGGCGGCCGAGGCCGCGTGATAATCGGGATCGTAGTGGAACCGGGCGGTATAGGCCTTGGCGAATTGCTCGGCGTCGCCGAACCACTCGTCCTTCAGCGCCGCGGTCGGAACCCAGGACGTCATGCCGAAGGCGCCGTCGGCATCCTTGCCCAGCGCTTTGCGGAAATCGGCGGTCGGAACGCCGACCGTGTAGGAGGTCATGTATTTGGCGCTGACATTGAGGCTCTTCGACTGGCGGATGCTGTCCAGCACTTCGGCGAGCAGCCCGCCCCACAGCACCACATCGGGCGATTTCGACTTCACCAGCGCGAGAAGCGACGAGAAATCCGAGCTCTTTTGCGCATATTGCTGGTCGAGGACGGTTTCGAGCCCGGCTTTCTTGAGGAGAAGCCGCGTGCCCTGCGCCACCGAGACGTCGAACGCGTCATCGGCGGTGATGAGCGCGACCGTCTTCGGCTTGGGGTTGAGCTGGCCCATCATCGCGATGGTGCTGCTGAAATAATCCTCGGCCGGCGGCAGCGTACCGAAAATATATTTGTAGCCGCGCGAGAAGATCTGGCTGGCGGCGCCGCCGCCCTCGACCATCGGCATCTCGTATTTCTCGGCGACCGAGGTGTCGACCAGCACGACGCCGCTGGTGTAGGAGCCGAGCAAGAAATCGACCTTGTCGCGGGTGATGAGCCGCGTATAGAGCTGGACGTCGAGATTCGTGTCGGATTGATTGTCGAGGATATTGAGCTTCAGCTGATATTTTTTGCCGCCAACGGTGATCCCGCCCTTCTCGTTGATCTTGTCGATCGTCATCTGATAGGCGTCGCGATAATAGCGCCCGGTATTGGCGTCCTTGCCGGTGAGCTGCACGGCGGAGCCCAGTGTGATGGTGCCGGTTTGCGCCCAAGCCGGCGCCGCGGTCAGCATGGCCAGGGCGAGGCTCGCCTGCCATAAGCGCTTCATCGTTTCCTCCTCAAAAACTGTGCTTCTCCGAAGAATGGCGGCACTCCGCGCGCCGCGCAAGCGTCCGGTGGCGGAGGACGCGCCGGCCCGTTCATGGCATGATCGGCGCATGATCCGGGTGACGCCGACCATCGCCCTCGACGAGCGCGAGCTCCACGAAGACTTCATCCGCGCCTCGGGCCCCGGCGGCCAGAACGTCAACAAGGTCGCGACCGCGGTGCAGCTGCGCTTCGATATCGACGCTTCGCCGGCGCTCGATCCGGCGGTGCGGGCGCGGCTCAAGCGTTTGGGCGGCCGGCGGGTGACGAGCGAGGGCGTCATCGTCATCACCGCCGGGCGTTTTCGCACCCGCGAGCGCAACCGCGCCGACGCGCTGGAGCGGCTTATCGACCTCATCCGCCGCGCGGCGGCGCCGCCGCGGCCGCGGCGCGCCACCAAGCCAAGCCGCAGCCAGCGCGCGGCGCGGCGCGAGGCCAAGGCGCGGCGCGCCCGGCTCAAGAGCTTGCGCCGGTCGCGGCCGGCGGAAGAATAGCGCCGCCCCTTGTCGCAAGACCTCCTGGTGTATACTTCCTAGTCACGAGAAGGAGGCCGCCATGCCATCGCCCAGCGAATGGGACATTCCGGCTCAAGCGCAACCCAAGCCCGAAGATTGGGATTTCGATCTCGAGCGCGCGCTGTCGGCGACCGTGACCGTGCGGGCGACCGTGCCCGCCGACGGCTTCACGGCGCAGACGCTCGGCACCGAGCGCGCCGGCAACGGCGTCATCATCCGCGAGGATGGGGTGGTGCTGACGATCGGATATCTCATCACCGAGGCGGAGACCATCTGGCTCAACACGATCGATGGTCGCGCCATCCCGGGCCATGCCCTCGCCTATGACCAGGAGACCGGATTCGGCCTGGTGCAGGCGCTTGGCCGGCTGAAATTACCGGTGATGGCGCTGGGGCATTCCGCGGCGGCGCGGCCGGGCGATCGCGTCATCGTTGCGGGCGGCGGCGGCCGCCAGCATGCGATCGCCGCCCGCATCGCGGCCAAGCAGGAATTCTCCGGCTATTGGGAATATCTCATCGAAGACGCGCTCTTCACCGCGCCCGCTCATCCCAATTGGGGCGGCACCGCCTTGATCGGCGGCGCCGGCAATCTTCTGGGCATCGGCTCGCTGCATCTGCAGCAGGCACGCGAGAACGGCGCGGCCGAGCATCTCAACATGCATGTGCCGATCGATCTCTTGAAGCCGATCTATGACGATCTGCTGACGCTCGGCCGGCCCAACCATCCGCCGCGGCCCTGGCTTGGGCTCTACGCCACCGAGATCGACAACAAGGTGGTGGTCGCGGGCCTCGCCAATTCCGGGCCGGCGCGCCGCGCCAATCTCAAAACCGGCGATATCATTCTCGCCGTCGGCAGCACAGAGATCGGCGATCTCGCCGCGCTCTATCGCAGCATCTGGCGGCAGGGGCGGGCCGGGGTGGATGTGCCTCTCTTGGTCTATCGCGATGGCAAGACCCTCGATCTCAGCGTCCACTCGGCCGATCGCGCGCGGTTTCTGAAGTCGCCCAGCCTACATTGAGGCTTTGGCGCGCGCGTGACCGTTGAGGTTGCGCACGTCGCGCAGGCTCGCACCCTCGAACTGCGCCTTGGCGGCGTGCGCGTCCTGGAAATTCGCATTGGCGAGATCGGCCTGGCGAAAATCGGCATTGTCGAGATTGGCGCCGGAAAGATCGACATTGCCGAGCTTGGCCTGCTTCAATTGCGCGTCGCGCAGATCGGCGCGGCCGAGCTTGGCACCTTCGAGATTGGCCGGGAAATCGTATTTGCGGTCGCCGACATTTTCGAGCGGCATCAAATTCGCGCGCATCAGCGTAGCGCCGGAGAGATGCGCGCGGATGAGCTTGGCGCCGCGCAAATCGGCGCGATCGAGCCGCGCCTCGCGCAGATCGGCGAGCGAGAGATCGCACATGACGAGCGAGGCCTCGGTCAGGTCGGCGCCGCGCAGCACCGCGCGGGCGAGCACGGCCAGCGCCAGCTTCGCCTTGCGCAGATCGCAGCCCGAGAGATCGCGCTCGCTTAAAACCGCGCGCTGGCCTTCGGTGCCGCGGCTGTCGAGCCAGAGCTGATGCAGCCGCAGGATTTCCTTGATGTCCTCGGGCGAGACCGGGCCGCCCGGCGCGCCTTGCACATCACCGCTGTCCTTGCCCTGGGCGAGCGCGCCCGGATCGAGAATGGCGCCGCTGACATCGACGCCTTTGAGCTCGGCGCCGGCGAGCTTCGCCTGGGCGAGAGTCGCGCCGCGCAGGGTCGCGCCCGAAAGATTGGCGCCCGACAGATCGGCGCGTTCCAAGACCGCCCCGGTGATGTTCGCGTTGCGCAGATCGGCGCCGCAGAGATCGGTGTTGGTGAGATTGGCGTCGGTCAGATCGGCGCGGATGATCGAGGCGCCGGCGAGCTTGGCGCCGGAAAGGTCGCATTCCCGGGCCTCGATCGAGGAAAGGTCGGTGCGCGGGACTTCGTCGCCATTGAACTGCCGCCCTTCGAGCCCCAGAAGCTTTAGCGGCACGATCTTGGTCATGTCGGCATTGGGCAGCTTGGCGCGGTTGAGCTGCGCCGCGCGCAGGCAGCTCGAGCGCAGATCGGCACCGGTGAGATCGGCACCGTTGAGATTGGCGGCGCGCAGATCGGCGGTCGACAGCTTGGCGCCGCGCAAGCGCGCATTCTTCAAATTGGCGCGATGCAGCCGGACGCCGGTCAGATCGGCCCCCGACAAATCCTGATCGCTGAGATCCGCTTCGGACAGATCGTGATGCGCGAGCACGGCACGCCGCCCCCCGGGCAGGCGCGAAATGAACAGCTCGTGCAGCTGGAGAATCTGGCGGAGCTCTTGTGGCGAAAGCTGGCGCAAGACGTTCTCGTCCCTCTGCTGGTTATCCCGATTCTCGGGTGGTCCGGTCATGCCATATTAGTGCCGATCAATGGTTACCATGCTGTAAAACCGGCAAATTTTCGGGTTTTCAGCGGATGCTTCGGGCCCCGCACCGGCAAGCGCCGGAGTATCTGGACGCCGCCGCTTGTGGCAGACTGAGCCGTGGAGACGCTTCAAGATTGACCCTTGCCGCCAAAAACGCCGTTGCCATCGACCTGACTGCCGTGCTGGTCGCCGTGACCGGCGAGGAGCCGCGCGTCCTGACCGTCCAGGGCGGCAAGACCCTGCCTTCGGGGCCCTTCGAGTCCAGCCACCGTTCGCTCCAAACCGGGCTGCGCGATTGGGTCGAGCGCCAAACCCACCACCCGCTCGGCTATATGGAGCAGCTCTATACTTTCGCCGACAGCGACCGCACCCAGGATGGCGGCCGGGTGATTTCGATCAGCTATCTGGGCCTGGCGCGTGAAGCCCGCGCCACCGGCGAGCAGGCGCCCGATTGGCGGAACTGGTACCGCTATCTGCCGTGGGAGGATTGGCGCGATGGCGCGCCTGCGGTCGTCGAGGCGATCATTCGCCGCCTCTCGGCTTGGGCGGAGGCCGTGCCGGATCCGGGCCTGCGCCGCGAGCGCATGCAGCGGGTCTCCACCACTTTCGGCGGCGCGCCGCGGGAATGGAACGAAGAGCTGGTGCTGCAGCGCTATGAGCTGCTTTACGAAGCGCAGCTCGTGCCGGAGGCGGGGCAGGCGCGGCCGGTCGCCGATCCGGTGCCGGGCGAGCCGATGATGCATGATCATCGCCGCATCCTCGCCACGGGCATCGCCCGGCTGCGCGCTAAGATCAAATACCGGCCGGTGGTGTTCGAGCTGATGCCGGACAGCTTCACCCTGCTGCTTTTGCAGCGCACGGTCGAGGCGCTGGCCGGTCAACGCCTCCACAAGCAGAATTTCCGCCGGCTCATCGAGCAGCAGGGGCTGGTCGAAGAAACCGGCAAGGTCTCGACCGAGACCGGCGGCCGGCCGGCCAAGCTCGTCCGCTTCCGCCGCGAGGTGCTGCAGGAACGCGCCTTCGCCGGAACCAAGCTGCCGATCGCCCGGCCGGCCTAAGGCGGCGACCGCGCCGGGCCGGGTTTGGCTCCTCTCACCATCGATGCCTTTTGTGCAGCGCTGGCATGACGGCGCGAGCGCCGCACCCCGCCCCTTGTGCTTGACACGCTTATGCTCATGTGTAGTATTAGCAACGTCAAGTGCTCATATTGAGCATAAGGTAAGGATGCGCCGATGCCTGACAGCTATTCCGCCCCGAACCCCAGCGCCGCGCTTTACGAGCGCGTGCGGCATGTCATCCCGGCGATGGAATGGCGGGTCTTTGCCGACGACATCGACGCGATCCTGGCGCTGAAGCGCGCGCGGAACGCGGTGATCCTCGCGCATAATTACCAAACGCCGGAAATCTTTCACGGCGTCGCCGATATCGTCGGCGACAGCCTCGCGCTGGCGCGCGAAGCGGCCAAGACCGACGCCGCGATGATCGTCCTCGCCGGCGTCCATTTCATGGCCGAGACGGCGAAGCTGCTCAATCCCGAAAAGACCGTGCTCATCCCCGATCCCGGCGCCGGCTGCTCGCTGGCCGCCTCGATCACCGCCGAGGATGTGCGGCTGATGCGGGCGCGCTATCCGGGCGTTCCGGTCGTCACCTATGTCAACACTTCGGCGGCGGTGAAGGCCGAATCGGATATTTGCTGCACCTCGGGCAACGCCAAGAAAGTCGTCGAGTCCCTCGGCGTCGAGCGCGTGATCATGCTGCCGGACGAATATCTGGCGCAGAACGTCGCGAAGGAAACCGGCGTCAAGATCATCGCCTGGAAAGGCCATTGCGAGGTGCATGAGCGCTTCACCGCGGCGGAGCTCCAGGAGCTGCGCGCGACGCATCCCGGCGTCGTCGTGTTGGCGCATCCCGAATGCCCGCCCGATGTCGTGGCCGAAGCCGATTTCGCCGGCTCGACCGCGGCCATGGCCGATTACGTCGAGACGCGGCGGCCGGGGCGGGTCGTGCTGATGACCGAATGCTCGATGAGCGACAACATCGCCGCCGCGCATCCCGAGATCGATTTCGTGCGGCCCTGCAATCTCTGCCCGCATATGAAGCGCATCACCTTGGCGAAGATCCGCCAGGCGCTCGAGACCGTGCGCCATGAGGTGACGATCGATCCCGAGATCGCCGGCCGCGCGCGCCGGGCGGTCGAGCGGATGCTCGCGATCTAGGGGCGGACGATGCCGGTCTCGCCTCTGCCGCGGGTGATGATCGAAGCGCAGGTTCGCGATGCGCTGATCGAGGATTTGGGCCGCGCCGGCGATATCACCAGCGATGCGATCATTCCGGCCGCAACCAAGGCCGAAACGGCGCTGATCGCGCGGAAGCCGGGTGTGGTCGCCGGGCTCGATGTGGCGCTTCTGGCGTTCGAGCTGATCGATCCCGCGATCAAGGCCGGGGTGGCCAAGCCCGATGGCAGCCGGCTTGAGACAGGCGATCTCATCGCGACGATCGCGGGCCCGGCGCGCGGCATCTTGACCGCCGAGCGCGTCGCCCTCAATTTTCTCTGCCATTTGAGCGGCATCGCCTCGGCGACGGCGGCGGTGGTCGATGCGGTCAAAGGCACCAAGGCGCGTGTGATCTGCACGCGCAAGACTTTGCCGGGCCTGCGCAATTTGCAGAAATACGCGATCCGCGTCGGCGGCGGCTTCAATCACCGCTACGGCCTCGATGACGCCGTGCTGATCAAGGACAATCACATCGCCGCGGCGGGCGGCATCCGTCAAGCGGTCGAGCGCGTCCGCGGCGCCATCGGCCATCTCATCAAGATCGAGCTCGAAGTCGACACGCTCGAGCAGCTCGAAGAAGGGCTCGCCGTCGGCGTCGATGCCATTCTTCTCGACAATATGGATGTGGAGGCGATGCGCCGTGCCGTCGGCATCGTCAACGGCCGGGCGGTGACCGAAGCCTCCGGCGGCATCACGCCGCAAACCGCGCCGGCGATCGCCGCGACCGGGGTCGATCTCCTGTCGCTCGGCTGGCTCACCCACAGCGTGCAGCAGCTCGATATCGGCCTCGACTGGCGCTGAGCGCGGGCCCTCCCAACCGGCGGTAGGGTGTTCGCCTCGCGCCGGTCTTCTTCTATGATCGCGCCCATGAAATCCCGCTGGCGCGACGAAGATGCCCAGGCGATGGTGACGCGCTACGCCCAGCAGGGCGTGGCGACTGATCTCGCCCTGCGCGTCTACACCTCGCGGCTCTTGGGGCAGGACCCGCTGCTCGTCCTTCATGGCGGCGGCAACACCTCGGTCAAATCGACGGCCAAGGATCTGACCGGCGAGGAGGTCGAGGTTCTCTGCGTCAAGGGCAGCGGCTGGGATCTTGGCGATATCGAGCCTGCGGGCCTGCCCGCCGTGCGGCTGAAGCCGCTCTTGAAGCTGCGCCAGCGCGACAAGCTCTCGGATGAAGACATGGTGCGTTATCAGCGCGCCAATCTCCTCGATCCGGGTGCGCCCAATCCGTCGGTCGAGACTCTGCTGCACGCTTTTCTGCCGCTGATCTATGTCGATCACACGCATTCGACGGCGGTGCTCAGCATCGCCGATCAGCCCGACGCCGAAGCGCTCTGCGCCGAAATCTACGGCAAGCGTCTTGGCATCGTTCCTTACATCATGCCAGGCTTTGCGCTGGCGAAGAAAGCCGCCGAGGTCTATGAGGCCGATCCTTCGGTCGAAGGGCTGGTGCTGCTAAAGCACGGCATCTTCACTTTCGGCACCGATGCGCGCGAAAGCTATGAGCGCATGATCGCGGCGGTAACCCGCGCCGAGGAGAAGCTTGCCAAAGGCCGCAAGCGCGTCTTCGCGGGCGCTGCCCTGCCGGCCTCGATTGCGCCACTGCATGCGGTGGCGCCCATTTTGCGCGGCGCCTGCAGCCTGCCCGATGCGAAGGCCGCAGGTGCGTGGCGCCGGTTGGTGCTCGAGTTTCGTGCTTCGCCCGTGATCCTCGCCTATGTCAACGGCGCGGAGCTGAGGCGCTATGCGCAGCAAGGCGTAGTGACGCCCGATCACACCATCCGCACCAAGAACATCCCGCTGATCCTGCCGGCGCCCAGCGCGGGCGATCTGGACAGCTTTCGCACAGCGGCGCGCGAAGCGGCCCGATCCTTCATTGCCGCCTATCACGAGTATTTCCGGCGCAACAATGCGGGCCGCGATCCGCAAAAACGCGCGCTCGATCCGTTGCCGCGCGTGGCGCTCGTGCCGGGCCTCGGCCTTTTCGGCCTGGGCCGCAGCAAGAAGGATGCATCGGTCGCCGCCGACATCGCCGAGAACACGGTTCTGACCATCACCGATGCCGAGGCGATCGGACGGTTTGAAGCGCTTCCCGAAGCCGAGCTCTTCGAGATGGAATACTGGTCCTTGGAGCAGGCAAAGCTCGGCAGCGTTGCCGAGAAGCCGCTCACCGGCGAGGTCGTGGCCATCACTGGCGGCGCCGGCGCAATCGGCGCTGCTTGCGCCGCGCTCTTCAAGGCGAACGGCGCCGAGATCGCGGTGCTCGATCTCGATGCGGGCAAAGCCGCCGAGACCGCGCGCCGTTTGGGCGGCGCGGCGCTCGGGCTTGCTTGTGACGTGACCGACGGCGCGTCCGTGCGCGCAGCTTTCGAGAAAGTCGCCGCGCATTTCGGCGGTCTCGACATTCTCATCTCCAATGCCGGCGCGGCCTGGCAAGGCCGCATCGGCGAGGTCGATGAAAAAATCCTGCACCAGAGTTTCGAGCTCAATTTCTTCGGCCATCAGCGCGCGGCGCAGGAAGCCGTCAGGATCATGCTGGTCCAGGGAACGGGCGGGTGCCTGCTTTTCAATGTCTCCAAGCAGGCGATCAACCCCGGCCCGGCCTTCGGACCTTACGGCCTTCCCAAGGCCGCGACGCTGTTCTTGTCGCGGCAATACGCGCTCGATTATGGCAAGGACGGTATCCGCTCCAACGCCGTCAATGCCGACCGCATTCGAAGCGGTCTTCTGACGCCCGAGATGATCGCCGCGCGCGCCGAGGCGCGCGGGCTCAGCGAAGAGGACTACATGGCTGGCAATTTGCTAAGCCGCGAGGTGACGGCCGAGGATGTGGCGCAGGCCTTTCTCCATCAGGCGCTCGCCCTGAAGACGACCGCCGACGTCACCACGGTCGATGGCGGCAACATCGCGGCGAGCCTGCGCTAGGCACCTGCCGGCTTCATCCTGGGATGAATTTGGTCAGAGTCAGAGGATCGAGCGTCGAAGAGACGCGCCAGATGGCCGCGAGCATACCCAGGGAAGACGCAATGACGAACATTGCCGCGGCAAGTCCGGGTAGATCGATGGTGCGGGCGACGACCGGCGCGCGGCGGCCGGCCGGTTGTGTCGAAAAAATCTCAATCATCGCGAAGCTCCTTTGATATCCGATTGCGCTGGCGCCTGAAGGTGCGCTGGACTCAAAGCTACGCCTTCGCGTGTTCTGGATTAATTGACGGCAAACGAATATAATTCAACACGGTTTGCAATGAATGACCGATGGCGGATTTCAAGGCCCTAGCGATTTTCGTCAAGGTTGCGGAACGACGCAGCTTCATCCGCGCGGCGAATGATCTCGGCATGACGCAATCGGGCGTGAGCAACGCGATCAACCGGCTCGAGGGCGAGCTGGGCGTGCGCCTTCTCGCGCGCACCACGCGCAGCGTCGGCGTGACCGAGGACGGCGCAGGGTTTCTCGAGCGCTGCCGGCAAATTCTCGCCTCGTTCGAGGAGGCCGAGCTGGTCTTGAGCCGCGCTCGCCTCAAGCCCTCGGGCCGTCTTCGCGTCGATATGCCGGTCGCTTTCGGCCGGCTGAAGGTCGTTCCCTTGCTCCCGGCTTTCCGCGCGGAATATGCGGAGGTCGAGCTCGCGCTAAGCTTCACCGATCGCTATGTCGATCTTGTCGGCGAGGGCATCGACGTCGCAATCCGCTTCGGCGACCTCAAGGATTCGAGCCTTATCGCCAGACGGCTGACGCGCACGCGGTTCGGCGTGGTCGGCGCGCCGCATTATTTCGCCAAGCATGGGCGGCCGAAGCGGCCGGAGGATATCGCCCGGCACAATTGCCTCGCTTTCATGATTCGCGAGCCGGGCGTTGCGCGTGAATGGCAGTTCGAGCACAAGGGCGTTCGTGTCGGGCTGTCGCCCAAGGGCGATATCAGCTTCACCGACGGAGCGGCGCTTTGCGCCGCGGCTTGTGCCGGTTTCGGCTTGGCGCAGCTCCATGACTATTATACCGAAGACGCCATTGCGGCGGGCGCGCTCGAGCCGGTGTTGCAGCGATATCGCCCGCCGGCGAATCCGATTTCGGTGGTCTATCCGACGGCGCGCCATCTGGCGCCGAAGGTCCGCGCCTTTGTCGACTTCCTCGCCGCGCGATTGGGCTAGTTTGCGTCGCCGCGCTCGGCCGTCCCGAGGTTTTCGCCGGGTCGCGACATCGGACGGAAGCGCCAAGGGCGGCGGCGCTTCGGCCGTCCGGTCAACAGATCCAATGCTTAGAGCTTCAGCATCCGCTTGGCGTTGCCCTCATAGATCATCTCGAGGTCCTTGGATGGCAGGCCGAGGCCGTCGAGCATCTTGGTGATGTCGCGGATGAAGAGCGGGCCGCCGAGCGGATCGAAGGGACAGTCGGTGCCGAAGAGCACGTGCTCCCTGCCGAAGAAATCGAGGCCGCAGCGCGTGCCCGAAGCCGAGCCGTTGATCGCCGTGTCGCCATAGAACATGCGGAAATAGTCGATCGGGCGGCGGCCTTTCTTCTTCATCGCCTCGATGATCTTCGCATAGCTCTCCTCGGCGCCCTCGCGCGTGCCGAGCTGGTCGAGGCCGAGGCCGACCCGCGCCTCGAGGAACGGCACCATCGCGCCGAGATGATGGGTGATGATCTGGAGCTTGGGCCATTTGTCGAAGAAGCCCGAGAACACCATGCGCGCCATCGCCGCGCTCGTCTCATAGGGCCAGCCGAACACCCACCAGATGTCGTATTTCGAGCCGGACTCGGTCGGGTAATCGGCGAATTTCTGCGGCCGGCTGGGATGCATCCAGACCGGCAGATCGTAGCCATGCATCGCTTCGAAAATCGGCGCGAATTCGGGATCGTCGAGCGGCCGCCCATTGACGTTGGTGAAGATCTGGATGCCCTTGGCACCGAGTTTCTCGACAGCCCGGGTGATCTCCGCCAGCGTCGCTTTCACGTTGTTCATCGGCACGGAAGCGACGAAAGCGGGAAAACGGTTCTTATGCTTGGCGACGATCTCCGCCATGCCGTCATTGGCGAGCTTGGCGAGATCGGGCGAGCGCCCCGCCGGCGCAATATACTCGACCGCCGGCATGGAGAGCGTCAGGATCTGCTGATAATCCGGCCCGAACTCTTCCATCATGCCGAGCCGGCGCTCGAGATCGTAGAGAACGGGAATATTGGTCCAGCGCCGGATCGTCGCCGGGTTCGGGATGATCTCGACCATCTTGTCGAAATAGGATTTTGGAAAGATATGCGGAAAGATGTCGATCTTCTTCATGGCCATCCCTTGGGTTTTCTGATCCTGGCGGGCCGCATCATAGGAGCGGGCGCGCGCCCCTATCAATCGCCAATCCGCTCAAGCCTGCGACAGATTTGCACGCCGCGCTTTCTCTTCGCCGGCATGACCGGCTAAAAGCCCATCGATGGGCAAAACCGCGCTCGACAATCTCTATGCCGAAATCCGCGCTTGCAGGCTGTGCGCCCCGCATCTGCCGCTGGGGCCGCGGCCGGTGGTGCGCGGCACGGCCTCGGCGCGGCTTCTCATCATCAGCCAGGCGCCCGGAACCAAGGTGCACGAGACCGGTTTGTCCTTCAACGACCGCAGCGGCGACCGGTTGCGGCAATGGCTGGGCATCGACCGCACGGTGTTTTACGACGAGACGCGGGTCGCGATCGTCGGGATGGGATTCTGCTATCCGGGACGCGACGGCAAAGGCGGCGATCTTCCGCCGCGCCCCGAATGCGCGCCGCGATGGCACGCGCCCGTGCTTCGCCTCCTGCCCAAAATCGAGCTGACCTTGCTGATCGGTTCTTACGCCATCGAGTATTACCTTGCCGGGCCGAAACGGCGCAGCATGGCCGAGACGGTCGCGGCCTGGCGCGACTTCTTGCCACGCTCCCTGCCGCTGCCGCATCCCTCCTGGCGGACGATGATGTTCGAGCAGCGCAATCCTTGGTTCGAGGCGGAGCTGCTGCCGGAATTGCGCCGGCGCGTGAAGGCGCTGATCTAGCTTTCCTGCTCCAGCCGCTCCATGTCCTCGTCGGAGAAGCCGAAATGATGGCCGATCTCGTGGATGAGGACATGGCGGACCACGGCGTAAAGGTCTTCGCCGGTCTCGCACCAAAAGTCGAGAATGGGACGGCGATAGAGGAAGATCATGTCGATGTCGGCGCGCGGTGCCGACACGCTCTGATGCGGCAAGGCGATGCCGCGATAGAGGCCCAGCAGGTCGAATGGGCTCTCGAGTTCCATCTCGCGCTCGGTTTCCTCGTCGGGAAACTCATCAAGGCGGATGACGACGGGGCCCAAATGGCGCTTTAATTCCTCGGGAATGGTCGCCAGCGCTTGCCGCGCCAGGGTTTCGAGATCGGCGAGCGAAGGCGGCGATTGGGTCATGATCCCCATGGAGGCATGAGATGGTCGAGAAGCTGGTCGGCGCCAAGCGCAAGGAGGCGGTTGCGGAGCTGAGAGGTTGGTCCGAGGTCGAGGACCGCGACGCCATCCGCAAGGTCTTTCATTTCGGCACCTTCAGCGAGGCCTGGGCCTTCATGGCGCGCATCGCCCTGCTTGCCGAGAAGATGGACCACCATCCCGAATGGTTCAATGTCTATAACCGCGTCGAAATTGTCCTCGCGACGCACGATGTCGAGGGCTTGAGCGAGCGCGACGTCACCTTGGCGCATGCCATCGACGAGATCGCGCCGCCACGCGACCGCTGAGCGGCGCCAAGCCCGATCGCCGGCACCGCCCGACCCTGTGGCATGAGCGCGGACGGCGTGTTATCTCTCTGCGAGCGATAACAGGGAGCGGCCTCGAATGGCGAACAAGGTCTATCCGACGGCGGAAGCCGCGCTCGCGGGTCTGTTGCGCGACGGCATGATGCTGATGTCGGGCGGCTTCGGCCTCTGCGGCGTGCCCGATGCGCTGATCGACGCGATCCGCAAATCGGGCGTCAAGCATCTGACGGTCGTCTCCAACAATGCCGGCACGGATGGCGCGGCGCTGGGGCTGCTGCTCGAGACGCGCCAGATTCGCAAGATGATCTCCTCCTATGTCGGCGAGAACAAGCTTTTCGCCCAGCTCTATCTCGACGGCGAGCTCGAGCTCGAATTCAATCCGCAAGGCACGCTTGCCGAGCGCATCCGCGCCGGCGGCGCCGGCATTCCGGCGTTTTACACCAAGACCGGCTTCGGCACGGTGATCGCCGAGGGCAAGGAAACGCGCGAGTTCAACGGCGCCAATTACGTGATGGAGGAAGGCCTCGTTGCCGATCTTGCGATCGTTCATGCCTGGAAGGGCGACCGCGAGGGCAATCTCGTTTATCGCAAGACGGCGCGGAACTTCAATCCGGTGATGGCGACCGCGGGCAAGATTACGGTGGCCGAGGTCGAGAACCTGGTCGAGCCCGGCGAGATCGAGCCCGACCAGATCATGACCCCCGGCATTTTCGTGCAGCGCATCGTGCACATCAAAGACCCGGTGAAGCGCATCGAAGTCCGCACGGTGCGGAAAAAGGCGTAAGCGATGACCCAGTCCTCACCATTTTGCGTCATCGCCGGGCTTGTCCCGGCGATCCATGTTTTCAAGTCGTGGATGCCCGGAACAAGTCCGGGCATGACGCTGTCTGTTGATCAGGAGGCGTAAGATGCCTTGGACACGCGATGAGATGGCGGCCCGCGCGGCGCTCGAATTGCGCGACGGTTTCTATGTCAATCTCGGCATCGGCATTCCGACGCTCGTCTCGAATTACATTCCCAAAGGCATGCAGGTGCAGCTGCAGAGCGAGAACGGCATGCTCGGCATGGGCCCCTTCCCCTATGAAGGCGAAGAGGATCCCGATCTCATCAACGCCGGCAAGCAGACCGTCACCGAGCTGCCGACCACGAGCTATTTCTCGAGCGCGGACAGTTTCGCGATGATTCGCGGCGGACATATCGATCTCTCGATCCTCGGCGCCATGCAGGTGGCGGAGAACGGCGATCTCGCCAATTGGATGATCCCCGGCAAGGTGGTCAAGGGAATGGGCGGGGCGATGGATCTGGTCGCCGGGGTCAAGAAGGTGGTCGTCGTCATGGAGCACACGGCGAAGGACGGGCCGAAATTGCTGAAGCGCTGCACCTTGCCCTTGACCGGCTCGCGCGTCGTCGATTTGGTCATCACCGATCTGGGCGTGTTCGAGATCGACAAGTACGGGCACAAGGAGATGCGCCTCCTGGAGCGCGCGCCCGGGGTCACGGTCGAGGAAATCCGCGGCAAGACCGAAGCCGCCTTCAGCGCGAACTAGCCGACGGGCAATTTCGCCACGGCTTTGGCGCGCCACGACGCCATGGGCTCGAAGCGCGGGTTGGTCGTATTTTCCGCAAGGATCGTCTGCCTGATCTCGTCCTCGCTCACAGAGAGATCGACCGGCCTGGCGAAAGGCTGACCGACATACCAGGGCAGATCCCAGCGGAACTCGATCTTGTTGCCCTCGGGGTCCTCCGAATAAAGCGACAGCCAGGAGCCGTGGCTTACCGTCGCGATGCCGCGAACGCCGCGCTCCGAGAGCTGCCGATGCCGCGCCTGCAGCTCTTCGTAAGTGGCGAGGCGGAAGCAGACATGATTGAGCGACCCTTCGCCCGGCTTGCCCTGGCGTCCCCCGGTCAGTGCCAGCTGATGATGCTCGGCTTCAGGATCGAAAGTGAGGAAACAGAGCTCGGTCTCGCCGATCCGGCCGATATCGGAAAGCGAGAAGCCAAACGTCTTTGTGTAATATTCAACCATCGCCCGAAAATCGAAGCAGTTGATGACGACGTGGCTGATGACGACCCTGCCCTGTCCCATGCCCGGCCTCCTTCGTCGAAGCTCCGGGGAGCAAGCATACGTCTTCCCGATCGCCGGGTCACCGCCCGGCGTAAGCCGATTTGGTCTTCGAGACCATTAGGTCGCGAAAGGCGTCATCGGGCGAGCGCGCCCGGGCCAGCTCACATCCGATGCGAGCCCATGGCAGGGCCGCATCCGTATACATCTCCGCGGTCAGCCTGAGCAGGTTCATGTCGTCGAAAGTGCCGCCGGCAAATGCCTGGCGGCCCGGGACGATATCCACGTGCCATCGCAGCGTCGTGCCGCAGTCGGGGCAGAAGTCGTAATGGATCTTGTTTCCGCTATCGCCGATCCGGGTGAAGGTCCGGGTCTTGCCCGAGAATTCTTTCACTGTTTGGTTCCCGACCATCACGGCTACGCCATAGGCGCTACCGGTTCTTTTCTTGCAGGCATCGCAATGGCAGGCCAGCACCCAAAGCGGGTCATCAGCGAGCTCGAATCGGACGGAACCGCATGAGCATCCTCCCCTAAGGTTTTCCATTTGTCCTCCTTCTCTGGCTACCACCGAGCCGACGCCTCTTGCCAGATATTGTCCGCCTTGGTTCCATAGCGGCAAAGAAGTCCCGATCCGACCGCGCCCGCAATCGGGGGTGATGGAGCCTTTGACGGGAGGATTTGCGCATGGCGCAGCGTACGGCGGTAGAGCAAAAATTGCGAAACGAGATCGCGAAAATGAGCGAGCCACCTGCGGCCTTCGATTGGAACGACCTTATCTACTTTTTGGCGATTGCGCGCAGCGGCAGTGTCCTCGGAGCAGCCAAGCTTCTGCGCGTAAGCCAATCGACGGTGCATCGGCGGATGCGCGAGCTGGAGAGCCGGTTCGGCCGCTCACTTCTTAAAACCGACCCGACTGGCTCTCGGCTAACCGAATTTGGTTGTGGGATGCTGGCTCATGCCGAGCGGGTCGAGGACGCGATCACTGCCCTCCAGCGTCACGCCGCAGCGACGGGAAAAGATCTCGGAGGCATCGTTCGCATCACCTGTCCCGAAAGTCTCGGTTATCGTCTGATGCGTTCGGACTTGCTTGAGCAATTTGCAGCGATCTATCCAGGCATCAAACTTGAATTCGTGATGAGCGACCGTTCGCTTGACCTCGGCAAAGGCGAGGCGGATATCGCAATCCGCGCGGCACCGATTGAAGACGAGTCCCTCATTGGACGGAAAATCGCGGACTCTCCCTGGGCCGTCTATGCCAGCCAATCCTATGTCGAAGCGCACGGAGGTATTGAGCGAGCGGAAGACATGAGCCACCACGCGGTCGTCGCCTTTGCCGGTGCAATGAGCGCTCATCATGCCGCGCAATGGCTGCGCTCCGTTGCGCCCCATGCGCGAGTGGCCGCACGCGCGCACAGCCTGCCGACGCTTCTTTTGGCGGCGAAATCGGGAACCGGGATTGCTGTCTTACCAATCGCCGTGGGCGATGATGAAAGCGACCTTGTCCGCGTTTTCGGTCCGCTTCATGACGTCGTTACGCCGTTCTACTTGCTTATGCACCGGGACCTGAAGGAGACCCCCCGCGTGCGCGCGGTCTTCGATTTCGTCGTTCGCGAATTGGCCACGATCCGTCCCATGCTTGCGGGCAGAGAAGACCGAGTTCGGCCATGATATCCCGTCGATAGCAATCGATGCCGCGCTGCCTCACCGTCCCTTGATCGCCTCGAGCGCCGATTCGAGCGTCCGATGCTCGGGGCTGGCGGCGGGCAGGATTTTCAAGAGCTTCTGCCAATTGGCGCGGGCTTGGGCGAAATCGCTCTGCTGCGCCGCGTAGAGGCCCAAATACCACAGCGCCACCGGCTGTGCCGGGTCGATGGCCGCGACGCGCTTCAACAGCGTCACCACCGGGTCGGGAATCGGATCGGCGACGGCGCGGCCGACCATCATCGCCTGCGCCTCGGCGAGGAGCACCTCCGGGTCGTTGGGCTTGAGGCGCTCGGCCTCGGCGAAGGCTGCCTCCGCCTCTTTGCGCTCGCCCAGCACGGCATAGGAGCGGCCAAGGCGAATCCAGCCTTCGAGATCGTCGGGATTGGCTTTGAGCCGATCGGCCAAGCGCGCGACCATGCCCTTGATCTGCGCCATCTCGGCTTGCTCGGCGGCAACGCGTTCCCGCTCGGGCCCCCGTGCGGCATAGGGCTCGCCCGGCAGGCCCGGCGCTCCGACCCGCAGATAGAGCGCGCCGGCGCCGAGCGCGATTGCGACGGCGAGCGCCGCGGCGAGAAGCGGTTGCCGGTTGCCGGGCTTTGCCGCGGCGCTGCGCGCATCGGCGGCGAGGAGCCGGCGCTGCAGCTCGAGCCGCGCCGTCGCCGCCTGATCGGGCTCGACTAGGCCGCGCCCCACCTCGCGCTCGAGCTCGGCGAGCTGGTCGCGATAGACCGCGCGATCGAAGGCGCTGCGCTCGCGCGGCGCCCGGGCGGGGCGCACCAGCGGGCCCACCACCATCAGCAGCACGATGAAGGTGATGGCAAGGATGAGCGCGGCGAGTTCCATCAGCCGCCATCCCGATCGAGCCGCGGCTCGGCCATGAGAAGCTGGAGGCGCTGGCGCTCGCTTTCGCTGAGCGGGGCCGCTTCGGCGATGCGCTTGCGCCGGCGGAGATAGACGAAGGCGCCGCAAGCGGCGAGGAGCAGAAGCCCGGCGGGGCCGAACCACAGCACATAGGTCGCGGGCTCGACCGGCGGTTTCAGCAGTACGAAATTGCCATAGCGGTCGGTCAGAAATTTGACCGCCTGCGCGTCGCTGTCGCCGGCCGCGATGCGCTGGCGCAGCAGTACGCGCAGATCGTGCGCCAGGGGGGCATTCGATTCATCGATGGTCTCGTTCTGGCAGACGACGCAGCGGAGCTGCTCGCTCAGCGCGCGGGCGCGCGCTTCGAGCGCCGGATCGGCGAGGCGCTCGCCCGGCTCGACCGCGAAGGCGGCGGCGCCGAGGCCCAGCAGGAGAACGAGGATCGCGAGGATCGGCTTCACGGCTGCGCCAGCTTCGCGAGGAGGGGCAGCAATTTGTGCGCAACGTCGTTGTCGGTGAGCGGCCCGACGAAGCGCAGCCGGATGCGGCCCGCGCGGTCGATGACATAGGTTTCGGGCACGCCGTAAACGCCGAAATCGATCGCTGTGCGGCCGCTTTCGTCGAGGCCGACGCGGCGATAGGGATCGCCATAGTCTTTGAGGAAATGCTGCGCGTCCTCGGGCTTGTCTTTGTAGGCGATGCCGTAAAGCGGCGTTTTGCTTTGCGTGGCGAAGCGCATCAAGACGTCATGCTCCTCGCGGCAGGGCTCGCACCAGGAGGCGAAGAAATTGACCAGCACGGCCTGGCCCTTGAGGCTGTCGAGCGTCAGCCCCGGATCGCCGGCAAAACCGGCGAGCGCGAATTGCGGCGCGGGCTTGTCGATGAGCGCGGAGGGCAGGAGCGACGGATCGCGGTTGGGATTGAGCGCCAGGACGAAATAGGCGGCAACGCAGAGGAAGAGCGCGACCGGCAACAGATAGAGAAGACGCCGCACCCGCCTATTCTCCGGGCGCGGGATGGGCGGCGGGCGCCTGCCGGCGGGCGGCGACGCCGATGCGCCAGCGCCGGTCGAAGAGGCTCAGCATTCCGCCCGCGGCCATCAGCACCGCGCCCATCCAGATCCAGGGCGTCAGCGGCTTCCAATAGGCGCGGATGGTTGAGCCCCCGGTCGCGTCGGGATCGCCGAGCGCGACATAGAGATCGGCGAGGAAGTTGGTGCGGATGGCGGTGAGGCTGGTGGTCTGCTGCTGCAGGGCGAAGAAGCGCCGCTCGGGGTGGAGCACGGCGATCGGCTTGCCGTCCTCCGTCACCGCGATGGTGGCGCGGTCGGCGGTGAAATTCGGCCCTTGAACCTTCTCCGTACCGTCGAAGCGAAGCTGATAGCCGGCAAGGGCGATGGTGTCGCCGGGATGAAGAAGCTCGATGCGCTCGACCGCAAAGGCGGAGGCGGCGATCCCGGCAACGCTGACGGCGAGGCCCAGATGCGCGAGCGTCATGCCGTAGGCGGCGCGCGGCAGGCTGCGCGCGCGGCGCCAGCTTTCCGGCAAGGGCGCGCGCAACAGCTTCACGCGCTCTGCCCATTCGCTGAGCGAGCCGATCGCAACCCAAGCGGCAAGCGCAAGCCCGAGGATCGCGAGGATCGGCCTGAAGCCCGCGAGATAAAGCCCGACGAGCACCACGACCAGCGCGACGGCAAAGGCGATCCAGAGACGCTGCAAGGCGCCGAGCAAATCGCCGCGCTTCCAGGCAAGAAACGGTCCCGCCGCCACCGCGATCAGCACCGGCACCATCAGCGGCGCGAAAGTGCGGTCGAAGAACGGAAATCCGACCGAAACCTTCGGTCCGCCCACCGCGTCGAGAAAGAGCGGATAGAGCGTCCCAAGAAACACCGTCGCCGCCGCGGTCGCGAGCAGCACGTTGTTGAGAACGAGCGCTCCTTCGCGCGAGATCGGCGCGAACAGCCCGCCGCCGCTCAGAGCCGGGGCCCGCACCGCATAAAGCGTCAGCGAGCCGCCGATGGCGATGACGAGCAGCACCAGGATGAAGGTGCCGCGCGCGGGGTCGACCGCGAAAGCATGGACCGAGGTCAGGACGCCCGAGCGCACCAGGAACGTGCCGATCAGCGAGAGCGAGAAGGTGACGATTGCCAAAAGGATCGTCCAGCTCTTCAGCGCATCGCGCTTCTCGACGACGATCGCCGAATGGAGCAGCGCCGTGCCGACGAGCCAAGGCATGAAGGACGCGTTCTCGACCGGGTCCCAGAACCACCATCCGCCCCAGCCGAGCGTGTAATAAGCCCACCAGCTTCCCATGGCGATGCCAAGGGTGAGGGCGCACCAGGCGGCGAGCGTCCACGGCCGGACCCAGCGTGCCCAAGCGGCATCGACCCGTCCCTCGATCAGCGCCGCCACGGCAAAGGAAAACGCGACCGAGAAGCCGACATAGCCGAGATAGAGAAAGGGCGGGTGGAAGGCGAGGCCAGGGTCCTGCAGCACAGGGTTCATGCCCTGGCCATCGAGCGGCGCCGGATGAAGGCGCGTGAACGCGTCGGAGGTGAAGACGATGAAGGTGAGAAAGCCGACCCCGATCATGCCCTGGACCGCCAGCACGCGCGCGCGCAGGGCCGGTGGCAGATTGTCGCCGAACAGCGCGACCGCCGCGCCGAACAGCGACAGGATCAGCACCCAGAGCAGCATTGAGCCTTCGTGATTGCCCCAGACGCCGGTGATCTTGTAGAGCAGCGGTTTCGCCACCGCGCTGTTCTCAGCGACGTTCAGGACCGAGAAATCCGACACGACATAGGCATGAACGAGCGCCGCGAAGGCGCCGGCGATCAGCAAAAACTGCGCGACCGCCGCGCTCTGCCCGACCGCCATCAGCCCGGCATGGCCGCGCGCCGCGCCCCAAAGCGGCAGCGTGGCCTGGACCAGCGCGAGGCAAAGCGCGAGGACGAGAGCGAACTGACCGAGCTCGGTGATCATCGGATGTCTTTGCTCATGGTTGAGGGCGCCGCGGATTCCTGCCAATGACCGGAGCGCTTCAATGCATCGACGACTTCGGGCGGCATGTATTTCTCGTCATGTTTGGCCAGCACGGTGGCGGCGCGAAAGGTGCCGTGCTCGAGCTTGCCCTCGGCGACCACCCCCTGGCCCTCGCGGAAGAGGTCGGGCACGTCGCCCTGATAGGTCACGGGCAGCGCCGTCTTGCCGTCGGTCACGCGGAAATCGAGCGTGCGCCCATCGGCCTCGCGCCGCACGCTGCCTTGCGCGACCAGCCCGCCGATCCGGATATAGCGCCCGTCGGGCACGTGCTGGGCGGCGATGTCGCTCGGGCTGTAGAAAAAAACCAGATTGTCGCTGAAGGCCGAGAGCACGAGGGCCGTGGCCGCGCCGAGCAGCGCGACGCCGCCGAGAACGATGTAAAGACGCCGGCGCTTGCGGGTCATCGCCGCTGCTTCTCCGCCGCGCGCAGGTCGCGCTGGCGCTTGCGATAGGTCGAAAGGCTTTCGGCGAGCAGCCCGCCCATGACGATCACCGCGGTCGCGAAAGCCGGCCAGACGAAGCGCGCATAGCCGCCCATCGCCAAAAAGTGATCGATCGCGGCCATCTCACGCGGCCAGGCTCTGGCTTTGCTGGATGCGCAAGGCGCGCAGCTTTGCCGCCATCAGCGCGCTGCGCATGCGCAGCAGCAAGAGCGTGACGAAGAACAGCGTGAAGCCCAGCGCCATGATGAGAAGCGGCCACAGCATCGAGGCCGCGATGGTCGGTCCGCCCAAGCGGAACACGCTCGCCGGCTGGTGCAGCGTGTTCCACCAATCGACCGAGAATTTGATGATCGGCAGGTTGACGATGCCGACCAGCGCCAGGATGGCGCCAGCGCGCGCGCCGCGCGTCGGCTCGTCGAAGGCGTTGATGAGGGCGATGTAGCCGAGATAGAGGAAGAAGAGCACCAGCACCGAGGTCAGCCGCGCATCCCATACCCACCAGGTGCCCCACATCGGCTT
>DATNGG010000187.1:0-25980 GCA_035605975.1 Allostellaceae bacterium | reverse complement strand
CGATCTTCGCGCGGCTGCGCGGGCTTTTCCCCTACGCGCCGGAAAGCCCGACCGCCGAGCAAATTCTGCGCACGTCCGATGCGCAGCTGCGCGGCGCCGGCCTGTCGCAAGGAAAGCTCTTGTCGCTGCGCGATCTCGCGCAAAAGACGGTGGCGGGCGTCATCCCGACTCTCGCCGAGGTGCAGCGCATGGAGAACGAGGCGGTGATCGAGCGGCTGACGCAGGTGCGCGGCATCGGCCGCTGGACGGTCGAGATGCTGCTGATGCACCGGCTGGGACGTCCCGATATTTTGCCGGTCGATGATTTCGGCGTGCGCAAGGGCTTCGCCGTCACGTACGGGAAGCGCGAGATGCCGCCGCCCAAGGCGCTGGCCAAATTCGGCGAGCGCTGGAAGCCCTATCGCAGCGTGGCGAGCTGGTATTTCTGGCGCGCGGCGGAACGGGCGAGCCTGCCGGCGGCGCCGAAGACGCGGCTCACCGCGCGCGCGCGTTCCAAAGCCCCAGCAGCACCGCGACGGTAAGGGCCGCCACCACCGTCGCCATGACGATGGCGAAGGCGAAGCCGTAAGCGGCGGCGCTCGTGCCGTCGCCGAGCACGGTGAAGAACAGGCCGCTGGCACCGGCGATGCTGACCGCCGAGCCGATCTGCAAGGTCGAATTCATGATGCCGGCGGCAAGCCCCGTATATTGATGCGGCACGTCGGCGAGGATGGTGTTGATCATCTCGGGCATGGCGATGCCTTGGCCGAAGCCGCCGATGAACAGCATCGCGAACAGCAGCGCGCCGCCGGTTTGCGTCGCGCCGCAGAGCCCGACGCTGGCATAGCCGATAATCTCGACCACCATGCCGACGCCGAAGAGATAGCGGCGCCAGGCCGGCGGCGCGCGGGTCGCGAGCATGGGCCCGAGGAAATTCGCAACGCCGTAAGGCAGCACGGCGAGGCCGGCGGTGAGCGCGCCTTGGCCGAGCCCAGCCTGGAGGTAGATCGAGAAGAACAGGTAAAACGGCGAGGTGAAGAAGAACAGCAGCGCGACCAGAAGCCCGCGGCGAAAGCGCCGCACTTTGAGGAGCGCCGCGTCGAGGATCGGCATGCCGTTACGCCGCGTCAGCGCGCGCTCATAGGCGAAGAACGCGACGAGCAGCAGCGGCGAGAGAGCGATCAGCGCCAGCACCCAGGCCGCCCAGTGTTGATCGCGGCCGACCGAGAGCGCGAAGACGAGACTGCCCAAAGCCGCGGTCAGCAAGACGACGCCGACCAGGTCGAGGCGCGGCTTTTGCTGTCCGCCGCTTTCGGGAACGAGGAAGGGCGCGGCGAAGAGCGCGAGAAGCCCGGCCGGAACATTGATGAGAAAGGCCGAGCGCCAGCCGAGGCCCCAGAGATTGGCGGCAACCAGGATGCCGCCGAGGAACTGTCCGCCCGCGACGGCGATGCCGATGCCGATGCCGTAGACATTGAGCGCCCAGGGCACGTCCGCTTCGCTGAAGAGCGCGCGCAGCGCCGCCAGCACCGTCGGCGCCATCATCGCCGCCGTCGCGCCTTGGAACACGCGGCAAATGACGAGCAATGTCGCGTTCGGCGCGATGCCCGAAAAAAACGACGTGACGGTGAAGCCGGCCATGCCGATGAGAAAGATGAATCGCCGCCCGAACAGATCGCCGAGCCTGCCGCCGGTGATGAGGCAGACGGCGAAAGCCGAGGCATAGCCCGAGACGATGAGACCGGTTTGCGAGGCGCTCGCGTTCAAGGTCGCGCGGATCTCGGGCAGCGCGATGGTGACGATGAAGACATTGAGCGGCGGCATGATCGCGCCGATCAGCAGCACATAGAACGCCACTTGCCGGCGGGCGGGCGAAAGGCTCGTCAGAAGTGCGGTCTCGGGCATCGCAGAGGGTCCGGTTCGGCAAACATCTCGCACGCGACGCTTGCATCACCGCGCCGGGGGCGGGATCATAGCGTCAAACGCGCGAGCGTTGCCGGAAAATCGAAACAGGGGGACGACAATGTTCAAGACAACGCGCGCAGCCCTGGCGGGTGCCGCCATTGTCGGGATGCTCGCGGCGGCCGCTCACGCCGACCCGGTGAAGATTCGCATCGGCTGGATCGCGATGCCCGGCTCGCGCGCCGGCTATCTCACCGAGAAGATGGACCTCATGCATCATTGGGGAAAGTCCTACACGGTTGAGGCGATTCACTTCAGCAGCACACCGGCGGAGCTCACGGCGCTTGCCTCGGACCAGCTCGACATCGCCCAGCTCGCCTTCTCGAGCTTCGGCGCCGCGGTCGAGAACGCGCATATGAGCGATTTGCGCCTCATCGCCGACGAGCTCGAAGACGGCGCGCCGGGCTATGCGACGACGCGCTTCATGGTGCTGAAGGACAGCCCGATCCATAAGATCGAAGATCTGAAGGGCAAGGTCGTCGCCACCAACGGCATCGGCAGCGGCCTCGATATCGCGCTGCGCTACATCCTGCGTCAGCACGGCCTCGAGGAGAAGCGCGACTACAACGATGTCGAGATCAATTTCCCCAACATGAAGTCGGCGCTGGGCGAGCACAAGGTCGATCTCGTTTCGGCGGTGCTGCCCTTCATGTACGACCCCGAGCTGGTGAAGATCGGGCGCACGCTCTTCGAGCAGGGCGCCGAGATCGGCCCCGCCGAGCTTTTGATGTGGGCGTCGCGCACCGGCTATATCGCGAAGCACCATGCCGCGCTGGTCGATCTCATGGAAGACGTGCTGCGCATGCAGCGTTGGTATTTCGATCCCGCCAATCACGCTGAAGCCGTCGCGATCGTCGCCAAGATCACCAAGCGCCCGCCGCAGACGCTCGATTGGGTGTTCACCAAGCGCGATTTCTACCGCAACCCGAATGGCCGGCCCGATCTCGCCGCGGTCGCGAAGAACCTGCAGATGGAGCAAGACCTCGGCTACCTCAAGACCACCATCGACGTGCCGAAATATGCCGATATGAGCATCGTCGATGCAGCCTCGAAGCGCCTTGGGGTGGTGAAGTAGCGGGCCGCTCGTGCAAGATTGCAGAAATACCCACATTCGCAACTCAATGAGTTGATCGTCATTCCGGCCAAGCGAGCATGGCGAGCGCGAGCCGGAATCCATTCTGGGGTAGGCCCCTGGATTCCGGGCTCAGCCGCTACGCGGCTGCCCCGGAATGACGACCCCTATGAAGTTCGGCTCCGCGTCAGTGAAGGGGCTTTGTAGGGCTTTGCGAGAGACCAAGACTTCTCAAATAGCCGAACAAATCCTCACCTCGCAGGAAGTAGGCGGCGCCGCCAAGCTGTTCCACATGGATCGTGACTGGAAGGGGTTGCGGAAGGATGCCGACGATATAAACGCCGCGTTCGGTGACGCGCCACGCCCCGTCCGGCGCGTAGAAATCGGGCATAAAGATGAGGCCGGGCGCCAATCCCTTACAGCGGATGAGATCGAGAACGCTGGCTTTTGACCTCTTGGAAATCAAACTCTGAACATCGTCATCGCGGTCGCTGACAAGCGCGTTATAGATTACATCTGGCTCTGAGACGAATTTCGCAAAGACGAGATACGTGTTGCCAACACGCAATCCAGATGCGCGTCCAAATGCCAGATTAGGCTCTTTTGTCGAGCTGGAAGGAGCCTTGAACGATTCGATGATCTTGGCCTTGTACTGAGTTCCGCAAATTTCACCGCCCACGGAAATCTCTTGCAAAGCCTAAATCGTAACGGTGGCGACGACATCGGAAGAATTGAATGCTTCTTGGATCGAAGGCTCGATTGGCATCTTCGCGGAGACACGTTGCCATGACGCCTCGAAGAGCGTGGCGACGATAAAAAAGAGGGCCGCGAGTACGATATGAGTATGAGTATGAGTATGTTGCCACTGCGACTGGTTCGCCATCGCAACTACAGCGTCAGCAAAATCTTGCCGATATGCGCGCCCGTCATATGCGCGTGCGCGGCATCGATCGCGTCCAAGGGATAGGTCTTGTCGATCACCGGCTTGAAGCGCCCATCCTCGATCAGCGGCCACACGGCTTTTTTCACCGCGGCGACGAGCCGGCCCTTTTCCGGAATCGGCCGCGGCCGCAGCCTTGAGCCGGTGATGCGCCCGTCCTTTTCGGTGAGCGCGGTGTAGTCGAACTCGATCTTGCTGCCCTTGCGCGCGGCGATCATCACCAGCCGCCCGCCTTGCGCGAGCAGCCGCACGTCGCGCATGACGTAATCGCCGCCGACCATGTTGAGCGCGACGTCGATGCTGCGCTTACCGAACCGCTCCTCGATCGCCGCGACGTAATCCTGCGCCGAATAGTCGATGGCGAGCGCCGCACCCAATTCCGTGCAGCGGCGGCACTTCTCGGCCGAGCCGGCCGTGACGGCGATGCTGTGCCCGAAGGTGCGCGCGATCTGGATCGCGGTGGTGCCGATGCCGGAGGAGCCGCCATGGACGAGAAGCCGGTCGCCGGGCTTCAGTGCGCCGAGCTCGAAGAGATTGAGCCAGACGGTGATGACGCATTCGGGCAGCGCCGCCGCCTCGATGAGGCCGAGACCCTTCGGTACCGGCAGGCATTGCACGGCCGGCACCGCGACATATTCGGCATAACCGCCGCCGACCAGCAGCGCGCAGACCTTGTCGCCGATCTTCCACGATGTGACGCCGGGTCCCAAAGCCGTGACCTCGCCCGAGGCTTCGAGGCCGAGAATGTCCGTGGCGCCGGCCGGCACCGGATAGCGGCCTTTCGCCTGGCTCAAATCGGCGCCGTTGACGCCGGCGGCGGCGATCTTCAGCAGCACCTCGCCGGCGCCCGGCGTCGGGATCGGGCGCTCGATCAGAACGGGCCCGCTATTGTCGGGCTTGGTGACAACGGCTTTCATATTTCCCTCTCCGCGCATAACCCTCTCCGCCCTTTGGGGGGAGAGGATGCGACCCCGCGGATCCAAGTCCGCGGGGAGCGGGTGAGGTGGGATTGCCGAAGGCACCTCACTCTCCCGTCGCTTCGCGCCGGGCTCCTCCCTCTCCCCGCTTCGCGCGGAGAGGTGTGACTTAACGTACGACCTACCGGCTCAGCACGACATTGAGGATCGAGGTCGTGCCGTTCTGGATCGAAGCGAGGCCGGCCTTCAGCGCGCCGACCAGCTCGCCGGATTTCTCGACACGCTGGCCATGGAAGCCGAAAGGCTTGCCGAGCTCCGAATATTCCGGCCCGTCGATATGAACGCCGTGCCAGAGATCGTGCTGCACCGCCGCGCCCTTGGGGTAATACTCGGTGTGGTTGCGTTGCATCGCCGAGTATTTCTTGTTGTTGCAGACGATGATGAGGATCGGCAGGTTGTGCTGGCGCGACGCGCCCAGCGCCTGGGTGATCGGGTTGTAAAGGAAGGCGCCGTCGCCGATGAACAGCACCACCGGCCGCTTGGGCGCGGCGAGCTTCACGCCCAGGGCGATGCCGGTGCCCTGGCCGAGCCCGCCGCCGACGGTGAAGAAGCATTGCGGATCGTTCCAGGGCAGGTGCTCTTTCAAGAGCCCGCTATGCATGATCGTCTCTTCGAGGAAGATCGTGTCCTTCGGCATCACTTCGCGGATCGCGCCGGCGAGCCAGAGCGGATCGATCGCGCCGGGCTTGTCCTTGGCTTTCTGCTCGGCCTCGCGCAGCCGCGCGGCCCATTTGTCGTGCTCGGCTTTGATCTTGGCGTGACGCTCGGCGTGCTTGCCCGGTGCCGCGCCTTGCGCCTTGAGCGCCTCGGTCAGCGCCTTCAGTGAAGCAGCGACATCGCCTTCGAGATAATGATCCGCCTGCAAATTCTGATAGGGGTATTGCCCCTTGAGCGGATTCTCCGAAATCGCCACCACGGTCGCGTTTTGCGGCCGGTCGCTCGGCGGATACCAGGGCGCGCGCGATTTGACGAGCAGGACGAAATCGCTTTCCTTGGCAAGGCTCGGCGCGTTCATGCCGAGATACATCGCGTTGTCCTTGGGGAAATTCCCGTAAGCCGTGACGCGGCCTTCCGCGACCGGGATCGCCATCAACTCCGCGAGCGCGACGAGCGCGCGGAACGCCTCGGGCTCCTTGCCGACGGAATCGGTGACGATCAGCGGATTTTTTGCCTTCATCAGCAGGCCGGCGACTTTCTCGATATCGGCGGCCATTGGCTGCAGCTTCGGCACCGGCGGAACGTTGCGCAGATGTTGCGGCGGCGTCCATTCGCTGAGCATGTGCTCGAGCGGCACGTTGATATAGGTCGGCGCCTGCGGCACGTGCTGCGCCATCTCGCCGGCGCGCACGGTCTGCTCGTAAAGCGTATGGACGCTGCCCGCTTGGCACGCCCATTTGGTCACCGGCTCGACGATGCGGTGCGGTCCGCCGACGATGCCGAGGCTGCCATACCATTGCGCGCCGGGCTCGACCGTCGGGTCCTCGCCGTAAGTGATGGACTCGCCCGACATCACCACCATCGGAATCTCGAAATTGCGCGCGGTGTGGATGCCGATCTCGCCCTGCATCAAGCCGACGCCGGCGTGCAGCAGCACCGCCTGCATCTTTCCCGTGTATTGCGTGTAGCCCATCGCCATGTTGACGGCGAGAGTCTCGTGCCAGCATTCGATGAAATCGGGGCCCGGCCGATTGCCGGTCTTCTGGCGGGCGAGGGCTTCCCATACCGGCGACCATTCCGAGCCGGGCGAGGACATGATGTGCTCGACACCGAGGCTGCGGAATGCCTCCATGATTGCCTCGCCGCCGTCGTAATTCGTCGCCACTTCATCCTCCCATTGTTCGTCGGGCGCCTCCCCGCGGCCGCCATTATTCGGATTTCGCGGGGCGCGGACAACAATTAACTCCGCAAGCATGTAACTCGGCAAGCATGCCCTGTCCCCGGGGATTTGCATAGCCCCCACCGGTACCATCCGCTACAGTCGCGCTTCGGTTCTGGGAGGAGGTGGATCATGGATGCGAGAACCCCGGGTTCGCGCGCGGCGGTCGATTTCGAGAAATTTCGGCTGCGCCCCTTCGTCAAAAAATTGATCGAAATCGGCGAGGTCGAGATTCACGACGAGCCCGTCGCTCTGGCCGAGATGAGCGGCATCATCGAGAAGACGCAAAAGGCGGTGCTGTTCAAACAAGCCGGCGCCGAGCAATATGAGGTGATCGCCGCGGTCGCGGGCAGCCGCAAGCGCGTCGCCGCGGCTTTCGGCGTCGCGCCGGGCGAGATTGCGCAGGAATACAATCGCCGCATCGCCAAGCCGCAGAAGATCGTCGAGGTGCCGTCGAGTGAGGCGCCGGTGCACGAGGTGGTGCGCACGGGCGACCAGATCGATCTGACGACGCTGCCCTTCCATCCGCAGCACGATTATGACGGCGGCACCTATATCTCCTCGGCCATCGACTATTCGGTCGATCCCGCGACCGGCAAGCACAATGTCGGCTGCCGCCGGCTTATGCTGCGCGGCAAGAACACGCTGCGCACCAATCTGACCGCGCCATCCGATCTGCGCGCTTGCTACAAGGCTTGCGTCGAGCGCAAAGAGAAGCTCCCGATCAGCTTCGCGATCGGCTCGCATCCCTTGGATTTCCTCGCGGCGACGGCGCGCTTTCCGGTTGACGAATTCGGCCTCGTCGGCACATTCCGCGGCGAGCCGGTGCCGATGGTGAAGAGCGTCACCAATGACGTCATGGTTCCAGCCGACGCCGAATTGGTGATCGAGGGCTATCTCCACGAGCATGGCTACACCGAGCTCGAAGGTCCTTACGGCGAGTTCTGGGGCTTTTACGGGCCCGTCCATATCGATCCGGTGTTCCACGTCACCGCGATCACGCAACGCAAGGACGCGATCTATCAATCCGTGCTGCATAGCGGCCGCATGCTCGGCCGCGCCGATTCATCGAACCTCGCCGCGGCCCATGCCGAAGCGCAGGTGTGGCGGCTGTTGCGCGAGGCGCGCATCCAGCCGGCGGCGATGAACGCGGTGCTCGCCGCCGGCGGGCGCGTCCATCTGCGCATCGCGCTGAAGAGCCCGCTGCCCGGCCAGGCGCGCGCAGCGATCTCGACCATTTTCAGCGTCTCGGGCATCCGCAACATCGTTATCGTCGACGACGACATCGACATTTTCAACGACGAGGAGATCGAGTGGGCGATGTCGACGCGGATGCGTCCCGATCACGACATCATGATTCAATCCGGCATGCCGGGCTACTACACCGATCCGATCATGCTGAAGGACGGCACGGTCTCGAAGGTCGGCTATGACTGTACGATGCTGCCCGAGCAGCGCGAGGATTTCGAGTTCCGCCGCGCCTTCGGCTTCCATGTCGCCGACGCGCCCGCGCGCTTCCAGACCGTGCGTCAGGCGCTCGAGGCAGGGCCGCTGTTTTTCGGCCAGCTGATGGCGGCGCTCGGCAGCAAGGACGGGCGCGAGGTAGTGCTGGCGCTCGATGCGCTGCGCGAGGAGGGCGTGCTGACGCGCTTGAAGCAGGGGCAGTGGGCGCTGAAGCAGCCGGGCACGGAGCCGCAGCAGAAGAATTAGGATCGTCATTGCGAGGAGCAGAGCGACGAAGCAATCCAGGGCAAGCTGAAATCCGGATTGCTTCGGCCTCGGCAAGCTCGGCCTCGCAATGACAATCCGGGCATAGCAACGAAAAGGAGGCATGATGAGCAACGAAGTTCTGACCCAGCAAGACGGTGCCATTCTGCGCATCACCATCAACCGGCCCGAGCAGGGTAACGGCATGACCGACGAGATGGTGGTCGAGCTGACCGGCATTATCCGCGAGGCGCCCAAGACCTCGCAGATCATCGTGCTGCGCGGGGCGGGCAAGGAATTCTGCATCGGCCGCGCCGGCATGGGCGCGCCGCCGCCCGCGACCCCGCCCACCGCTTACGAGCGGCGCGATTTCAGCGACATCGTGTTCGACGCTTACGGCGCGATGCGCGCTTCGCCGATCCCGGTGATCGCCGTCGTGCAGGGCAAGGCGCTGGGCTTCGGCTGCGCCATCGCCGCAGCCTGCGACGTGACGATCGCGAGCGATCAGGCCTCGTTCCAAGTGCCGGAGATGGCGCACAACATCCTGCCCGGCATGGTGATGTCGTCCTTCATCGACCGCGTCACGCGCAAAGGCATGGTCTATCTCGTCTGGTCGCAGCAGATCATCAGCGCCGAGCGCGCGGCGACTTTCGGCATCGTTTCCGACGTGGTGCCCGCGGCGCAGCTCGATACCTTCGTCAACGATTTGACGGGCGCGATCCTCAAAGCGCCGCCGGTGGCGCTCCGCGCAGTCAAGGAATTCACCCGCGTCGCCTATGACATGCCGCTGGCGGGCGCGGTCGATTACGCGCGCAACCTCCACGCCGTCATCAATTCGGCGAAGGAAATCCGCCGCAATCACTAAGACCTGTGGCCCTGGAGGAGATAAGCTAGACTCGAAGCCGGTGAAGTCGAGCCGGCTGAATAATTTGTCGTCATGCCCGCGAAAGCGGGCATCCAGGGAGACTACGGCTCTGGCCCCCGCTTCCGCGGGGGTGACGAGAAGAGAGCGATTCAACTCAATCGGATCATGCTCCAATGCGTTATGCGGTGGTGATCGAAAAGGCCGAGAGCAACTATTCGGCCTATGTGCCGGACCTTCCGGGCTGCGTCGCAACCGGCTCATCCGTCAAGGAAGTCGAAAAGGAAATTCGTGACGCGATCCGCTTCCACATCGAGGGTTTGAAGGAAGACGGTCTGCCCGTGCCCGCGCCCAGCAGCATCGCGGAATACGTCGAAGCCTGATCGACCTTCCGATCGGGTTTCGAGAACGCAGCCGCCGGCCTCACCGCCGCAGCGCGTCCTCCGCCGCGGCCTCGATCGCGTCGGCGTCGAGGCCGTAGGCCGCGTAGAGATCGGGAATGTCGCCCGACTGGCCGAAACCTGTGACGCCCAGCGGCGCGATCCGGCTGCCGCGCACCGCGCCGAGCCAGGAAAGCGTCGCCGGATGGCCGTCGGTCACGGTGACAAGCGCGGCATCGCGCGCGAGCGGCGCCAGAAGCTTGTCGATCACGGATCGTCCCGGCGCTTTTAACCAGCCGCGATGCAGGAGATCGGTCGAGGTGATATTGAGGAGCCCGACCGATTTGTGGCGCGCGCCGAGGCGCGCGGCGGCTGCGATGGCCTCGGGCATGACCGCGCCCGATGCCGCAATCGCGACATCGGCATGGGGGCCGGGCGCGCGCAGCCAATAGCCGCCTTGCGTCGCCTGCGCCGGATCGAGGGTGCGGCGCGACTGCTCGATGCCCCGGGTCGAAAGGCGCAGATAGACCGAGCCGCCCTCCGGGTTCTGCAGATGCGCGAAGGCCCATTCCATGATTACTTTCAGCTCGTCGATGAAGGCGGGCTCGAAGAGGGTCAGCCCGGGCTGCCCCAAACCGATCAGCGGCGTCACCAGCGATTGATGCGCACCGCCTTCAGGCGCAAGGCTGAGGCCGGACGGCGTCGCGACCAAAAGGAATCGTGCGTCCTGATAGCAGGCATAGTTGAGCGCATCGAGGCCGCGCGCGATGAAGGGATCGTAGAGCGTGCCGACGGGCAGAAGCCGCGTGCCGAAGATCGGCTCGGCGAGGCCCAGCGCCGCAAGCAGCAGGAAGAGATTGTTCTCGGCGATGCCGAGCTCGATATGCCGGCCTTCCGGCGCTTGCTGCCATCGTTGCAGCGAGGGCAGCTTGCGGTCGCGGAAGAGGTCGGCGTGGCGCTCGCGCGCGAAAACACCGGCCTGGTTGACCCAGCCGCCGAGATTGGTCGAGACTGTCACATCGGGCGAGGCGGTGACGACGCGCGCGGCGAGCGGCGCGCCGGATTTCGCCAGCTCGAACATGATCCGCCCGAAACCCTCCTGGGTCGAGCTGCGCTCCGGCACGGCGAGAGCCAGCGCCGGCATCGGCAGCGCCGCGGCCCGCGCCGCTTTGCGCGGCAGGCCCAGCATCTCCGGAAGGCGCGCGACGAAGGCGGCGAGGCTTCGCGCGGCCTCGGCGTCGAGCCCCGCGAATTTCTCCCATTCGGCGCCCGCGGCAATGCCTTGCTGCGCCTGGAATTGCGCCATCTGCGCCTCGGTCATGAGGCCGGCGTGATTGTCCTTGTGCCCGGCAAAGGGCAGGCCCCAGCCCTTGATCGTATAGGCAACGAAGCAGGTCGGCCGATCGTCCTGGGCGGCGGCATCGAACGCCTCGACCACTGCCCTCATGTCGTGCCCGCCGAGATTGGTCATGAGGCGATGCAGCGCGGCATCGTCATGCGAACGCAGAAGCTGGGCGATGCCCGCATTCCCGGCGAGGGCCGCTTCGAGCTCGCGCCGGAATCCGCCGCCGCCCTCGAAGGTAAGCGCCGAATAGAGATCGTTGGGGCAATTGTCGATCCAGTGCTTCAGCGCCTCGCCGCCCGCGCCGGCGAAACCGGCGTCGAGCCGCTTGCCGTATTTGAGCGTGACGACGTTCCAGCCGACGGTCGCGAAAAAGGATTGGATCTTCTGGAACAGCCGGTCCGAAACGACGCCGTCGAGGCTCTGGCGGTTGTAGTCGATGACCCACCAGAGATTGCGCACATCGTGCTTCCAGCCTTCGAGCAGCGCCTCGAAGACATTGCCCTCATCGAGCTCGGCATCGCCCATCAGCGCGATCATGCGGCCTTGCGGCGCGTCGATGAGGCGATGCGCGGCGAGGTAGTCCTGGACGAGGCTTGCGAACAGCGTCATGCCGACGCCCAAGCCCACCGAGCCGGTCGAGAAATCGACCGGCGCTGCATCTTTGGTGCGCGAGGGATAGGATTGCGCGCCGCCCAAGCCGCGAAACCGCATCAGCGCATCGCGGCTCTGCAGTCCCATCAGATATAGGATCGCGTGCAGCACGGGCGCGGCATGCGGCTTCACCGCGATCCGATCTTGCGCACGGAGCGCGTGGCCATAGAGCGCCGCCAGCAAGGTCACAGACGAAGCGCAGCTCGCCTGATGCCCGCCGACCTTCAGCCCGTCGCGGCTCGGCCGCAGATGGTTCGCGTGATGGATGGTCCAGGCCGAGAGCCAGAGCGCGCGGCGCGCAAGGTTTTCGAGGACGGCAAGATGGGGGTCTGCGGCTTCGGGCGGCGCAACGCGGTTTCGGGCGAGTGAGGTCATGGGCCCGAGTATAGGCTTGAACGCGAAAGCGCCGATTGCGAAGATGGCGCCACATCGGGCATTGTTCAGGAGATTATTGCGTGAAACGCCAGAACATAGCTCAAGAATTGCGCCAATCCAGCCTTGACGCAATCGACCGCAAGATTCTCGCGCGGCTGCAGGACGATGCGCGCGTGGCGAATGTCGAGCTCAGTGAAGCCGTAGGTTTGAGCCCGGCGCCGTGCCTGCGCCGCGTGCGCGCGCTCGAGGAAAGCGGCGTCATCCGCAAGCATGTGACCCTGCTCGATCCCGCTGCGGTGGGGCTGCCGGTAAGCGTCTTCGTCAATGTCTCGCTCGAGCGCCAAATCGAGAAGGCGCTGCAGCGCTTCGAGAGCGCGATCCTGACGCGGCCCGAGGTGATGGAATGCTATCTTATGACCGGCGACGCCGATTACCTGCTGCGCGTCGTCTGCGCCGATCTCGCGGCTTACGAGCGCTTTCTGCTCGACCATCTGACGCAGATCCCGGGTGTTTCCGCGATCCGCTCATCCTTCGCGCTGAAGCAGGTCAAATACTCGACCGCGCTGCCGGTGCTGCGCTGAGCGCGAAGCGCCAAGCGGTCTAGAAGACTAGCGCCAATCGTCGAGCGCGAAAATGTCGGGGCGGTCATAAGCCTCGATCCAGGGGCGGTGCATCGCCACGCCTTGCGCCATGGACCGAAATCCCAGCCCGAGGAGCAGCCGGTAAGCCTCCATCCGGCCGAGACAGATTCCGGCGGAAAGATCTTTGGCGCCGCGGCGATGGGCGAAATCGCTGCAGGCGGCGAGGAGGCGCTCGAGCCGGCGAGGCGCCTCCGGCCCCGAGCGAACCGCGGCGAATTTCACGTAAGCCCCGCCCGACCCCGCCTCGCTGCCCGCCCCGTGATGACAGATGGCGAGGCCGACGATGCGCGAGTTCTCGGTCAGCAGGATCGTATCGCCGCGATTCTGATGAGAGACCAGCTCGATCTCGCGCGTCAGGTCGAGCCCCTCATAAATCGATCCGGTCAGCGCGGCGCATTGGCGGAGAAGGTCCTGCCGGTCCGCGGGGTTGGCGAGAAACGACAGCGCCTCCGGCACCGGGCTCGGCGCCGTCACCGGCCGCGCCATGATCGCGATGAGATGGCGCGGCCAGAAGCCGGCGGATTGATAGAGCCGAACATGGGTGACGCGCTCGGGCCAAGTGAACAGACCGGTGACGCGGCTGCCCCAACGGTCGAAGATCGGCATGGTCGCTTCGAGCAGCTGGCGGGCGATGCCGCGGCGCCACTGCGCGGGATCAATCACGATCGGCCCGAAAACGCCGAGGCTTCCCCAATGATTGGCGGTGGCGACGCCGAGCAGCGCGCCGTCCTCGACCGCGGCCAGGACACCGTCGGGAAAGGCTTGGCGCCGCGCCGGCAAAAGGGCGGCATCGCCGCGGAAGCTCAGCGGATCGGGAAGCCCGAACAGCGTGCCGAAGGCAAGCCGCCGCAATCGCTCGGCCGCCTCGACCTCGTCCGCGGCGAGCGGTCTGATCTCGATCGCCATGCGCCTGTCATAGCACCGCTGCGCCGCCGCGTCGCCTGCCAAGCGGAAGCCGCGATCGCAGCGCAAGCGGAATGGTCACGTTCGTGTGATCCAAGCGGTCTTGGTGCAGCGCGCCGCGCAAAGCGGCAAGCCTGGGCGCAAACGTCGCTATGTGCCGCCGCTGCGCGACAAAATTTTGTCATAAAGAGCGCGTATTCTCGCATCATCGCCACATTGCAGGACGCATTGCATCGCCCAAGAGAAACCTTGCTTGCGGAGAAGGAGGCTCTTCCATGACAACACCGAAGTCGCGCAAGGCCGAACCAACGGCCGCGAAGTTGCAGAATGACGCCGCATCGGCCGAGACATCTCTCGCCACGATGATCGGCTGGCCGATCGATGCCTGGCTGCGCTGCCAGGTCGCGGTGATCAATGCCGCGCAGCCCGTCGCGGCCGGCTGGATCGAGCGCCGGCGCGAGGGCGCAACCGCCGCGCTCGACGCCTTCGCGCGTTTGGCATCGTGCAGCGATCTCCAGGAAGCGGCGTCGATCCATCGCGAATGGCTCGAAGGGACGATGCGTCGGCTCGATGCCGATCTTCATGCCATCGCCGATCACGCCGTCGCGGTCTCGAACGAGGCGGTGACGGCGACGCGCTATGCCGCCCAATCTTCGTCCGAGGCCATGTCGCGCGCCGCCGCGCCCGTCTTCCGCCAGGATGAGGCGATCGAGCAAGCGGCCTGACGAGCTGAAGAAAATCGAATTCCCTCACGCGAACCCCGCCAGTGCGCGCCAGTGGCGGGGTTCATTTCGGGTGGCTATGAAAGCTCACCGCCCGGCCACACGGTCGGGCTTTGCGTTTGGTGCTGTCTAGCAATGCTTCGGCGGAGTCATGCTTCTTAGGCACCCTCCAGGCAAAGTTGCACCGTAATTGACGTTGGTGGCCTGGAAAGCCGTTTCAAGGCGGAAAGCTTGAAACGAAGTTGCGTTTTCGCCGGAGGTATCTCGTCCCGGCTAGGCTTGCGCGATGCGGAAAATCGCCTTGCCGTCGATCCGGCGGTTGCGCAGCTCCTCGGCGACGCGCGCGAAATCCTCCCAGCTTTGCTCGACGATCTGCGGCTTCAGCGCGCCCGCGGCCACCAGCGACGCCAGGATCGCGAGGTCCGGTGCGAAGGATTCCTCGGGCCCCGAGGCATAGGAATGAAAGCTCTGCAGGCGCGAATTGTTCGCCGCGCCGAAATCGCGAAAGCTGAGCGGGGTCTCCTCGCCGGAGGAGTTGCCGAAGACGACGACCGTGCCGCGCGGCTCGAGCAAGCCCAGCGCGGCTTTGAGCGAGGCGCCGCCGGCGGATTCGAGGATCAGCCAGAACTTGCCCTCGGCCTTGGCGATATCCTCGATGACCGCGGCGGCACCGAGAGAGGCGAGGGCGCGCGCCGCATGGCGCGTGACCGCCGTCACCCGCGCGCCCGAGCGGGCGGCGAGCTGAACCGCGAGATTGCCGACCCCGCCGGCCGCGCCGGTGATCAGCACCCGCCGTCCCAGCAGCGGGTCGCCATAGCGCAACGTCCGCAACGCCGTGAGCCCGGCAACCGGCAGGGCCGCGGCTTCGCCGAAGCTTACCCCGTCGGGCAGGGCGGCGAGACGGTGGGTTGCGACCGCGGCGCGCTCGGCCCAGCCATGCCAGTCCAGTATCCCGACGACGCGCGTGCCGGGCTTGGGGCCGCTGCCATCCGCCGCTGCCTTCAACACGACGCCGCTCACATCCTGGCCCGGACGCCAGCCCTCGGGACGGATGCGCATCAGCGTCAGCTCGCCGCGATTGAGCGAGAAGGCGTGAACCGCGATCAGCGCCTCATGCGGCGCGGGTTGGGGCTCGGGCAATTCCGTCAGCGCGACCGGTGCCGCGCCCTTGGGCGTGTTGACGAGCGCTTTCATCGCCTCCTCCAAGCCAAGCCACGATATTTTGTCGGTTTCTGGCGCAATGCTGCCACATTGCGCGGTAAAGTTCATCCTCCGATGCGGAATGCGCCGGAACATCATGCGCGCCGCCTTGCGCGGCTTGCTCTCTGCGCGCTCCCGCTCCTCGGGAGCGCCGTGCCGATGGCGCAGGCGGACGAGCCGAGCGAGGCGTGGCGCACCACGCTGCTGGAAGAGAACGATTCGCTCTACACGCAATCCGACAAGCACTACACCCAGGGCTTGCGCATCTCGGCCTTGAGTCCGACGCTCGGTGAGAGCTGGGCCAACGACCTCTTCGATTGGGCGCAATTCTTTCCGACGGTGTTCCGCCCCGGCGGCACGCGCCGCGTCGCGGTGTTTCTCGGCCAGAGCATCTTCACGCCGAGCAATCTCGACATCAAGCCGCCCAATCCGCGCGACCGGCCCTATGGCGGCTGGCTCTATACTGGCGGGAGCCTGCTGCAGGAAAGCGGGAACCAGCTCGAAAATCTCGAGCTCGATCTCGGCGTGGTCGGGCCGGGCGCGTTTGGCAAGGAAGTCCAGAACGACTGGCACCAATTCATCGGCATCCACCAGGCGCGCGGCTGGAGCAGCCAGATTCAAAACGAGCCCGGCGCCGTTCTCTCCTATGAGCGGCTGTGGCGCCTCCCGCTGCCTTTCCTTAGCAGCACCGCCGACGGCGTCGAGAACGGTGTCGACATCGTGCCGCAGCTCGGCGGCAGCGCCGGCAATGTCTTCACCTATGCCCAAGCGGGCGCGTTGTTGCGGATCGGCCGTCATCTCGAGGCCGATTACGGCCCGGTTCGCATCCGCCCGGCGCTGTCGGGCACGGATTATTTCAATCCCGCCCATCTCGATGACGAGCTCGGCTTCTATGTCTTCGCCGGCGTCGCCGGGCGGGCGGTCGCGCGCAACATCTTTCTCGACGGCAACACCTTCCGCCGCAGCAACAGCGTTCAGCACAAGACTTTCGTCGCCGATCTCGAGGCGGGCGTCTCGGCCTTCTGGTCGCAGCGCGTGCGGATCGATCTCAGCATGGTGCGCCGCACCGACGAGTTCGTCGGCCAGCGGCAGGCCGACATCATCGGCACTGCGGCGGTCGCGGTCACCTGGTAGGGGTTGAGCCCGAATCGACGCTCGAGAGCGGCGCCGCGACGGCTTCGAGCGAGCGCCGCTCGGCGGAGACGCCGAGCCAGGCCTCGACCGCGGCCGCGGCGAGCATCAATGCCGCGGCGCCGAGATAGCCCCACATCACGGCCCCGCGTGAGCCCTGATCGAGCAGCGCGCCGAAGAGGGCCGGTCCCGCAAGGCCGCCGATCGCCGTGCCGCCGGCATAGAAGATCGCGATGATGAGGGCGCGCGCCTCCAAGGGAAAGCATTCGCCCACCGTCAGATAAGCGGCGCTCGCGGCGGCCGAGGCGAAGAAGAAGATCGCCGTCCAGGCCGCGGTCAATTGCGTCGCATCGAGCAGATCGCGGCCGAAAAGGATCGCGGTCGCGATCATCAGCAGCCCCGCGAGCCCGTAGGTCGCGATCATCATCGGCTTGCGCCCAAGGCTGTCGAAAAAGCGGCCGAGCAGCAGCGGCCCGAAGAAATTGCCGACGGCGAAAGCGATGATGTAGCGTCCGACCGCGCCCGCGGGCACGCCATAGAACCGGCCGAGCACCAGCGCGTAGGTGAAGAAGATCGCATTGTAAAAGAACGCCTGTGCCGCCATCAGGACGAGGCCCAGCACCGCCCGCCGTGGATATTGGCGCAGGATCGCGCGCAGCAGCGGCCACAGGCCGAAGCGCGCGCGGCCGCGCAGCCGGATGGTTGCGAGGGGCGGCGCCTCGGTCACGGTCGCGGTGCGCGCCTCGATCGCGCGAGTGGTCGCCTCCGCCTCCTCCGGCTGGCCATGCGTCATCAGCCAGCGTGGGCTTTCCGGCACGAAGCGCCGCAGCGCGATGACGATGCAGGCGAGAATGCCGCCGGTTGCGAAGGCGATGCGCCAGCCGTAAGCCGGCGCGATGAGGGCCGGATCGAGAACCACCAGCGAGCCGCCCGCGCCCAGAGCGGCGCCGATCCAGAAGCTGCCATTGATGGCGAGATCGGTCCAGCCGCGGCAGCGCGCCGGGATCAGCTCGTCGATCGCCGAGTTGATGGCGCCGTATTCGCCGCCGATGCCCATCCCGGTGACGAAGCGGAAGAGCGCAAAGGACCAGAAATCCCAGGAGAGGCCGGTGGCGAGGGTGGCGATCGCGTAGACCGCGACGGTGATGGTGAAGAGCCGCTTGCGGCCATAGGCGTCGGTCAAATGCCCAAAGAGCAGCGCGCCCAGCACCGCGCCGGCGAGATAGGCGCTGGCCGCGAGGCCGATCCGCGTCGCATCGAGCGCGAGCGCCCGATCCTGCTCCATCGCGCCGGCGAGCGAGCCGACCAGGGTCACTTCGAGCCCGTCGAGCACCCAGGTGATACCCAGCGCCGTGATGACGAGCCAATGGAAGCGGCCCCAGGCGAGGCGGTCGAGCCGGCTCGGGATGTCGGTCTCGAAGACCGCGGCGGCCGCGTTCGTTTCCGCGGTCAATGCAGCGGCCAGGCGAGAAGGATGAGCGGAACGCCGCAGATCGCGACGAGCACCGAGAGGGGCAGGCCGAGATGCCAATAGTCGCCAAAGCGATAGCCGCCCGGCCCCATCACCAGCGTGTTGCATTGATGGCCGATCGGCGACAGGAAATCGCAGGACGCGCCGACCGCCACGGCCATGAGAAAGGGGTCGATGTTGACGCCGAGATGACGCGCGATCGCCGCGGCAACCGGCCCCATGACGAGAACCGCGGCGGCGTGGTGGATGAGCGGCGTCAGCAGCATGGTGACGACGAGCAGCAAGCCGAGCATCGCCCAGATCGGCAGCGTGTCGGCGGCGCCCGACAGCCAATTGGCGATCATGCCGGTGGTTCCGACGCGCTGCATCGCGTCGCCGATCGGAATGAGTGCTCCCAGCATGACGAGAATCGGCCAATCGACCGCCTCATAAGCTTCGCGCAGGCTGATAATCCCGGAAACGACGATGACGACGGCGCCGGCCAGAAAAGCAACCGCGGGCGGCACAATCTCGGTCGCGGCGAGGGCCACCGAGGCCATCAGCACGAGGAGGGTGATGGCGAGCTTGCGCGGGCGGCCAAGCTGCAGGTTGCGCTCCGCCAGCGGCAGGCAACCGAGCCGAGCCAAGGCATCGGCCATGCGCGCCGACGAGCCTTGCAGGACGATGACGTCGCCTTCGCGAAAGGTCATCCGGCCGAGCCGCGCCATGCTGCGCCGGCCGCCGCGGCTCAAGGCGAAGAGGTTGACGCCATAACGGTCGCGCAGCTGCAACGCGCTGCTCGATGCGCCGATCATGCGCGAATCCGGCATCACCACCGCTTCGACGACGACGGCATCGCCCTCGTCCTTCTTCTCCGCTTCCTCGGGCTCGGCCTGGCCGACCAGCTCGAGATGCGCCGTCTGGATCAGCGATTGCAGATCCTGCGGGTCGGCCTCGAGCACGACCACGTCGCCGGCAAAGAGCGGCCAATGGCCGGAGGGGGTGTAGCGCCGCTTGCCTTCGCGGATGATCGCCGTGACGGTCACGCTGCCATCGCTCAGCTTTTCGAGATCGGCGACGGTTTTTCCGGCCAATGCCGAATTCTCGGGCAGCAGCGCCTCGCTGATATAGTCTTCGATGTGGAACGGCGCGTCGGCGCTGCCGCCGCCGTCGCGGATCGGCAGCAGGCGCCAACCGATCGAGAGAAAGCCGACGCAGAGCAGCGTGATGCCCGCTCCGACCGGGAAAAAGTCGAACATGCGGTAAGGTGAGCCGAGGAGCTCGGCGCGCACGCTCGAGGCGATGAGGTTGGGCGAGGTGCCGATCAAGGTCATCATGCCGCCGACCAGCGAGCCGAACGACATGGGCATGAGGAACTCGCCGACCGGCCGCTTGCCGCGGCGCGCCACCTGCATCGCGACCGGCAGGAAGATCGCGAGCGCGCCGATATTCTTGACGAGCGCCGAGAGCGCCGCGACCGACGCGGTGAGGATGCCGACTTGCGAGCCGCGATGGCGCAAAAGCGGCCGCAGGGCGGCGACGAATTCGTCGATCGCGCCGGATTTTCCGACCGCGCTGCTGACGACCAGCGCCGAGGCGATCAGCGGCAAAAGCGGATTGCCGAAGCCGCTAAAGGCGTTTTCCGGCTCGACGATGCCGCAGGCCACGGCCGCCAGCAGCGCCAGCAGCGCCACGACATCGAAGCGAAAGCGATCCCACACGAACAGGACCAGCAATCCGCCGAGCAAAGCCAGAGGAAGCGCTTGCTGGAGCGTCATCGGCGCGATCCCATCATCGTGTTACGGCGGCGTCGTGGCCGCGATGCCACTCTTCGTCACAAATTCGCCGCACTTTGCCGCACCTGTCGCGCAATCGTGTCCCAATGGCCGGATAGGCTTCAACCAACGGTCGCGACATGCACACCTTCTCTCGTGGCTCCTCCCGCATCTTTGCGCCGCTGCTGTGCGGCGTGCTGCTGTATGGCTGCGCGACCGTGCCGCCGGTCAACGCGGTTCTGAATCAGACGAAGCCCGCGCCCGCGACCGTCGTCGGCCCGCGCGGCCCGCTATCCCCGGCCCAGACCAAGGCCATTCTCGATCGTCTGCAGCAGCAGGCGCAAGGCTCCGACCTGCTCGCGCGTCACCTCGCGATCGAGCAAGCGCTGGTGGCAACGCCGCTGATTGCCGGCAATCGCACGACGCTGCTCATTGACGGCCCCGCGACCTTCCGCGCCATGTTCGCCGCCATCAAGGCGGCGAAGCACGAAGTCCTCCTCGAATACTACATCTTCGAGGATGTCGCGATTGACGGTCAAAAGCTGGGCGACCTTCTTGTTCAAAAGCGCAGCGAGGGCGTTCAGGTCGCCATCATCTATGACGGCTTCGGCTCCGTCGATACCCCCAGCGCATTCTTCGACCAGTTGCGGAAGGCCGGCGTGGCGCTGCTCGAGTTCCATCCACTCAACCCACTCAATGCGCGAACCAGTTACGCGCCCAATGATCGCGACCACCGCAAGATCCTCGTGGTCGACGGCGGCACCGCCATTGTCGGCGGCGTCAACCTTTACACCGCCTATCAGCCCCATCCGCACAATCGTCTGATTCCGTCGAATGGCGGCAATCCCGCCACCTGGCATGATCTGGATCTCGAAATCCAAGGCCCGGCGGCGCGTCAGCTACAGCAGATCTTCCTCGATCATTGGGCGGCGGAGCAGGGGCCGCCGCTTCCGCCGCTCGGCGATCTTCCGCCGGCGCAAGTCATGGGAACGGAAGTCGTGCGCATCATCGGCAGCGACCATAACGATACCATCCCGCGTTACGACGCGACGCTGCTTTCGGCGATCCGCAGCGCGGCCAACACGATCTGGCTGACCACCGCCTATTTCGTGCCGACCGAGGATGAGATGCGCGATCTCGAGGCGGCGGCGCGCCGCGGCGTCGATGTGCGTCTGATGCTCCCCGGAACAAGCGATTCGGCTTTGGCGCTCGCAGTCGGCCGATCGGATTATGGCGGCCTGCTCAAGGCGGGCGTGAAGATTTACGAGCTGCAGGACGGATTGCTGCATTCGAAAACCGCCGTCATCGATGATGTGTGGTCGACCATCGGTTCGTCGAATTTCGACCACCGCAGCATCCTCTTCAACGACGAGGTCGATGCCATCGTCCTCGGCCGCGGCACCGGCCGTCAGCTCGAAGCACAATTCGAGCATGACGAGACCGCCGCCCGGCCGGTCACTCTCGAGGAATGGGAGGACCGGCCGCTCGGCGAAAGGATCAAAGAATTCTATGCGCGCCTTATCGAGGACCTGCTTTAGGCATTCTGCGGCCGGTGGCGTTTGACCGCCTCGGGATTGGTCGAATCGGCGCCCATATAGACGCCGCGCTCCCATTTCCGCTTCAGCGGATCGGCGACCTTCACCATCATCTTGCCGACATTCTGGACTTCGATCTCGCAGGTCTCGCCGTCCTGCATGAAGCCCAGCCCCTCGTGATTGGTGCCGCAGGCGATGACATCGCCGGAATTGAGCGTCATCACCGTCGTCGCCCATTCGATGAGCTCGGGCACGCGATGCTCCATGTCGTCGGTGTTGTAGTTGTGGCGCAGCTGCCCGTCGTTCCAGAACCGTACGATCACGTCGTTAGGCTCCGGAATCTCGTCTGCGGTCGTAATGCACGGCCCGATCGGCGCGAAGGTGTCGAAGGACTTGCCGGTCCAGGCGGCGGGCGGCCCCGAGGGCCAGGTGTGCCGGCCGTCGCCGCGCGCCGAGACATCGATGATGCCGGTATAGCCGAAGACGGCGCTCCGCCAATCCTTCTGCTTCACCATCTTGGCCGGGCCCTTGATCACCAGCGCGAGCTCCGCCTCATGCATGAAGGCATAGGGTTCGGTGAATTCGGGCAGCACGACCGTGTCGCCCGGCCCGATCACCGCGTCCGGGTTTTTGAGGAACATGCTGAGCTTGCGCGGTGCGCGCTGCGCATGCTCCCAGTAATTGGCGATGCAGGCGAGAATCTTGCCGGGCCGCGGCAAAGGCGCGCGCAGCCGTACGGAAGAGAGCGGCTTCGCCTCGCCGCTCGCCGCGGCGCGCTCGAGCGCGGGCTTCAGCTTCTCGAAATCGTCGATGATGCCGTTCATGGTGAGTTGCGGCGTGTAGCTCTTCTTCGCGATGTCGGCGATGCTGACGACGCCGCGATCGGTCAAGAGCCCGGGGAGAATCTCGCCCGTGCCGCCGACCTGAAAGAGAACCAGTTTCATTCGACCTCCCATCCCCCTTTTTGGCTCAAGCGCCGCGGCGCTTGGCCTCGGCGGCTTCGATAAACTCCAGGACCAGGCGATTGTAAAGCGCCGGTTCTTCGAGATTGACCGCATGGCCGGTCTTGTCCAGCACTTCGAGCCGCGCGCCTGGTACCGTCTCCTTGAGGAAATGGCTCGGCTTGACGCAGGGCTCGTCCTCGGCGCCGAGGACGATGAGCGCCGGCACGCGGAGCGCCGCGATGCGCTCCTTATGGGCATAGAGCGGCGGCCGGCGCTGCTGCACGCCGCGCATCGTGTTGGTGATGCCGCGCGGCGAACCGGCGGCGAGCTGCTCGATGAAATTGCCGAATTCGGGCGGGTTCTTGTCCTTGAGGCGATAGCGTGTCGGCGAGGCGCCATAACTTTCCGCCAGTGCGCGCATGCCCTTTTCGAGGGTAAGCTTCGCCAGCTCTTCCATATTGGCGGCGAATTCGCCGGGCTTGAGATCGGAGCCGCTGCCGATGCTCGTCAACGTGACGGAGCGCACCCGGCCGGGATGGGCGAGGGCGAATTGCAGGCTCGAAGCCGAGCCCATCGAGACGCCGACGAGATGCGCATCGGCGAGGCCGAACCCGTCGAGCACGGCGCCGATATCGCTTGCGGCGATCTCCTGCGAATAGGCATCGACCTTTTCCGGCACGGCCGAAGGCGGATAGCCGCGCGCGTTGAAGGCGATGCAGCGCCAGCGATCCTTCCACGCCGCGACCTGCGGATCGAAGGAGCGGCAGGAACCGGCGAGCTCATGGACGAAGGCGATCGGGACCCCGTCTCCATGGCTTTCCGCATAGAGCTTGATGCCGTCGCGCGTGGTGATCTGGGGCATGATCGCCTCTCAATGCGGGATGGTGCGCGCGCTGGCGCCGCCATCGATCGTGATCGTGGTGCCGGTGATGTACTGCGCATGGTCGGAGGCAAGGAAGGCGATGATCGCCGCCATCTGCTCGGGTTTCTGCGTGCGGCCGAAGGGTTGCCTTCTTACCAGCTCCGCTTCGATCTCGGGCCAGCGGCTCTCGTCGCCGAAACGTTGCTTGGCGGTTTGGTGCAAGCGCTCGAGCGTGCGCTCGGTCCGGACCGAGCCGGGATTGACGCCGAGGATGCGCACGTTGAAATCTGGGCTGACCCCGCCCAAGGCGCTGGTCAGCGACATCAGCGCCGAATTGGCAACCGAGCCGGCGGCGAAGTTGTAATCCGGCCGGAGGCCCGCCGAGCCGATGACATTGATGATGACGCCGCCGCCGCGCGCTTTCATCCGCGCGTAATAGCGGCGCGTCAGGTCGATCGAGCCGAAGAGCTTCAGCTCCCAGGATTGGCGCCACGCTTCTTCGCTCATCTCCTCGATCGTCTGGCGTGGGATGATTCCGGCGCAATTGACGAGGATGTCGATATCGCCGCACTGCTCTTCGAGCTCCGCGCGGTTCTTCGTCAGCGACAGATCGAGCCCGTAAGCGGCGAAATCCTTGGCGCCCGCGTCGCGCAGGGCCGCCGCCGCTTTCTCGATCCGCTCGCCCGGCCGCGCGGCGATGCGCACGCGAACGCCCTCGCCGATGAGGCATTTGGCGACGGCAAAGCCGATGCCGCGCGAGGCGCCGGTGACGAGCGCAATGCGGCCGCTGAGGTTCAAATCCATGAAGCCGGTGCTCCTTTGCGCCTTTTTCGCTCATCCGCCGCGGTTCTGGCAATGGTTTCGAGAGGAAATCACGACGGGGAAGCACGGCGGACAGGGAGAAGAGGAGTCTCGGCCACGCGTCGCCTCGATGGTGGAATTTCCTCTGCATTGACCTCGGCGCGGGCACCGCCTTAGATGGCGGCAATCAATTCCAAGGGAGCCGGGACCGTGACCGCCAAGACCATCGCCGCCGAGACCGTTGCCGAGGCCTATCTGACGCTCATGGCCGAGCGCGGGATCGAATATCTCTTCGCCAATGGCGGCACGGATTTCGCGCCGATGATCGAAGCGATCGCCGCGATCAACGCCAAGGGCACGACGCCCAAGCTCAAAGTGGTCTCGGTCGGGCATGAGAATGTCGCGACCTCGATGGCGATGAGCTACTACCTCCACACCGGCCGGCCGCAGCTGGTGATGTTCCATGTGAATGTCGGCACCGCCAACGGCATCAACGCGCTGATCGATGCGGCGCGCGACCGCGTGCCGATCATCTTCACCGCCGGGCGCACGCCGATCACCGAAGCGGGGCTCAAAGGCTCGCGCGACACGGGCATCCACTGGAACCAGGAGATGTTCGACCAGGCGTCGATGGTGCGTGAACTCGTCAAATGGGATTACGAGCTGCGCAATGCCGAGCAATTGGAAGCGGTGGTCGACCGCGCGATCGAGATCGCGACCACCGAGCCTTGCGGGCCGGTCTATCTCAGCCTGCCGCGCGAGGTGATGGCGCAGAAGATCGACGGCTTCAGCTTCACTGCGCCGCCGCGCCGCGGCTTCGGCACCGTGCCGGGCCCGACCGAAGAGCAGATCGCGCAAGCCGCCACGATCCTCGCCAAGGCCGAGCGGCCGCTCATCATCGCGCAGGGCGCGGCGCGGCTCGCCCCCAGCGCCGCGGCGATCGGCGATTTCGCCGAGCGTTTCGCCATCCCGATCGTCGAGTTCCGCACCAATGTCAATTCGGTCTCGAGCGAGCATCCGATGCTGGTGGGCTTCAATCCCGCGCCGCATCTCAAGGACGCCGACGCGGTGCTCTGCCTCGAGGCGGACACGCCCTGGATCCCGACGCAGCACGGCAACCCGCCGGACGATTGCAAAGTCATCCAGCTCGGCGTCGATCCGATGTTCCAGCGCATCCCGATCCGCAGCTTTCCCTGCGATGTCGCGGTCACCGGGACGCCGGCGGCGACGCTGCCGCTGATCGGCAAGGCGATGGAGGCAACCGCCACCTTGAAGCTCATCGAGGCGCGGCGCGCGCGCATCGCCGCGGCGAAAGAGACCGCGAAGGCCGAGGCGCGCGCCAATGTCGAGAAGGCGGCGAAGACCACGCCGATCGATCCGGTCTGGGCCGCGCATTGCATCAGCGAGGCCAAGGGCGATGACGCGATCGTCGTCAATGAGTATTCGCTGATCCTGCGCTATGTCACCTTCAAGGAAGCGCGGACCTGCTTCGGCCCGCCGGGCGCGGGCGGGCTCGGCGTCGGCGTCGGCTCGGCGATCGGGGCCAAGCTCGCCAATCCCGACAAGACGGTGATCGCGGTGGTCGGCGACGGCTCCTACATGTTCGGCAATCCGACCGCGGGGCATTACGTGCTGCGCGCGCTCGATCTGCCTGTGTTGTTCATCGTCTTCAACAACGGCATGTGGGAAGAGGTCGAAGGCTCGGCGCTGCGCGTCTTTCCCGACGGGCATGCGGCGCGCGCCAACCGCGTGCCGGTGGCGCAGCTGGGCCCCAACCCGCATTACGAGCATCTGATGGCGGTCTATGGCGGCTATGGCGAGCGCGTCGACCGGCCGGAGCAATTGCCCGGTGCGTTGCAGCGCGCGCTCCACGCGGTCAAGGTCGAGAAG
>DATNGG010000186.1:0-8514 GCA_035605975.1 Allostellaceae bacterium | reverse complement strand
CGCGAAGCCGCGCCCGCGCCGCCGCCGCGCGCCGCCTCCGCCGCCGAGACGGAGTGGACCGGCGCCACGGTGAAGCTCACCGTGCGCGAGGCGTTGCGCGATGCGATGGCCGAAGAGATGCGCCGCGACGACACCGTCTTTTTGATGGGCGAAGAGGTCGCCGAGTATCAGGGTGCCTATAAGGTGAGCCAAGGCTTGCTGCAGGAGTTCGGTGCCCGCCGCGTCATCGACACGCCGATCTCGGAGCACGCTTTTACCGGGCTCGGGATCGGCGCGGCGATGGCGGGCCTCCGGCCGATCGTCGAGTTCATGACCTGGAACTTCGCCATGCAGGCGATGGACCAGCTGATCAATTCCGCGGCGAAGACGCGCTACATGTCGGGCGGGCAGATGCATTGTCCGATCGTCTTCCGCGGCCCCAATGGCGCGGCGGCGCGCGTCGCCGCGCAGCACAGCCAGGAATATGGCAGCTGGTACGCGCATGTGCCGGGCCTCGTCGTGATCGCGCCCTATGACGCGGCCGATCACAAGGGCCTGCTCAAATCGGCGATCCGCGATCCGAACCCGGTGATCTTCCTCGAGAACGAGTTGCTCTATGGCGCGAGCTTCCCGGTGCCCGAGGCGCCCGATTACATCGTGCCGATCGGCAAGGCGCGCATCATGCGGCCGGGCGAGCATGTCACCATCACCGCCTATTCGCGCATGGTGCAGCTGGCCTTGGAAGCCGCCGAGGCTTTGACCCAGGACGGGATCTCGGCGGAGGTGATCGATCTGCGGACGCTCCGGCCTTTGGATGTCGAGACCATCGTCGGCTCGGTCAAGAAGACCAACCGCATCGTTTCCGTCGAGGAAGGCTGGGCCTATGCCGGCATCGGCAGCGAGATCGCGGCGCAAATGATGGAGCAGGCCTTCGACTGGCTCGATGCGCCGGTGAAGCGCGTCACCGCCAAGGACGTGCCGCTGCCCTATGCAGCCAATCTCGAGCGGCTCGCCCTGCCGCAGGCTGCCGATATCGTCGCCGCCGCGAAAGCGGTTCTTTATCGCTGAGCGGGAGCGGGACATGCCGATTCAATTGCTGATGCCCGCGCTGTCGCCCACCATGACCGAGGGCAGCATCGCCAAATGGCACAAGAAGGAAGGCGATGAGGTGAAGGCCGGCGAGGTGCTGGCCGAGATCGAGACCGACAAGGCGACAATGGAGTTCGAGGCGGTCGATGAGGGAACGCTCGGCCGCATTCTCGTCCCCGAAGGCGCGCAAGGCGTGAAGGTCAATCAACCGATCGCGCTGCTGCTCGAAGAGGGCGAGGATGCGAGCGCCTTGGCGCAAGCAAAGCCCGCTCCCGGAGCATCGCCTGCCGCGCCGGCCGCACCGAAGCCGGCGGCGGCTGCGTCTCAACCCGCTCCTGCTGCACCGGCGCCAAAGCCGGCCGCGCCCGCGCAAGTGGCGCCGCCTTCGCCCGCGCCCGCGCCGGCTGCAACGAATGGTCATTCCTCCGGTGCGCGAATCTTCGCCAGCCCCCTTGCGCGGCGGATCGCCGCCGAAGGCAAGCTCGACCTGTCGCGCGTCAATGGGACCGGCCCGCATGGCCGCATCGTCAAGCACGATGTCGAGGCCGCTTTGAAAGGCGGCGCGCCGCGCACGGCCGCAGCGCCCGCGCCCCAGGCACGTGCGCCTGCGATGCCGATGCCGATGCCGAGCCCCGGCGCCGGCGGTGCGCCGCGCTATTCGAAGGACCAGGTCGCGGCGCTCGCCGGCAACGCGCCTTACACCGAGCATCCGGTCACGGGCATGCGCCGCGTCATCGCCACGCGGCTCAGCGAATCGGAGGCGGTGCCGCATTATTTCCTGACGGTCGATTGCGAGATCGACGCGCTCCTCAAGATCCGCGCCGACATCAACGACGCGCTGGGCGTCAAGACCTCGGTCAACGACTTCGTTATCAAGGCGGCGGCCTTGGCCTTGCGCAAAGTGCCGGCGGTCAACGCCGCCTGGAGCGAGGATGCGATCCTCCAATGGCAGGATGTGCATGTCGCGGTGGCAGTGGCTTTGCCCGAAGGCCTCATCACGCCGATCATCAAGCATGCCGACAAGAAAGCGATCCCGCTGATCTCCTCCGAGATGCGCGAGCTTGCCGAGCGCGCCAAGGACGGCAAGCTGAAGCTCGAGGAGTTCCAGGGCGGGACGATCTCGATCTCCAATCTCGGCATGTTCGGCACGCGACAATTCACCGCCGTCATCAACCCGCCGCAAAGCGCGATCATCGCGGTGGGCGCGGGCGAAAAGCGGCCGGTGGTGAAGGAGGGCGCGCTCGCCATCGCGACGGTGATGAGCTGCACCGCGACTTTCGATCATCGCGTCGTCGACGGCGCGGTCGGCGCGCAGTTCATGGCCGCGTTCAAGAAGCTGATCGAGGCGCCGGGCGCGCTGTTGATTTAGCTTCGCACGACGGCGAAGGCCTAGATTCGGCCTTCGCCTGTGCTACGCGTGTGATTTCGCTTCGCGTGACCACAGCGAAGCTGCAGCGCGTCATTCCCGCGAAAGCGGGAATCCAGCGATGCCTGGACCCCCGCTTTCGCGGGGGTGACGAGCGGGAGTTGTTGAGGAGGGGATAATTGGCTGAATCTTCTTTCGACATGGTGGTGGTGGGTGGCGGGCCGGGCGGTTATGTCGCGGCGATCCGCGCGGCGCAGCTCGGCATGAAGACCGCGGTGGTGGAACGCGAGAATCTGGGCGGCATCTGCCTCAATTGGGGCTGTATCCCGACCAAGGCACTCCTGCGCTCGTCGGAGATCAATCATCTTCTTCATCGCCTGGGCGAGTTCGGCTTCTCGGCCAAGGACATCACCTTCGATGCGACGAAAATTGTCGAGCGCTCGCGCAAGGTCGCCAAGCAGCTCTCGAACGGCGTCGGCTTCCTGATGAAGAAGCACAAGATCTCCGTGTTCGACGGCAGCGCCACCTTGGCCGGCGCCGGCAAGCTCGATGTCGCCAAGGACGGCAAATCCCTCGGCACGCTCAGCGCCAAGCACATCATCCTCGCGACCGGCGCCCGCGCGCGCGCGATGCCGGGCCTGGAGCCCGACGGCAAGCTCGTCTGGACCTATCGCGAGGCGATGGTGCCGCCGGCACTGCCGAAATCGCTCCTTGTCATCGGCTCGGGCGCGATCGGCATCGAATTCGCGAGCTTTTATCGCAATCTCGGTTGCGAGGTGACGGTGGTCGAGGTCTTGGACCGCGTGCTGCCCGTGGAAGACGAGGAGATCTCGGCCTTTGCCAAGCGCGCCTTCGAGAAGCAAGGGATGAAGATCTTCACCTCGACGCAGGTGAAGGATCTGAAGAAGAGCGCCGACAGCGTCACGGCGACGCTCGTCACCGGCGACAAGTCGCAGCAGATCACGGTCGAGCGCGTCATCCTCGCCATCGGCATCGTCGGCAATGTCGAGAATCTCGGCCTCGAGAAGACCAAGGTGAAGGTCGACCGCACCCATATCGTGATCGATCAATGGTGCAACACCGGCGAGCCCGGCATCTATGCGATCGGCGACGTGGTCGGGCCGCCCTGGCTCGCGCATAAGGCGATGCATGAGGGCGTGATGTGCGTCGAGCGCATCGCCGGCCTCAACACCGTTCATCCGATGGACGTGACCAACATCCCCGGCTGCACCTATTGCATGCCGCAAGTGGCGAGCGTCGGCCTTACCGAGAAGAAGGCCAAGGAAGGCGGCCGCGCGGTGAAGGTCGGGCGCTTTCCCTATATCGGCAATGGCAAGGCGATTGCGCTGGGCGAGCCCGAAGGGCTGGTCAAGACCGTGTTCGACGCCAAGACCGGCGAGCTCTTGGGGGCGCATATGATCGGCGCCGAGGTGACCGAGCTGATCCAGGGCTATGCCATCGCCAAGACCATGGAAGGCACCGAGCAGGATCTGATGGGGACCGTCTTCCCGCATCCGACGCTTTCCGAGATGATGCACGAATCCGTGCTCGAAGCCTGGGGCCGCGCGCTGCATATTTGAGGCGCGCGCCGCGCGCGAGGATCGAGGGCTATGATCACGCCGGCCTATGTGCGCACCATGACGGCCTACAATGCCGAGATGAACCGCCGGCTCTACGAGCCTGCCGCGCGGCTCTCGGACGCGCAGCGCAAGGAGGAGCGCGGCGCCTTCTGGGGCTCGCTGCACAAGACCTTAGCGCACATCCTCTGGGGCGACCGCCAATGGATGTCGCGCCTTGCCGATTGGGAGAAGCCCGAAGGCGCCTTGAAGCAAAGCGCGCTGTGGATCGAGGATTTCGCCGAGCTGAAGCGCCTTCGCTACGCGGCGGATGAGAGAATCGAGCGCTGGGCCGAGGGCGTCACCCAGCCCTGGCTCGATGAGCCGCTGTCCTGGTTCAGCGGCGCGGCGCAGCGCGAGATTTCGCTGCCGCGCAGCCTGCTGGTCGCGCATTTCTTCAATCACCAGACGCATCACCGCGGCCAGGCCCATGCCCTCATCACGGCGCTGGGCGAACGCACCGCGGACACGGACCTCTTCCTCGTCGTGCCGCAGATCATCGGCGCTTGACGCTGTGCCCCGCTCTCGCCACATCTGAAGCGATGGAAAACCCGCCCCTCCGCCATCCCGAAAAGGCCCATAAGCCCGATAATCCCGCGCTCAAAAAGCCCGCTTGGATTCGGGTGAAGGCACCCAACAGCCGTGAATTTTTCGAGACGCGCGACCTGATGCGGGCCCTAAAGCTCAACACCGTCTGCGAAGAGGCGGCCTGCCCCAATATCGGCGAGTGCTGGAAGGAAAAGCACGCGACGGTGATGATCCTCGGCTCGGTCTGCACCCGCGCCTGCGCCTTCTGCAATGTCGCGACCGGCCGGCCCGATCGCTTGGACCCGCACGAGCCGCAACATGTCGCCGAGGCGGCGGCAAAGCTCGGCCTTTCGCACATCGTCGTCACCTCGGTCGATCGCGACGATCTCGAGGATGGCGGGGCGGGGCAGTTCGTCGCCACCATCAAGGCGATCCGCGCCGCCGCGCCCAAGACGACGATCGAGGTACTGACGCCGGATTTCTTGAAGAAAGAGGGCGCGCTCGAGCGCGTGGTCGAGGCGCAGCCCGACGTCTTCAATCACAATCTCGAAACCGTGCCGCGGCTTTATCAAAGCGTGCGGCCGGGCGCGCGCTATTTCCATTCGTTGCGGCTCCTCGATCGCGTCAAAGAGCTCGATCCGGCGATGTTCACCAAATCGGGGCTGATGGTCGGGCTCGGCGAGGAGATTTCCGAGGTCCATCAGGTGATGGACGATCTGCGCGCGGCCGATGTCGATTTCCTCACCATCGGCCAATATCTCCAGCCGACCCTGAAGCATCACGCCGTGGCGCGGTTTGTCGAGCCGGCCGAATTCGACGGGTTGAAGAAGCAGGCCTTCGGCAAGGGCTTCCTCATGGTCGCGGCCTCGCCGCTGACGCGCTCCTCTTATCTCGCGGGCGATGATTTCGAAAGGCTGCGCGCCGCGCGCGCGGCGAAGCTCGCGGCGCCCGCGTCCTAGAGCCGATGCCGACCCACGCCGAGAAGAAACTTCTCCCCTATACCCAGGCGCAGCTCTTCGATCTCGTCGCCGATATCGAGCGCTATCCCGAATTCCTGCCCTGGTGCGTCGGCGCGCGCATCCGCGAGCGCAAGGGCGACGAAATCCTCGGCGATCTCCTCATCGGCTACAAGATGGTGCGCGAGCGCTTCACCTCGCGCGTCGTCTTGAGCCGGCCCGACCGCATCGACGTGAGCTACAGCGAGGGTCCGTTCAAATATCTGACCAACCATTGGACCTTCATCCCGCAGGAAGAGGGCTGCCTCATCGACTTCTATGTCGATTTCGAGTTCCGCTCGCGCTTCCTCCAAGGCATCGTCAAGATGTTGTTCAACGAGGCGGTGAAACGCATGGTCGGGGCCTTCGAGGCGCGCGCCCATGCGCTCTATGGCGAGCCGAGTAAGCACGGCGCGGCGCGGCCGGCTTAAGCGTCGCGCCCTGGGCGCGGGTGGGCAAAGTTGCGACGTGGTTTTCCGCCAATACCGCCCGCGATAGAATTGCGCCAATACCGCCAAGGGAGGGGCGACCCATGCTGACCGCAACCAAGGATGTGAAGCTTCCGACGACGATCACCGGCTCGCTGCCGCGGCCGCTGTGGTACACGGAGAATCTCGGGCATCGCAGCTTCATGGAGGCGATGATCAATGCGCGCTACCGCGAGCAATATACCGATGCGGTCTCGTGCTATCTGCGCGACCAGGAGATGGCCGGGCTCGACATCGTCACCGACGGCGATGCGCGCTTCGATACCGAAGTGGGCGGCTATTCGTGGTTCTCCTATCCTTTGATGCGCCTTGCCGGCATCGACTATGCGGGCGCCTATGGCCGGCCGACCTTGATGGGTCGCGTGCCGTTTGCGCGCGGGCATATCCTTCATGAAGGACTCGAGGCGCGGCTCCAGCCGGTCATCGCCGGTCCGATCGGCCGCGGCAAGCTGCAATATTCGGCGCTCTATCTGACCGCGCAGGCCTTGACGAAACGCCCGGTCAAGTTCGGCACGATCACGGCCGAGCTTCTGGGCCTGGCCTTGAAGGACAATCACTACAAGAGCCGGCGCGAGCGCATCATCGCCATCGCCGACGCGCTCCATGACGAGCTCGAGACCGTGGTGGCGGCGGGCTGCACGGTCATTCAGCTCGAGGAGCCGCAGCTTCATCTGGCACCGCTCCGCGGCGCGATCGACCAGGAATTGACGCTCGATTTCCTCGTCGAGGTGTTCAACCGCACGGTGCGCGGGCTGCGCGACAAATGCGAAGTGTGGGGGCATAGCTGCTGGGGCAATCCCTCGCAGCAACGCATGTTTGCGAGCAATCAGAGCTACAAATCCTCGCTCGGCCATTACAACAATTGCGACGCCGACGTGCTCACCTTCGAGACCTGCACCTCGGGCGGCATGGATCTGGAAGCGATCGGCAAGGAGATCAGCGGCAAGAAGATCGCGATCGGCGTCATCGATCACCACACGCTGCAGGTCGAAACCCCCGAGGAGGTCGCGGGGATGATCCGCAAGGCGCTCAAATGGATCGGGCCCGAGCGCCTGGTGATCTCATCCGATTGCGGCATGGGACGCGAGGGCATGAGCCGCAAGCACGCCTTCTTCAAGATGGTGTCGCTCGTCCAGGGCACCAACATCGTGCGCCGCGAGCTGGGCCTGCCCGAGGCCGAGTGCCGCGCCGCAGATCCGCGCTTTTCACTGACGCAGCAGGGGTGAGGGGAGAGACGGCCGCTTCGGCTGCATGAAGGACGTTGCGTCCTTCGAGACGCCGCCTTCGGCAGTTCCTCAGGACGAGGAGATTTTTTGTGGCACCAGTTCGAGATGCCACACCCAATCCACCTCGTCCTGCAGCGGGGCGCCGCGAACACCTATTTCATCGTGTCGCCGATTACCGCGACGGATTGGATCTCGACCAGCAGATCCGAATTGGCGAAGTCCTTCGCCGTGATCAACATGCTCGCCGGGAATTTGTTGTGCTTGAAGAATTCGCCGCGCACCTTGACGAAGGTGTCGCCGTCGGATTGATTGCGGATCATCACCGTCATCGAGACGAGATCGTCGAGCGAGCCGCCCGCCTGCTTCAGCGTCGCTTCGATCCTGCGAAAAGCCTGCCGCGTCTGCTCGGCGAAATCGGTGATCTTGGTGCCGTCGGGTTTGGCCGTCCCGCCCATGCCGGCGAGCCAGACGATGCGCCCGCCGCGCGTCTCGACGCCCGCGGCATAGGTGCGCTGCGTCGAGGTCGGCTGCAGATACTTCGCCGCGTGGGCCTCGCCGGCCGCGAACAGCAATGCGAGGCCGGCGAGCAGAAGTTTTGTCGATTTGTTCATGATGACCCCCAGGAAAGTTGCGCCCTCTTTGGATGGAGCGGCGTCGCCGGGCGGCAAAGCGACGCCGCGAAGAACTCCGTCACCCCGGCACGAGCACCGAGGAGCCGATGGTGGCGCGCGATTCGAGCGCGCGATGTGCCGCGGCTGCGTCCTTCAGCGCATAGCGCTGGCCGATTAGCGGCTTCACCCCCTGGCGCACGGCCTCGAAGAGATCGGCCACCGCTTCGAGGAGCGCTTCGCGCGTCGGCATATGATCGTAAAGGTTGGTCTTGGTCGCCCAGAGCGAGCCCTTGTCGTGCAACATCATCGGATCGATCGCGGCGATCTTGCCCGAGGCGTTGCCGAAGCTGACGAAAGCGCCGCGGCGTTTCAAGCAGTCGAGCGAGGCGGGAAAGACGCTTTGGCCGACGCCGTCATAGACGACGTCGCAAAGCGCGCCTTGGGTGATATCGCGCACGCGCTCGACGAAATCCTCCTCGCGATAAAGGATCGCGTGATCGCAGCCATGGGCGCGGGCAAGTTCGGCCTTTTCCGTGCTGCCGACCGTGCCGATCACGGTCGCGCCGCGGAGCTTCGCCCATTGGCAAGCGACGAGGCCGACGCCGCCCGCCGCGGC
>DATNGG010000185.1:0-10869 GCA_035605975.1 Allostellaceae bacterium | reverse complement strand
CGTGAAGACGGCTTATCCCGATCCCAGCGACAAGACCGGAAAATTCGTGCAGGTCGATATCGTTCCGGTGATGCCGCTGAAAGAGCCGGTGAGCTTGGCTGCGATCAAGGCCGAGCCGAAGCTCAAAGAGCTGAAGCTCGTCAAGCAAGGCCGGCTCTCGGTCTCGCCGGTCGGCGTCGAGGAGTGGAAAACGATCTGCAAGATGGGCGGCGTGAAGGGGTGAAGCTTTTATTGTGGCGCCTGCTCCGGCGGCGCCCGTGAAACGTCTTTGCGCCGAGGGCGATATCTCCGAAGGCCAAGGCCGGGGCTTCGTCTTTGGCAGCGGTCTCGAGCGCGAAGCCCTCTTCGTCATTCGCTGGCACGGCCAGTTCCACGGCTATCGCAATTCCTGTCCGCATGTCGGCTCGCCGCTCGATTGGCCCGAGAACCGCTTCTTCGATGCGAGCGGACGGTTTCTGGTGTGCGGCACGCATGGCGCCGTCTTCCGGCCGGAGGACGGCGTCTGCATCGAGGGGCCTTGCGCCGGCCGCGCGCTCGAGCCGGTCGCGATCGAGGTTCAGGAAGGTGACATATTCTGGATCGACTAAACCTGTTCGTCATTCCCGCGAACGCGGGAATCCAGAAAACCCATCGGTCGCAATCTGGGTCCCCGCTCTCGCGGGGACGACGGCAAATGGACGTCAGGCTTAGACCACCCGAAAATTCTTGAACTGCCAGGGATCGTCGCGGTCGAGATCTTCGGGGAACAGCCTTTCGCGGTCGACGAGCGGCGTCCAGTCGCTGTACTCGCCGAGCACTTGGCCGAGATAGGGCCGGCAAATTTCGAGCACGCGCTGATGATCCATCTCGTCCGGCTCGACGATGCCGCGCTCCGGGTTTTCGAGCGCCCAGATCATCCCGGCGAGCGCCGTCGCCGTCACTTGCAGCGAGGTCGCGTTGTTGAAGCGCGCGAGGCGCCGTGCCTCCTCGACCGAGAGGCGCGAGCCATACCAATAGACGCCTTTGGCATGCCCCATCAGCAGCACGCCCAGCTCGTCGATGCCGTGCTCGATCTCATCCATGATGAGGCGCTTGGTCTCTTGCAGGCGGAAATTCTTGCCCCACAGCTCATGCACCGACAGCACGGCATCATCGCAGGGGTGATAGGCGTAATGGACGGTCGGGCGATAGCGCACCGTCCCGCCTTCGCGCAGCGTGTAGTAATCGGCGATCGAAATCGCCTCGTTATGGGTGATGAGGAACCCGTGATAGGGGCCCTCGAGCGGCGTCCAGCTTCGAACGCGCGTCGCGGCGCCCGGGCGATTGAGATAGATCGCGGCGCCGCCGCCGAACTCGTGCCTGCCCCCGTCGGCTGGGAAGTGCCGCTCATGCGTGCCCCAACCGAGCTCGGCCGGCTGCATGCCTTCGGCGACGAAGCCGTCGATCGACCAGGTGTTGACGAACTCGCCGGGCTGCTTGGGGATGCGCGAGACCTGCGTGTCGCGCTCGGCGATGTGGATGACCTTGACGTCGAGCTCGGCCGCGAGCGCCGCCCATTCGGCGCGGCCTTTGGGCGCGGCCTTGACGCCCAGCTCCTCGGCGAGGTCGAGCAGAGCGATCTTGACGAAATGCGAGACGAGGCCGGGATTGGCGCCATGCGTCATCACCGCGGTCGGCCCGCCGGGATGCTGCTTGCGCATCTCCAGGATCTTTTCGCGCAGCGCATAGTTGGAGCGCAGCGACGGGCTGAGCTCGGGATCGGTGTAGCCGCCGGGCCAAGGCTCGATGCAGGTATCAAGGTAAAGCGCGCCCTGGTCGCGGCAGAACGCGACCAGCGCCGCGCTCGAGACCTCGACCGAGACATTCAGCAGGAAATCGCCGGCGCCGATGAGCGGCTCGAGCACGCTGCGGTAATTCTGCTCGGTCAGCGGCTCGACGACGAAGCGAACGCCCAGATCCTTCGCTTCCTTCTGGCCGCGATCCTCGGCGGTGACGATGGTGATCTGCGCCGGCTTGGCGTCGATGTGGCGAAGGATGAGCGGCAGGATGCCCTGACCGATGCTGCCGAAGCCGACGATGACGATGCGGCCTTTGAATTTGAGGAATTTGACGGTGCGTGCCATGCCGCGCCCGCTCTAAAGGCGCGTGCCATGTGTGTCAAGGCACGGAGCGCCCGCCTGACGATGCGCCGCGGCGTGCACATCGCAGCTCATGGCGCACAAAAAATAATCGCGCGCGATGATCGATATGTGACAAGACGGCCGAGCCGCTTGGATCGGTGTCCCGGCCGTGGTATACCACGGAATTGTGACCCCATGAGGTCGACTTGATGACGCTGAGGGAGCGCCGGCATGGATGATGTCAGCCCGCCCGCATCCCGCCCGGCCGAATCGCCCGCGAGCTTTCGCCTCTTCGCCTATCGAAGGCTCAAGGAGCTGATCACCGGGATGAATGTCTATGGCCAGGCGGAGCCGATCCGGCTCGACGAGCGCCGCCTGTCGCAAGAGCTGGGCGTGTCGCGCACGCCGGTGCGCGAGGCGCTGACGCTTTTGGAACGCGAGGGCTATGTCCGCACCGTGCCGCGCCGCGGCATCATGGTCACGCGCAAGAGCAAGCAAGAGATCCTGCGCATGATCGAGGTCTGGGCCGCGCTCGAAAGCCTCGCCGCGCGCCTTGCGACCTTGCGTGCCTCGGACGAGGCAATCGCGCGCCTGCGCCGCATGTTCGACGATTTCAGCGACCGCACGGTCGACGGCCATCTCGACGAATATTCCGAGGCCAATATCCATTTCCATCAGGCGATCATCGATCTCTCGGGCAATCCGCTGCTCGTCGATATGACGCGCGACCTCTTCATCCATATGCGCGCGATTCGCGAGGCGACGATCGGCGAGGCCGACCGCGCCAAGCGCTCGATCGTCGATCACATGAACATTATCGAGGCGCTGGAGCGGCGCGACACCGACCGCGCTGCCGCGCTGGTGCTGAAACATGCGCTCGACCTCGCGGCGCATGTCGAAAAAAGCTGGAATTCCTTCGAATAATCGATCCCGGGAAGGCGATCATGGCGGACGCAACGACACGCAAGGAGCAACCCAAGGCGGCGGATGAGGGCGAGGAGCTGACCGACGGCTTCCACCTCGTCATCGACGCGCTGAAGCTCAACGGCCTCACCACGATCTACGGCGTGCCGGGCATCCCGATCACCGATTTCGGCCGCATGGCGCAGGCCGCGGGCATCCGCGTGCTTTCCTTCCGTCACGAGCAGAGTGCCGGCTATGCCGCCGCCATCGCCGGCTTTCTCACCCGGAAGCCGGGCGTCTGCCTCACCGTGTCGGCGCCCGGCTTCCTCAACGGGCTGACGACGCTCGCCCATGCGACGACCAATTGCTACCCGATGATCCAGATCTCGGGCTCGTCCGAGCGCGAGATCGTCGATCTGCAGCAGGGCGATTACGAGGAGATGGACCAGCTCGCCATCGCAAAGCCGCTCTGCAAGGCCGCGTTCCGCGTGCTCCATGCCGCCGATATCGGCATCGGCCTCGCGCGAGCGATCCGCGCCGCGGTATCGGGGCGGCCGGGCGGCGTCTATCTCGATCTGCCGGGCAAGCTCTTCGGCCAGGTGATGAATGCGGAGGCCGGCAAGAAGTCGCTGGTCAAGGTCATCGACCCGGCGCCCGCTCAGATCCCGGCACCGGATGCCGTCAAGCGCGCGCTGGACGTCCTCAAATCCGCGTCGCGGCCGCTGATCATCCTCGGCAAGGGCGCCGCCTATGCCCAGGCCGATGCGGCGATCAAGACGCTGGTCGAGACGAGCGGCGCGCCCTTCCTGCCGATGAGCATGGCCAAGGGGCTGCTGCCGGATCTGCATCCGCAATGCGCCGGCGCTGCGCGCTCGACCGTGCTCAAGGATTGCGATGTCGTGCTGATGATCGGCGCCCGCCTCAATTGGCTCTTGTCGCATGGCAAGGGCAAGAGCTGGGGCGAAGCGCCGAAAAAATTCATCCAGATCGACATTGAGCCCAAGGAGATGGACAGCAACGTTGAAATCGCTGCCCCGCTGGTCGGCGATATCGCCTCCTGCGTTGCCGCCTTGATCGAGGGCATGGGCGGCAATTGGCCGAAGCCGCCGGCTGGGTGGATCAACACCGTCACCGGCAAGCGCGACGAGAACGTCGCCAAGATGGCGCCGCGCCTCATGAACAACAATTCGCCGATGGATTATCACGGCGCGCTGGGCGCCTTGCGCACCATCATCAAAGAGCGGCCCGACACGATCCTCGTCAATGAAGGCGCCAACACGCTCGATCTCGCGCGCGGCATCATCGACATCTACCAGCCGAGGAAGCGTCTCGATGTCGGGACCTGGGGCGTGATGGGCGTCGGCATGGGCCAGGCGATCGCCGCTTCGGTCGAAACCGGCAAGCCCGTGCTTGCGATCGAAGGCGACAGCGCTTTCGGGTTCTGCGGCATGGAGGTGGAAACGATCTGCCGCTATGGCCTGCCGATCTGCGTCGTCGTCTTCAACAATGACGGCGTCTATCGCGGCACCGACGTCAATGCGGCCGGCGCCGATCCCGCGACGACGGCGTTCGTCAAAGGCGCGCGCTACGACAAGATGATGGAGGCGTTCGGCGGCATCGGCGTGCAGGCGGAAACGCCCGACGCGCTGAAGCAGGCCGTCGCGAAAGCCCTGGCCTCGGGCAAGCCCACCCTCGTCAACGCGGTCATCGACCCCGCCGCCGGCAGCGAGAGCGGGCGCATCGGCAATCTCAACCCCCAAAGCGCGCTGAAGAAGAAATAGGAAGTCTGGAGAGGAACATGGCAAAAGCACTCGACGGCGTTCGCGTTCTCGATTTCACCCATGTGCAGTCGGGCCCTACCTGCACCCAGCTTCTCGCCTGGTTCGGCGCCGATGTCATCAAGGTCGAGCGGCCGGGCACGGGCGACGTCACGCGCGGCCAGCTGCGCGACGTGCCGAACGCGGACAGCCTTTATTTCACGATGCTGAATCACAACAAGCGCTCGATCACCATCGATGCGAAGAATCCCAAGGGCAAAGAAATCATCGAAGGCTTGATGAAGGCCTGCGATGTGCTGGTCGAGAATTTCGGTCCCGGCGTGCTCGACCGCATGGGCTTCACCTGGGAGCGCATCCAGGAAATCAATCCGCGCCTCATCTATGCGTCGATCAAAGGCTTCGGCCCCGGTCCTTATGAGGACTGCAAGGTCTATGAGAATGTCGCGCAATGCACCGGCGGCTCGGCTTCGACCACCGGCTTTCGCGATGGCCCGCCGCTCGTCACCGGCGCGCAGATCGGCGACAGCGGCACGGGCCTTCATCTTTGCCTCGGCATCGTCACCGCGCTCTATCAGCGCACCATGACCAACAAGGGCCAGCGCGTCACCGTCGCGATGCAGGATGGCGTGCTCAATCTCTGCCGCGTCAAGCTGCGCGACCAGCAGCGGCTGAAAGCCGGGCCGCTCACCGAATACAGCCAATATGGCGAGGGCATTCCCTTCGGAGAGGCAACGCCCCGCGCCGGCAATGATTCGGGCGGCGGCCAGCCGGGCTGGATTTTGAAGTGCAAAGGCTGGGAGACCGATCCCAACGCCTATATCTATTTCATCACCCAGGCGCCGGTCTGGGCGGAAATCTGCAAGGTGATCGGCGAAGAGGGCTGGATCACCCATCCCGATTACGCCAAGCCCGAGGCTCGGCTGCCGCGCCTCAAACAGATCTTCGACCGCATCGAGCAATGGACCATGTCCAAGAGCAAGATCGAGGCGATGGCGATCCTCAATGAGTACGACATTCCCTGCGGGCCCATCCTGTCGATGAAAGAGCTCGCCGAGGAGCAAAGCCTGCGCAACACCGGCACGGTGGTCGAGGTCGATCACCCCAAGCGCGGCAAATATCTCTCGGTCGGTAATCCCATCAAGCTCTCGGCCAGCCCGAGCGAGGTGGTGCGCTCGCCGCTCTTGGGCGAGCATACGGACGAGATTTTGCGCCAGGTGCTGCGCTACGACGACCGCCGCGTCGCCGAGATCAAGGCCTCGGGCGCAATCGGTGGCGCCAAGCCCGCGGCTGCGGATTAAGGCCCCGAAACCGCGCAGAAATCCGGGCCATCTTTACGGCCCGGCCTTTCCGGCCTATGCCTAGACGCTGCCATCGGAAACGTTCTGAGAGCTCCCCTCGATCATGAATATTCACGAATATCAAGCGAAGGCGCTGCTGCAAAAATTCGGCGTCGCCGTGCCCAAGGGAGCGGTCGCCTATACGCCGCAAGAGGCCGAGACGGTCGCGCGGGGCCTTGCCGGGCCGGTCTATGTGGTGAAGGCGCAAATCCATGCGGGCGGCCGCGGCGCCGGGCGGTTCCAGGGCAATCCGACGGGCAAGGGCGGCGTCCGCATCGTTAAATCGCCCGAAGAGGCGAACAAGGCCGCGGCGGAGATGCTCGGCCATGTGCTGGTCACCAAGCAGACCGGTCCCAAAGGCCGCGAAGTGAAGCGCATCTATGTCGAGGAAGGCTGCGACATCAAGCGCGAGCTTTATCTCGGCATGCTGATCGACCGCAAGACCGCGCGCGTCACGGTGATGGCCTCGACCGAGGGCGGCATGGAGATCGAAGAGGTGGCGGCGAAGACGCCGGAGAAAATCATCCGCGTCGCGATCGACCCGGCGACCGGCCTCAAAGATTTCCACGCCCGCAAGCTCGCTTTCGGCCTCGGCCTCGAAGGCAAGCAGGTCGGCGCCGCGACCAAATTCATCCTGGCGATGTACCAGGCCTTCACCCGGCTCGATGCGTCGATCGTCGAGATCAATCCGCTGGTTGTGACCGGCGCGGGAACGGTGATGGCGCTCGATGCCAAGGTGAATTTCGACGACAACGCGCTCTTCCGCCACGCCGATATCGAGGAGATGCGCGACGAGGCCGAGGAAGACCCGACCGAGCTCGAAGCCGCCAAGCATCAGCTCAACTACGTGAAGCTCGACGGGAATATCGGCTGCATGGTGAACGGCGCCGGCCTCGCCATGGCGACGATGGACATCATCAAGCTCTATGGCAGCGCCCCGGCAAACTTTCTCGATGTCGGCGGCGGTGCGACCAAGGAGCGCGTCACTGCCGCCTTCAAGCTCATCCTCTCCGACCCGCATGTCGAGGGCATTCTCGTCAACATCTTCGGCGGCATCATGCGCTGCGACGTGATCGCCGAGGGCATCGTCGCCGCCGCGCGCGAGGTCAGCCTGCAAGTGCCGCTGGTGGTGCGATTGGAAGGCACCAATGTGAAGCTCGGCAAGAAGATCCTCGCCGAATCCGGCCTGCCGATCCTCTCGGCCGACGATCTCGCCGATGCGGCGCAAAAGATCACCCAAGCGGTGAAGGAGGCGGCCTGATGTCCGTCCTCGTCAACCGCGACACCAAAGTCATCTGCCAGGGCTTCACCGGCGCGCAGGGAACGTTCCATTCCGAGCAGGCGATCGCCTACGGCACCAAGATGATGGGCGGCGTGACGCCGGGCAAAGGCGGCAGCAAGCATCTCGACCTGCCGGTCTTCGACACGGTGGCGGATGCGGTCGCGGCCACCGGCGCCAACGCGACCGTGATCTACGTGCCGCCGCCTTTCGCTGCCGATGCGATTCTCGAAGCGATCGATGCCGGGCTGCCGCTGGTCGTCTGCATCACCGAGGGCATTCCGGTCCTCGACATGGTGACGGTGAAGCGCGCCTTGACTGGCTCCAAGAGCCGGCTCATCGGCCCCAATTGCCCGGGCGTCATCACCCCCGGCGAATGCAAGATCGGTATCATGCCCGGCCACATCCACAAGAAGGGTCATGTCGGCATCGTCTCGCGCTCCGGCACACTCACCTATGAAGCCGTGGCGCAAACCACCGCCGTCGGGCTCGGGCAATCGAGCTGCGTCGGCATCGGCGGCGATCCGGTCAACGGCACCAATTTCATCGACTGCCTCGAAATGTTCCTCGCCGATCCCGAGACGCAATCGATCATCATGATCGGCGAGATCGGCGGATCGGCGGAAGAAGAAGCCGCCGAGTTCATCAAGCGCAGCAAGGTGAAGAAGCCGATGGTCGGCTTCATCGCCGGCGCGACCGCCCCGCCCGGCCGGCGCATGGGCCATGCCGGCGCGATCATCTCGGGCGGAACCGGCACCGCCGCCAGCAAGAAGGACGCGATGAAGAGCGCCGGCATCATGGTCGCCGATTCGCCGGCCGCCTTGGGATCCACCATGCAGCAGCGATTGAAGAACTAGCAATGGCCGAGGCGCGACAACAAGCGGCGCGCCAAATCCATCCCGGCTCGGGACGGCGGCGCGGGCGTGACCAGCCGCGCGGCCGGCAGGTCGAGCCACAGGCCCTGGCGGAGGTTCAGGCTCTCCTCGGCGAGCGGCCGCGGCAGCGCGATCTGCTGATCGAGTTCCTCCATCTCCTTCAAGACAAGTATCACTGCCTGCACGCGCGCCACTTGGCGGCGCTTGCCGAGGAGATGAAGCTTGCCCTGGTCGAGGTCTACGAGGTCGCGTCCTTCTATGCGCATTTCGACATCGTCATGGATGGCGAGGAGCCGCCGCCGGCCCTGACGGTGCGGGTTTGCGACAGCCTCACCTGTGCGTTGTTCGGTGCGGAAAAATTGCTGAGCGAGCTCCCGGCCAAGCTCGGCCCCGGCGTGCGGGTGGTGCGCGCGCCCTGCATGGGCGCCTGCCACAACGCGCCGGCCGTCGCGCTGGGGCACGCGCTGCACGAGCATGCGACGAGCGAGAATGTTGCTGCGGCGATGGCGAAGAAGGCGACGCATCCCGCCCTGCCCGCCTATCCGGCGCTCGATGCCTATCGCAAGGATGGCGGCTACCGCCTGCTCGAAGCCTGCCTCGCGCGCGAGAAACCGCTCGAGGAGCTTCTCAAAGCGCTCGAAGCGGCGCAGCTGCGCGGGCTTGGCGGCGCGGGATTCCCGACCGGGCGCAAATGGCGCGCGGTGCTGGCGGAGCCGAAGCCGCGGCTCATGGCGGTCAATGCCGATGAGGGCGAGCCCGGCACCTTCAAGGATCGGTACTATCTCGAAACCGATCCGCATCGCTTCCTCGAAGGCATGCTGATCGGTGCCTGGGCGATCGAAGCGCCCGAGACTTACATTTATCTGCGCGACGAATATCCGCAGATCCGGCTGCTGCTTGAGGCGGAGATCGCCGCGTTGGAAAAGGCCGGCCTCAGCCGCCACACGCGGATTCATCTGCGGCGCGGCGCCGGCGCTTATATCTGCGGCGAGGAATCGGCGATGCTCGAGAGCATCGAGGGCAAGCGCGGCCTGCCGCGCCACAAGCCGCCCTATCCCTCGCAAGTCGGCCTCTTCGGCCGCCCGACCCTCATCAACAATGTCGAGACGCTCTATTGGGTGCGCGACGTGGTCGAGCGCGGTGCCGACTGGTTCCTCAACCAGGGCCGGCGCGGCCGCAAGGGCCCGCGCAGCTTTTCGGTCTCGGGCCGCGTCAAATCGCCCGGCGTCAAGCTCGCGCCGGCCGGCATCACGGTGCGCGAATTGATCGACGAATTCTGCGGCGGCATGCTCGACGGCCACCAATTCAAAGCCTATCTGCCGGGCGGTGCCTCGGGCGGCATCCTGCCGGCCTCGATGGCCGATCTGCCCTTGGATTTCGGAACGCTCGAGCAATATGGCTGCCTCATCGGCTCGGCCGCGGTGGTCGTGCTCTCGGACCAGGACGATATGCGCGCCGTCGCGCTCAACCTCCTCAAATTCTTCGAGGATGAAAGCTGCGGCCAATGCACGCCCTGCCGCGTCGGCACGGAAAAGGCGGTGCATCTGCTCAGCGCGCCGAAATGGGACGCGGCGCTGCTTACGGAATTGACGCGGGTGATGACCGACAGCTCGATCTGCGGCCTCGGCCAGGCGGCGATGAATCCGGTGAAGATGGTACTGAAACACTTCGCGAAGGACGTGTCATGAGCGACGGTTCCGGCGTGATGTCCAAATCGGTCAAGTTCTTCCTCGACGGCGTCGAGGTCGAGGCGTTGCCGGGCGAGACCATCTGGCGCGTCGCGCAGCGTCACCAAACCGAGATCCCCCATCTCTGCTTCTTGCCGGAGCCGGGCTATCGCCCCGACGGCAATTGCCGCGCCTGCATGGTCGAGATCGAAGGCGAGCGCGTGCTGGCCGCCTCCTGCATCCGCCAGCCGACGCCGGGCATGAAAGTGCAGACGCAGAGCGAGCGCGCCAGCACCAACCGCAAGCTCGTCTTCGAGCTTCTGGTCGCCGACCAGCCCAAGCGCGAAACGGCGCATGATCCGCAATCGGAATTTTGGCAGCACGCCACGCGGGTCGGCGTGACGACAAGCCGGTTCCCCGCGCGCATGCAGCCCGTGCCCGACCGCTCGCATCCGGCGATGGCGGTCAATCTCGACGCCTGCATCCAATGCACGCTTTGCGTCCGCGCCTGCCGCGAGGTTCAGGTCAATGACGTGATCGGCATGTCGCTGCGCGGTCACAACGAGAAAATCGTGTTCGATTTCGACGATCCGATGGGGCGCAGCACCTGCGTCGGCTGCGGCGAATGCGTCCAAGCCTGTCCGACCGGCGCGCTGCTGCCGGCGAGCATGGTCGACGCGCAGAACGCGCCTCTCCCGAAGCCCGATCGCGAGGTCGATAGCGTTTGCCCCTATTGCGGCGTCGGGTGCCAGCTCACCTATGGCATCCGCGACAACACGATCGTCGAAGTGACGGGCCGCAACGGCCCGTCGAATGAGCGTCGACTTTGCGTCAAGGGACGGTTCGGCTTCGACTACATCGCGCATCCCGACCGGCTCAAAGTGCCGATGATCCGCAAGGACGGCGTGCCGAAGCGCGCCGACGACCAGAT
>DATNGG010000184.1:0-19291 GCA_035605975.1 Allostellaceae bacterium | reverse complement strand
CTTGCCTTGCCAGCCCGGCGATTGCTGCATTTCGCCAAACAATCCATTTGCGAGGAGGCCGCTTATCCAAAGCGGGGGTCGAGCGCATCTTCTTTCCCATGAGGCGGCCAATCCCGGCGGCCTTTGGGAGAAAGAAGGAGCACAGCAATGACCATCACCTCGATCCTGCGGAACGGCGCCCTCGCCATCGCGCTCGGCGCGTCGCTCGCCTCGGTCGCCCCGGCCTTCGCCGGCAGCGTCCAATCCGACAAGACGCAGATTCATCAGAGCACCAACAGCGGCGTCTATGACGGCGCGGCGTGGGACGCGGCGAAGAACGCCCCCAACGGCTGAGGGTGCGCCATAGATGGCGCGTTCGGGTGGAGCCGGTCTTGGCGGCAAGGCCGGTTCACCGCCCGAGCACAAAGCAGCAGGCCCAATCATGACAACACGTTCGATCGGAAAATACCGGCTCGCGGCCATTCTCTCGGCCGTCCTGCTGGCCGGCGCCCTAAACGGCGCAATCCCCGCCCAGGCGGAGTCCTTATCGCAAGCCCAGCCGGCTTCGCCGCTCGCGCTCGCGCGGCATTTCCAGGCCTTGACCGAAGGCGGCTTGTTCAGCCCCACCGAGGGGAGCGCGAGCGATCGCGGCAACACTTTCGATGCGCAGCAAAGCCGCGGCGCGTCAACCCCGGCCCTTATCCTCGATCGCGATTCACTGTGAGCGGCTCGCCGCCCGCGGTTGCGCGGCGGCTGGCTTCTTGCGCTCGGGACGGGATTTCCCGTCGCTGCGCAAGAAGTCGATGAGCGCGCGCAAGGCCGCGGGAAGCTGGCGGCGGCTCGGATAATAGAGGCAGAGTCTCTCGCCGACCGGCGTCCATTCTTCGAGCAGCGAAACGAGCCGCCCATCGGCGATATAGGGCGCGAGGTAATCGCGCGTCGTATAGAGCACGCCGATGCCGTCCAAGGCGGCGCCGATCACCAGCTCGACATCGTTGGTGATGAAGCCGCCAGTGACCGGAACCTCGAAGCTTTCGCCCGCACGGGCAAAGCGCCAGGGCAGGATGCCGCCGCCGGAGAGGCGAAACCGCAGGCAATTGTGGCTCACCAGCTCGTGCGGCGTCTTCGGCGCCGGATGGGCGGCGAGATAGGCGGGCGAGGCCGCGACCATGCCGCGCACCGGCTCGCTCACGCGCACGGCGATCATGTCGCGATCGATGGCGCTCTCGCGCCGGATGCCGGCATCGAACTGGCTCGAGACGATATCGACATTGGTGACATCGACCGAGACTTCGAAGCGGATATCGGGATAGAGCGCGGCGAATTCCTTGAGCCGCGGCGCGATCACCGAATGCGCCGCGGGCGGCGCCACGGTGAGGCGCACGATCCCGGCGGGCGTGTCGCGGAACTGGTTGATCGAATCGATCGCCGCTTCGTAATCGTCGATCACCGGCTTCAGCCGCGCGAGCAGCATTTCGCCCGCTTCGGTCGGCGAGACGCTGCGCGTCGTGCGGTTGAGGAGACGAATGCCCAAGCGCTCCTCGAGTGCGCGGATCGTCTGGCTCAAGGTCGCGGTCGAGATGCCGATCTGCCGCGCCGCCTTGGTGAAATGGCGCTGCTCGGCGACGGCGATGAAGGCCGCGAACTCTCCATAGGGCGTGATGCGCATCGCATTCCTCGTCGAATTGCAAACCACGGGGATCATAAGGAGCAGGCCGCGGCGGCGACAGGCCCTGCGAGTTGACGGCGAGCGCCGCCTCTTGTAGGTGGCGCGCGGCGAGCCGGGGGGAAGGCGATGGAGCTCGGTCTTTATACCTTCGGCGATCTGACGCCCGACCCGCAGACCGGCCGGGCGATTTCGGCGCGTCAGCGCTATGCCGAGATTCTCGAAGCGGGCAGGCTCGCCGACGATGCCGGCCTCGCCGTCTTCGGCATCGGCGAGCATCACCGGCTCGATATCGCGATTTCCTCGCCGGCGGTGGTGATGGCGGCGCTCGCCGCCGGAACGAAGCGCATCCGCCTCACCAGCGCGGTCACCGTGCTCTCGACCCTTGATCCGGTGCGCGTCTACCAGGATTTCGCGACCGTCGATCTCCTCTCGGGCGGGCGCGCGGAGCTGACGGCGGGACGCGGCGCGTTCCGCGAATCCTTCCCGCTCTTCGGCGAGGACATCGCCGAATACGACGCCCTCTTCGCGGAAAAGCTCGCGCTGCTGTTGCAGATCGACGCCGGCAATCCGGTCGAATGGCAAGGCCGCTTCCGCACGCCGCTGAAGAGCGCCGAGATCTCGCCGCGGCCGGTCGGCCGGCTGCCGATCTGGCTGGGGCTCGGCGGCACGCCCGAGAGCGCGCTGCGCGCCGGCACGCTCGGCCTGCCGGTCGTCCTCGCCAATATCTCGAAGCCGCCCGCGTCGCTGGCCGGCCAGATCGCCGCCTATCGCGCGCGCTTCGCCGCCTCGGGGCATGACCCGGCGCGGCAAAAGGTGGCGCTCGCGACGCATTTCCACGTGGCGCCGGACTCGCAAGCCGCGCGCGACGAGTTCTATCCGCATTACAGCGCCTATGCCGCGCGCGGCGACGCCTCGCGCGCGGTGCCGCGCGAGCTTTATGAAACCCGCGCGAGCGCGACGGGCCCGATCTTCGTCGGCAGCCCGCAAGAGATCATCGACAAGATCATGTATGAGCGCGAGCTCTTTGCGCATGACCGCTTCCTCGCCCAGCTCGATATCGGCGGCTTGCCCTACGCGAAGGTGGCGCGCTCGATCGAGCTCTTGGCGAGCAAGGTGATGCCTGCTTTGCGTTGAGGCGCGCGGGCGCGTGGCTAGCGGTTGGCGCGACGCCAGCTCGCGGGCGCGCTGCCGAAGCTGTGCTTGAAGGCGCGCGAGAACGCCGCCTCCGACTCATAGCCGATACGTTCGGCGATCTGCGCGATCGACGCGCTCGACTCCCGTAGGCTTTGCGCGGCGATTTGCATTCGCCACTGCGCGAGATAATGCATCGGCGCCATCCCGATGAGGCGCGAGAAGCGCTCCGCCAGCACCGAGCGCGACAGCCCGGCTTCCCGGCCGAGCTCGTCGACGCTCCAGGAGCGCGCGACGTCGCCATGCATCAGCGCCAGAACGCGGCCCACCGCCGGATCGCGCAAGCCGGCAAGCCATCCGGTCTGCTCCGGCGGAAGACCGTCGAGATAGCGCCGCACCGCCTCGACGAAAAGCAGCTCCGAAAGTTTCGCGAGGACCGTCTCGGAGCCGGGACGGCCGTTCGCCACTTCATTGGCGGCGTAGCGAAAGGTCGAGCGAATCCATTCCGCGGGTCCGGTTCCGTCGATCTCGAGCTTCATCGCCGGCGGCAGGGTCGCGACGATCGGATTGCTCGAGGCGCTGTCGCAGCCGAGATAGCCGCACACCATTCGTGCCGTCGCGCCGCCGCCGCCATGTCGAATGGAACGAAGACCGCCGCCCGCCGGCGAGAGAATGACATCCCGTCCCGACACCGGCGGCAGGCTGAGATCGCTGCCCATCACATGCGGATCGTTGCGTGGAAAGAGCAGGACCTCGCCGCTGCGCAAAGCGAGCGTCGCCTCTCCGTGCACCGCGACGAAGAGCTCGCCTTCGATCACGTAATGATAGGGTATCAGATGCGATGCGGGTCCGAGGAACGGCGCGCAGAGCGCCGGCGTCATCTGCGTGGCGATGCACCACGGCGCGGTGAACTCGGCGTCGAGGAACACGCCGCCGCATAGGCGCGCGGCTCTCAGCACATCCGACAAGGCGTCCATGCGGCAGACCGTTGATCCGGCGTTTTCGTCATGTCTTCCGGCGGCGCGATCATAGACCGCTTCGTCCGTCTTTTCATATACCTCGGATATGCGGGCGCGAGGCCGCATCAACCGCGCAACCAGGAGGAAGACATGAACACGATGGTTCGACTTGCCGATGCCGACAGATATGCCCGGGTCATCGAAGCCTCGAAAAAGGTGCATTGGGAGATCGAGCGCGACGTGATCAAGGGCCGCCGCTTCGATCTGGCCAAGACCTATCTGCCCAGCGGGCTGTCCCTCGTTCAGGAGCTTGCCGGTGTTTCAGAGGCGGAGCGCCGCTTCGCCAGCCAGATCCAGGGCCGCACCTATGCCAACATCTTCGGCTTGGTCGAGCGCTTCATCACGGCGAAGCTGCTCGAGGTCGGCCATGAGCACGCGCTCGGCGATCAGACCGCGCTCGAAGCGCTGGTGCGCTTCAGCGACGAGGAGCTGAAGCACCAGGCGCTGTTCCGCCGCATCAACGACATGATGGGCGCCGTCATGCCAGCGGGCTACCGCTTCGAGGTCGATCCCGACGCGGTGGCGCGCGCGGTGCTGGGCAAGAGCACCTGGTCGGTGCTGGTGCTGACGCTCCATATCGAGCTCTTCGTGCAGAACCATTACCGGCAGAGCATCGAGCCGGACAGCGAGCTCTCGGACTTGTTCAAGGATGTGTTCCTGTTCCATTGGCGCGACGAGTGCCAGCACGTCGTCCTCGACGAGCTCGAGCTGAAACGCCACGACGCGATGCTGACCGCGGAGCAGCGCGATCGCGGCGTCGACGATTTCATCGCGCTCGTCGTGGCGGTCGACGGCATCCTGCAGGCGCAAGCCGAGGCCGATGCCGGCTATTTTGCCGCGAATTGCGGTCGCGCGATGTCGACGGGCGAGGGCGATCGCGTCGCGGCGCAATTCCTCAAGGCCTATCGCTGGCAGTACATTTTCTCGGGCGCGACCCATCCGCATTTTCAGGCGATCCTGAAAGGGCTGATCACGGAGGCCCAGGGACGGCGCATCGAGGCGGCGCTCGCGACGCTCCGCTGAGGCATCCGAGGGGTGCCGCGCGGCACCCCTCTTATTCGGGCATGCCGGCGATGCGCAGGGCGCGAATGAGGCGTTGGCGGTCGCGCTCGCGGCGCTGCGGGTAGAAGCCGCAGATTTTCGCGATGCGCGCCTGCGGATCGATGCGGCGGTAGAGGCTCAAGACGCGAGCAGTCTCCTCGGCCTTGCCCTGCATCGCGTTGGCGACGAGCGCGACGCGCAACGCCGGCATCCAATTGGGCTTGACGCGCAGCGCCATCGCCGCCCATGCCGCCGCCTCCTCGTCCCGGCCGGCGACGAAATGGGCAAAGCCCATCGCGCTTTGTGTCAAGAAGACGCGCGGATCGAGTGGGTTGAGCCGGATCGCCTTGTTGAGGCTCTCGATCGCGCCCTCGGCGTCGCCGGCATAGCCGCGGACCCAGCCGCTGCGCTGCCAGGCGATGGCGAGATTGACGTCGAGCTCGAGCGAGCGGTCGATCAGCAGCAAGGCCCGGTCGACATCGTTGAAGAAATACGCGTGCGCATGTCCCGCCCAGCACAAGGCGACGGCGTCGTCATTGCCGATATCGGCGGCTTTCTCGATGAGCCGCGAGAGCTCCGCCGTATCGAAGCCGGCCGTCCAGTCATTGGCCTTGGCGAGAAGATGGCAGGAGGCGGCGAGCCCGTAAGGGGTCGAGAAATCCGGGTCCTTGTCGATTGCCGCATGAAACAGCCGCAAGGCCGCGGCGTTGCCCTCTTTCGACCATTGGTTCCAACAGTCGAGGCCGCGCAGATAGAGATCATAGGCGGCGACGTTTTCGGTGCCGCCGCGCTTGGCGCGATCGATCTCCGCGCGCTCGAGCTGCGGCGCGATCGCGCCCACGACGCGCGTGACGATCTGATCCTGGAACTCGAAAATCTCGGCCATCTCGCCCTCGAACCGGTCGGCCCAAAGATGATGGCCGGTTTCCGCCTCGATCAGCTGTGCCACGACGCGCACCCGCCCGCCCGCATTGCGAACGCTGCCTTCGAGCAGATAGCGCACCCCCAGCGCCCGGGCGATCTCCTTCGAATCGGTCGGCTTGCCCTTATAGGTGAAGGAGGAGTTGCGCGCGATGACGAAGAAGGCGCGGTTGCGCGACAACGCCGTGATGATTTCCTCGACGATGCCGTCGCTGAAATAATCCTGGTCCTGCTCGCCGCTCAAATTGTCGAAGGGCAGGATCGCGATCGACGGCTTTTCCGAGCCGAGCGCCTCGGACCGCGCCGCCGCGCGCTCCTCTTCCCGGACAGAGGCGACGAAGCGCAGGCCCCGGCGCGGCAGCGTCTTGATGAGGCGCTGCTCCTCGCCATTGTCGCTGAGGGCGGCCCGGGCGGCGTTGATCCGGGTGCTCAAAGCCGATTCCGAAACGATCCGGCCATGCCAGACGGAGGCGATCAAATCCTCGCGGCTGACGACGCGATCGCGATGCCGCACGAGAAACAGCACGAGATCGAAGACCTGTGGTTCGAGCGGAACCGGCGCCGTTCCGCGCAGCAACTCGCGCCGATCCGCATCAAGCGCGAAATCCTCGAACAGGTACCGCAAATTCCGTCTCGATCTGCACCGGGCGTGGCCGGCAAAGCCTAGCACCGCCCCAAGCGCGAAAAACCAAGAAAATCGTGACGGAAAGGTAACGGCTTCTGAAAGCGCCGGGTGCGGCGCGCGGGCATTCTGATGGCCGCTCGTCACCGCTTTGGCGCGGCAGGACCGATGCCGCCGCCCGGGACGGGCAAGAGCCCGCATCGGCCCGGAGGAATGGAACAGTCAGGAGAGGCGAATGAAACCGATTTTATGCGCATCCGCGCGCCGTGCATCCCTCGCGCTCTCTCTTGCCGCATGGGCGGCGGTCGGATTGATGGCGCCGCCGGCGACCGCGGCGGGCGAGAAGCTGGTCGTCAAGGCCGTTACGGAAAAGAAGGTGAAGCAGCTTCCGGCGGGTCCGCTCTATTGGCGGCTCGAGAATTTTTCAACGCTCGCAGAGGCGCAGGCCGCTATCGGGCCCACATCGCTCGCCGCCGAGATCGATGGCAAGGTCTGGCTCTTTACCCTGGGGCCAAAGGGCGGGGCGACGCGCGGCGGCAAAGAGGTCGCCGAGATCGGGCCCGTGCCGGCGCTCACCGCGCCCGAATATCTCCTGCGCATCAACCAGGCGAGCGGCCCGCCCGGCGCGAAGACGCCGGTACATTCGCATCCGGGTTCCGAAGCCTTTTATGTCCTTGCCGGGCAAGTCGGCCAGCAGACGCCCGAGGGGACCCACCATGCCGATCGCGGCGAGGCCATGAACGGGCACCCGGCCAATACGCCGATGGAGGTGTTCAGCAGCGGCAAGACCGATCTTGATCAGCTCGTCATGTTCCTGGTCGATGCGACCAAGCCCTTCTCGGTGCCGGCCAAGCTCGAATGAGGCGGGACATGTCATCGGAGAGAAGGGAGAGAGGCGAAATCGCGGCCCGGCGCGTCCTGGCGGGTCTTCTCCTGCTGACTTTTGCCGTCTCCGCCCGCGGCGCGGTTGCCGCGCCGCAATCGCTCAAGGACCGGCTCGCCGGCGTCTGGGCGCTCACCTCGTTCGACTCCTTCGATCCGACGGGGAAGAAAGTTCCGAGCGTGGAGGGCGGCGATCTCAAAGGCCGGCTCGTGCTGACCTGCGACGGCCAGCTCTCGGTTCAGATGATCGCGGAAATCCCGCAACTCGCTTCGAAGAATCGCCTCAAGACCACGCAAGCCGAAGACCACGCCGTCGCCCATGCGGTTCTCTCTTTCTTCGGCACCTACACGCTCGACGACGCGAAGCGGCTGATCAAGTTTCGCATCGAGCGCAGCACCTTTCCAAACCAGGTGACGGGAAAGGAGGCATCGCGCGCCGTGACCCTGAGGGGCGACGCGCTGCGCTTCGACAATCCCACGCGGGTGGCTGGGGGCAATGTCGTGATCGCGTGGAAGCGGATCACCGCTCTCGCGTCTCCGGGATGCGGAAAATGAGAAGGAATGCGACGACGCTCGCGCAAGCGGCGATGAAGAGGAAAGACGAGCCGTAGCTCACCTGGTCGGCCAAAAGCGCGAAGAGGATCGGGCTCAGCGCGACGCCGCCTTGGCCGGTGAAGCGGAACAGTCCGAGGAAGGTGCCGCGCGCCTCGGGCGGCGCGACATCGGTGCCGACGGTCTGAATCGAGCCGCCGGTCAAGGCCTGGAGCGCCACGCCCAAAAGGAACAGCGTCACATACCAGGCGAGCGAGAGATGCGCGATGGCGGTTAAGGCGAGCGCGGCCATGGCGAAGGCGACGCCGAGGAAGCCCGGCACCATGCTGCGCTTGCGGCCGAAGCGATCCATCATCCAGCCCGACAGGAAGCCGATCGGCAGCGACACCAAGGCCGCGGCGGTGGCGAGATAGCCGATCTGCTTGGCATCGAGCTGATAGGCGAAGGCGGCATAGAGGTGGAGCAGATCCGCCTGTACCGGTCCGCGCGTCAAGCCGGCGAAGAGCGTCAAGCCGAAATAGACCAGCCGCGGCATGACGATCTCTTTGAAGGAGAGGGTGCGGACCGGCGCAGCCTCGCGCGCGGCGGGCTCGCGCGCCGGCGCCGCCTCGTCGCCGGCGAAGCTCGAGGTCGGAATGAGAGCGAGCAGGGCAAGGGCGGCATAGACGAGGAAGGGCGCTCTTATCCCCCAGGCGCTGGCGATGAAGCCGCCCAGCATCGGCCCGGCGAGCCGGCCGGTGCTGTCCATGCCGAACATCCAGCTGACGAGGCGGCCGCGCTGCGCCGGGGCGGCGTTCTGCGAGATCGCGGCAAGCCGTCCCATCAGCCACATCTGCGCGGCGAAGCCGGCGAAGAAGCGCAGCACCAGGAGCTCGGGGAAGGATTGGACGAAGGCGACGGCGACGCTCACCGCCGAGGTGAGGAGCGGTCCCGCGATCAGGACGATGCGGCGGCCGAACCGGTCGATGAGGAAGCCCGAGGGGATGGTGCCGGCGAGATTGCCCAAGAGGAAGGCGGTGATGACGCCGCTCGCGACGCCGAAGCTGACGCCAAAGGATTTGGCGAGGGTGGGCACCGCCGGAAGCGCGACGCCGGCGCCGATGGCGAGGACGAGGGCGGGGAGGTAGGTCGAGAGGAACGCATCCCAGGAAACGGCACCGCTCTCGCGCGAGCGTGGAGAGATGGTTGACGGCATTAAGGAAAGCGCCTCATCCCACGCGCGAGGCCGAGCGGGAGCGAGGCTGAGTGGTCGAGGGACGCAGGGTTGCTTTCCAGCGACCGGGGGTTGCTTCGCTCATGCGCGGCAGTGTCGTTGAGCCTCGCGCCGACTTCAACAGCAGCGCGGCCGGCGCGGGGGCGCTCGCGCAGATTTGCATGGCTCCCATGGGCGGGCCGCCTTGGCGTTGCCAAGGCTAGGCTTTCATGGCCCAATCCGCGCTCGAACCTTCTGCCGAGGCGCCGATGCCGACCGCGAGTCCCGACATGCAAGCCGAGCAGCCCTCGCGCGCCTTCGCGGTGAGCGTCATCGGCGCGGCCTCGCTCTTGATGCTGCTCGGCATGGGCATGCGCCAGAGCTTCGGTCTCTTCATGGTGCCGATCACCGGCGATCTCGGCTTGAGCGTCAGCGATTTCACCTTCGCGCTCGCGGTGCAGAACATGATCTGGGGCGTGACCCAGCCTTTCGTCGGCGCTATCGCCGACCGGTTCGGCATGCGCATGATGCTGGTCACGGGAAGCCTGTTCTTCTCCGCGGGCCTCGCGGTGACGCTCGCCGCGACCGGCCCGATGACCTTGTTCCTCGGTCTTGGCGTGCTGATCGGCATCTCGCTCTCCTGCACGGCCTCGAACCTGTCGCTCGCCGCGACTGCGCGCGTCGTTTCCGAGGCGCGGCGCAGCACGACGCTCGGCATCGTCGCCGGCATCGGCTCCTTCGGCACCTTCCTCGTCGCGCCGACCGCGCAAAAGCTCATCGCGCTCGAGGGCTGGCACTTCGCCATCGGCGCCTTCGTGATCCTCTCGGCGCTGATGCTGCCGGCGGCCTTGGTCACCGGCCGGGTCGATCGCGTCTCGGCGCGGCGCCATACGGGAGGCGGTGCGTCGCCCGACAGCTTCCGCTCGGTGCTGCGCGCCGCCGCGCATCACCGCGGCTATGTGACGATGGCGACCGCGATCTTCGTCTGCGGGCTGCAGCTTATCTTCCTCTCGACGCATCTGCCGAGCTATCTCGCGATTTGCGGCGCCGATCCAATGCTCGCGGCGCAGGCGCTCGCGACCATCGCGTTCTTCAACGTCATCGGCTGTTATCTGCTCGGCTGGCTCGGCGGCAAGTTCCCGAAGCATATTCTTCTCGGCCTCGTCTATGTGCTGCGCTCGCTCTGCATCGCCGCCTATTTCGTGATGCCGCCGACGCCGGCGACGACCCTGATCTTCGCCGGGGCGATGGGGCTGATGTGGCTCGGCGTCATTCCGCTGACCCAAGGCCTCATCATTCAGATGTTCGGGCTGCGCTTCCTTGCGACGCTCTCGGGCATCATGTTCTTCACCCACCAGGTCGGCTCGTTCCTCGGCGCCTGGGGCGGCGGGCTGATCTACGATCATTTCGGCTCTTACGACCATGCCTGGCAGCTGGGCGTGGCGATCGGCCTCGTCGCCGGCGTGGCGCAAATGATGACCGACGATCAGCCGGGGCGGCCGATCCTGCGCGAAGCCTCGGCCTGAGCGTGGACGAGGCGCTACTCGGCAAAACGGGGGCGCCACGTGCCGGCCGTCCCTGTCAAAAAGAACCTCTGTCGATATAATGCCTGCGCTACGCGGCATTACTGGCAGCGGCAGTCGCGGCTGTCCTCGGTTTGACCAAGAAGCAAGAAGAAAGGACGAGAAGCACCATCATGAAGTTCTGCATGCATCTCAGCACGCGCATCCAAGACAAGCGGAACGAGCTTTCGCTCATCAACTGCATGACCGACCTCGCGCTCGAGGCGGATACCGGTGGATTCGGCGCGATCTCCCTCACGGAGCATCACCTCCACGAGAACCAAGGCTATCAAAATTCGCTCTTGTTCGGTTGCGCGCTGGCGCCGCGGCTGACGCAGGCAACCCTCATTCTCGCCACGGTGAATCCGGCGCTGCATCACCCGGTGCGGCTGGTCGAGTCGTGCAACCTGCTCGACCAGCTGAACGCCGGGCGGCTCGTCGTGGTTTTCGGTTCTGGATTCAAGGACACCGACCTGGTGGCCTTCGGGCGTGACCTTGCCGAGCGCAACACACTGTTCGAGCAAGGGATCCGCACGGTTGTCGACATCTGGGGCTACGACGGCACGGGCGGCCCGCTCGAGTTCGCGGTCGGCGCAGACCGCGGAAGGCTCGAAGTCGCGGTGAACCCCTCGTCCTTCCGCAAGCCGCGCCCCATCCTGGCACGCGGGACGCTCAATCAGGCAGCGATCGCCGATGCCGCCGCGCGCGGCTGGCCGGTGTTCACCGCGATAAAAGATGCCGCTGGCGCACGCGGGCAGATGGCCGGCTATCACGCGTTGCTGGCTGCTTCCGGCCACGACGCGGAGACGATCGAGCTTGCGAAGGAATGGTCGTCGGTGGGGAAGGCCGTGCATGTGGCGGAGACGGACGAACAGGCGAGGTCGGAGGCCGAGGCTTTCTTCGGCAAGAATCCGAGCGGGGCGATTGCGCGCAACCCTGATGACATGATTACCGGCAGCCCGGCCACCGTCACACGCAAGATGCGTGCTTTTGCGGAAGCCGGTGTGGGCGTGATGATCTGCGGATTTCTCATCGACCTCGACAACCTGTCGCGGCTTCGTCGCAGTGTCCGTCTGTTCAAGGAAGAGGTCATCCCGGGAGTGGCGGCGTGAAGCGACGTCGGTCTGCGAAGTGAAAAATTCGCCGCATTCGCCTGTGTGACAGACGATGGAATGCCGCCTCCACGGCATTCCACGAACGGAATCGCCCCCTTGTCGCCGACCCAATGTCCGCTTCCGAGGGGCCACCAACATTGCTTGAGCGGCCGGGATGGATGCAGAGCTGCCATCCCCATCCAATCCTTGTTCGTCCGGCTCGGGTCAAAAGGCGACGTGGAGGCGGGCTGATCTACGATCATTTCGGCTCTTACGACCATGCCTGGCGGCTGGGCGTGGCGATCGGCCTCGTCGCCGGCGTGGCGCAAATGATGACCGACGATCAGCCGGGGCGGCCGATCCTGCGCGAAGCCTCGGCGTGAGCGTGGATGATCAGATCGTTTTGCGATCTCACCGACGTAGCGTATTTTTAGACGCATTTCGACCATTTGAGGGCACGCGCTGCGTCTGGCACGCCTCCGACAGCCGACGTCAACGGACGGTCAGAGGTAAGTCGGCGACGTGCCGATATAACCGACCCGTCGGACAATCCGAGTAACTGGGTACACTCGACATGGGCAGCCAGCCGCAGGAACCTGCCGTTCACGATACTGCTTCCGGCAAGCGCTTCGGTATAGAGTTGAGCCTTTAGAAGGAAGACACGACGGCGCCTTCGGTGCTTCTCATTTCCGCCACTATTTTGCTTAATTCTGCGGTCGCGGGTTGTCGAAATCCTGGCTGCTCTGGCCGGCAGTCTGCTCGCAAGTCTTGAGAGCATAGGAGCAGAAGATGGCCGTGTCGGAACCGGTTGAAGAATTTCCCCGGGTTTCAACGGGCAGTGCCGGCCTCGACGATATTCTCTGCGGCGGCTTCGATCCCAACCGTATGTACCTCTACGAAGGCCGACCGGGGACTGGGAAAACCACCCTCGCGTTGCAATTTCTTCTCAATGGCGCGAGGCAGGGGGAGCGGGTCCTCTATGTCACCCTATCGGAAACGCTCCCAGAGTTGCAGTTGGTCGCACACCGCCACGGCTGGTCCCTCGATGGCATAGACGTATTCGAGTTGGTGACACCCGAGACGACGCTCGATCCCGCGCGAGAGTTGACAATCCTGCATCCGGCGGAATTGGAGCTAGGTGAGACGACCAAGCTCGTCTGCGACAAGGTCGCCGGGCTGAATCCAGCGCGCGTCGTCTTCGACAGCCTTTCCGAAATGCGCCTGCTCGCCCAGAGCGCGCTGCGCTACCGGCGCCAAGTTCTGGCATTGAAGCATTTCTTTGCCAGCCGCGATTGTACCGTGATCCTGCTCGACGACCTGACCTCCGGCAACAACGACCTGCAGCTTCATTCGATCTCCCATGGAGTTGTGCTGCTGGAGCAGCTCGCAGTCGAATACGGCGCGGAGCGCCGCCGTCTTCGCGTCGTGAAGATGCGCGGCATCGATTTTCGCGGAGGGTTTCACGATTTCACCATCGAGAGAGGCGGGCTTCACATCTATCCTCGGCTCATCGCGGCGGAACATCACAAGGACTTTATCGGCGAGTTGACCCCGAGCGGCAATGCCGAGCTCGACCAGCTACTCGGGGGCGGGCTCGAGCGCGGCACCAACGCGCTGCTACTCGGCGCCGCTGGCGTCGGCAAATCCTCGCTCGCCTTGACCTATGCGCTCGCGGCGGCACAGCGCGGCGAACAGACTGCTTATTTCGGTTTCGACGAAGGCCGCGGCACGCTTATGGCGCGCGCTCGCAGCCTTGGCCTGCCGCTGCAAGCGGCGCTCGATTCCGGAGGCGTCCGCTACCAGCAGATTGATCCGGCTGAGCTATCGCCGGGGGAGTTCGCCTCGATTGTGCGCAGCAGTGTCGAGGCGGACCAGGCGCGTATCATCGTGATCGACAGCCTCACTGGCTACCTCAACGCGATGCCGGATGAGCGGTTTCTGATCCTGCAGCTGCACGAGTTGCTGACCTACCTCGGTCAGCAAGGCGTGCTCTGCATTCTCATCCTGGCCCAGCACGGCCTGGTGGGCCCGATGGAGACGCCACTGGATATCAGTTATCTCAGCGACGCCGTGCTCATGCTGCGCTATTTCGAGGCGAGCGGCACGGTGCGGCGCGCCATTTCCGTCGTCAAGAAACGGAGCGGGCAGCACGAGCATACGATACGCGAGTTTCGTCTGACCGACCATGGCCTAAAACTAGGGCCGCCGTTGACGAACTTCAGCGGGATCTTCTCCGGCACCCCGCGTTACCTCGGCAACGCGAACGCCAACGCCTCCAGCCCGAATGACGATTGAGCGCGAGAGCCGGCGCGTTCTGATCCTCATGCCGATCGGCCGCGACGGTCCGGCCTCGGCTGAGGTGTTGCGTGGGGCCGGGATGGCGCCGCAGCTCTGTATGAGCCTGCCTGAACTTGTCTGCGCTCTCACGGACGGCGCCGCAGCGGCCGTGATCGCCGAGGAAGCCTTGCTGGGACGGGATCTCCCAGCCCTCGTGAATTGGGTCGAGAGGCAGCCCGCTTGGTCCGATTTCCCCTTCATCCTCTTCACCAGCAGACACCAACAGCCGGCGATCGCGGCTTGGCGGCATGGCTTGGTTACAGGTTTGCGCAATGTTTCGCTGTTGGAGCGGCCGGTTCAGACGATCACGCTGGCGAGCGCCGTCCAGGCCGCGCTGCGTGCCCGCCTACAGCAATACGAGGTCCGCTCGCTGATTGAAGCGCAGGAGCAAGCGGCCGAGCAGCTCGAAGCAATGGTGATCGATCGAACGCGTGAGCTCGAAACCAAGAACGAGGAATTGCGCCGGCAGATGGCGGAGCGCGAGCGCATCGAGGAGGCATTGCACCAGGTCCAAAAGATGGATGCCGTCGGCCGGCTGTCCGGCGGTATCGCACACGACTTCAACAATTTGCTGCAAAGCATGGCAGGCAATTTCGAGCTGATCCGCGGGGCTCCAACGGATAGCGAGCGCGTGCGCCGCCGGGCAGAGGCAGGACTGCAATCCGCGGAGCGCGGCGCCAAGCTCACAGGTCAGCTTCTGGCGTTTTCCCGTGCGCAGCGGATCGAAGCAAAGCCCGTGATCGTGTCGGACCTCGTCCTGGGACTGCGCGATCTCTTGGTCCGGACCCTCGGGCCGATGATCGATATCGGCTTCGATCTCGATTCCGATCGGGTGGCGATCCGATCGGATCCGACCCAACTCGAGATGGCGGTGCTCAACCTCGCGATCAATGCGCGTGACGCGATGCCCGACGGCGGCAAGCTGACGATCGCGACGCGCGCGGTGGACCTTGTCGCCGATCCCGAACTCGCTCCCGGCAAGTATGTCAAATTGAGCGTTGCCGACACGGGCACCGGAATGCCGGCCGACGTCGCGGCGCGCGCCTTTGATCCGTTTTACACGACCAAGGGACCGGGCAAGGGTACCGGCCTCGGGCTAAGCCAGGTTTATGGCATCGCACGCCAAGCCGGCGGCACGGCGCGGATCGAAACCGTGCTCGACGGCGGTACGACCGTGCATATCTGGCTGCAACGAACCGAGATCCTGCCTGAGGCGGCAACTCCGTCGGCAAACGCCGAAAGGGAGCAGTCAGCTCTGCCAGCCACCGTGCTCGTCATCGACGACGACGCCGATGTGCGGCGGATGCTCGTCGAATCGCTCGAAGCGCTCGGCTACGGCGTCGCCCAGGCCGAGGATGGCCGCGCCGGACTCAGCCTTCTCGACGTCACCACGCCGGATGTCGCGGTGATCGACTTCGCGATGCCGGGACTTACTGGCGCGGAAGTTGCCAAGGCCGCCCGTGCTCGGCTGCCGCAACTTCCGATCATTTTTGCAACCGGCTATGCTGACACGGCTGCAATCGAAGAAATGGCCGGTCCCGATACCCCTGTGCTGCGCAAGCCATTCCGAATCAACGAGCTTCAAGTCGTCGTTTCGGAAGCGATCCAGAAAGCGCGTGCGCCGTCGCATTAAACGCCATAGTCGGAGTAACGCGCGCCGGCCGGCACGATGATCAGCGATCGTAGCGAGCGAGCACCGTTTAATGCCGCCCGAAGGATGATCCCCGATCCGGCCAGCTCGGAAGCGATAACAATAGCGTACCCGGGGATGCGGGATGACGCGCGGCGGTGCATCATCGCGGCTATGTGACGATGGCGACGGCGATCTTCGTCTGCGGGCTGCAGCGATCAGCCGAGGCGGCCGATTCTGCGCGATGCTTCGGCCTGAGAGCACCGCGCCGGCGCTTAAGCGATAAGCCCGAGCTGCTGGAATATCGCGAGCCGGTCGACCACGCCCCATTGCTCGGACATGCGACCCTCGCGAAAACGCATCAAATGCATTTCCGTCCAGACGGCCGCTTTGCCCGTGGCCGGCTTTCCGGCAAGGGCGCCGCTCTGCGTCCCCCGCGCTGTCAGATGGTGCAGCACGAGATCGCCCTCCGCCATCTCATGGTCGAGCGTGTAGGACAGATCGGGAAAGGCCGCGCGCACGCGCTCGATCGCGTTTTTGAGATTGTCGCGTCCCGAGGCGGGGCCGGCGGTCTGGCCGTGATTGACGAAATCCGACGTCGTCAGCTCCTCGAGGCGCTTCACATCGCCCTTGGCGAAAAGCTCGAAGGTGACGAGCCGTGCGATGCTGTGGTTGTCGCTGTTCATCGTCCCTCCTTCCGTCTCAGAGCGCGCCCGGCCGCAGCGCCGGGAGCCAATCGGGTGCGCGCGGCAGATCCTCGCTGGCCGCGAGCGCGACATCGAGGGCTCTGTCGGAATGGCAGATCGGCCCGGCGATACCCTTCGGCGCGGCGATCTCGGAAAAGCGCACGCCCGCGACGTCGCGCAGCCAGAACAGCGGACGCGCATCGCCTTGGGCGGCGCGTGCTTCCTCGCCGGCCGCCCTCACGCGCCTGAAGCGCAAGCCCTCGATCTCGAGGCCATCGACATGGCGCGCGAAAAGCAGCTTTGCCGGCAGCGCGCCGAACATGCCGACCTCCGGATAGAGCGCCTCGCATTCTGGCGGAACGAGCTCGGCGATCGCCGCCGCGCGCGCGATCGGCATCCAGCCGCCGCCGCGCTCGCCGGCATCGTCGCGCTCCGCCACCAGCTCGATATCGCGCAGCGAGACGCGCTCGATGCGGTGGTCCGGGATGCCGGAGACGATGATCGGAAAGCCGAAGCGGTCGCAGCGCAGCTTTTCGATCGCGACATCCGTAAATTCCTGGACGGCGGCGCCGGGCGGCGCGCTGAGGCGCCGGCCGAGGCGCAGGAAGAGCGGTGAATCCTGGATGTTGCTCATGGTGACGTTGCGGATGGCAACGCGCTTCAAAGCGCCGCCATCGACCGCCAGCAGCGGAATGCCGAGCGCGTTCCAGATGGCGCAATCCTCGATGCGAATATCTTCGAAGCCCCAGCAGGATTCCGTGCCGAGCTTGATGCGGGCTTTCATGCCGTCGACAGGCCCGATGGGAACGCGCCGGCCGTCATAAAGCGAGCCCGGCTCGAAGCCGCCGGTGACGAAGCAGCGGCGAATGCGCACATTGCGGGTTGGTTGGTCCCGGCCGAGCGCGGCCGAGGCTTTGAGCGCGATGCTGTCGTCATGCGGCGTGTTGAGGATGAGGTCCTCGAGCACGACATTCTCGCAGCAATCGACATCGATGCCGTCGCGCGCCACGTCGATCAGGAGCTTGCTCGCACGGAGATTCTGAACGCCGCTCGCGAGCACGCCGAAATGGGCGCTGCCGGTGAGGCTGAATCCTTCGAGCGCGACATTGCGGCAGTTCTTGAGTGCGATGACCTTGTCGGCGACGCCTTGCGTGCGAGAGGAGGGAGTCGATCCTTCGCCGCGGCTCATGCCATCGCCGCAAAGGAGGCCAGGGCCGGTGATCGCGACGTCGCTGACGCCGACGCCGCACAGCATGCTGTTGCGCCAGTGATTGTGGCCGTAATCCTGATAGGCCGCCCAGGGATTGGGCTCGACCCGGTCGTAGCGGCCGGGCGGCGCCGCACGCAGGATCGCGCCGCGCTCGAGCGCCAGGGTGACGCCGCTCTTCAGATGGAGCGTGTGGCAGAGATAATCGCCCGCCGGCACACGCACCACGCCGCCGCCCTTCGTCGCGACACGCTCGATCGCCTGGTTGATCGCGCGCGTGTCGAGATCATGGCCGTTGCCTTTGGCGCCGCAGGCGCGGATGTCGAGGGCATCGCCCGTGACGGGCGCCGCCGACGCCCCGCGTCCCGCCAGCGCGAGCAGCGCAAATTGCATCATCGCCGCGCGCAAGACATCGCGCCGCGTCGGCCGGGCGCTCTTCATCGAGAGCGCTCCGGCGAAAACGATCGGGAGATCCTCGCGGAGACGCCGCGAAGCAAATATGCGAAGCCGGCTTCCAGGCGCATTATCGATTATTGAATTCCCTGTTCCCACCCTTGAGCAGAGGATAGCAAAACCGCTGTCCCCCGCACGCCGTTTTTTCGCGACCGGCATGGTTAAGGAAAGGCGGCGCGCCGATCGCCGGCCTGATATCATCGCGCACAAAAGAAAGCGGCCACGGGAGGGTGCGATGCGCGTGAATCGTCGGATGCTTGGGTGTTGCCTTCTCGCCGCGGGGATCGCCGTGGTCGCCGGTCTGTCGGCGCGCGCCGCCGAGCCGATCAAGATCGGCTTCAGCATGGCGCTGACCGGCGGCAATGCCGGGGCGGGTCAGCAGATCCTCGCCGCGCTGCAAATCTGGCGTGAGGAGGTGAACGCCAAGGGCGGGCTGCTCGGCCGCCCGATCGAATTCGTCTATTACGACGACCAGACCAGCCCGACGACGGTGCCCGGCATCTACACGAAGCTCATCGAGGTGGACAAGGTCGACCTCCTGCTCGGTCCCTATGCGACCAATATGGTGGCGGCGGCCATCCCGACGCTGATGCAGCATCAGCGCACGAGCTTCGGCATTCTCGCGACGGCGGCCAATCGCGAGTTCCACTACGCGCGCTATTTTTCGATGAACAATACCGGGCCCGAGCCGGAGAAAGCGGTCTCGACCGGCTTCTTCGATTTGGCGATGGCGCAAAAGCCGAAGCCCGAGACCGTCGCGCTCGCCGGCTCCGATGCCGAGTTCGGCCAGAACGCACTCAAAGGGGCGCGCGAGAACGCGAAGGCGGCGGGGTTGAAGATTGTCTATGACCGCGCCTATCCGCCGCCGACCGGCGATTTCGGCCCGATCGTGCGCGCGATCGCGGCGGCCCAGCCCGATCTGCTCTATGTCGCGGCCTATCCGCCCGACAGCGCCGGCTTCATCCGCGCCATGCATGAGGTCGGCTTCAAGCCGAAGCTGTTCGGCGGCTTCTTCATCGGCATCGGCATCGCCGGCATCAAGATGCAGCTGGGCCCGCTGATGAACGGCATCGTCGAATACGGCGCGCTGCTGCCGACGCCGCAGCTGATGACGCCGGCCCTCAGCGCGCTCATGCAAAAATACCAGGCGCGCGCCAAGAGCCTCGGCATCGATCCGCTCGGCTGGACCTTCGCGCCTTTCGGCTATGCGACGGGCGAGGTGATCGCCGATGCGGTCGAGGCGACGAAGAGCCTCGATGACGGCAAGATCGCCGATTACCTCCATAGCCACACGGTGAAAACGCTGCTCGCCGA
>DATNGG010000183.1:0-6968 GCA_035605975.1 Allostellaceae bacterium | reverse complement strand
GGCCGATCCGGCTGGTCGCGCCGATGAGGGCGATGGTTTCCGCGCCGGGCATCAGCCGAAGCGAAAGGCGAGATCGGGCGTGCCGGGATCGTTCGGGAAATCCAAGCCTTCGACGGGAAGCCGCGCGCGTAAATCGCCGCTTGTCGCAAAGCGCCGATTGAGAAAGGTGATCTCGAGGCAATCGGGCAGACCGTCGGCGGCGCGGCCGGCAATGTTGTTGCCATGGAGATGGACGATGTGGAAGCGGTCGAGCGCCGCCGTCACTTGCGCTTCGAAGACGCTGCGCAGCGGATCGGTGTCGTGGAATTCGATGGTCATCAGATCGATGCGATCGGCGCGGGCGAGGATTTGCGGCAAGACGCGGTACTCCGCGCCCTCGATGTCCATCTTGAGGAAAATATGGCTGGCGGCGCCGATGCGGCCGAAGATCGCCTCGATGGTCGCGTCATTGCCGTGATCGCGGCGGTTGAAGACGCGCTCGCGGAAATGCGTCCGCGTCCCGGTAAAGAAGCGGCGATAGCCCACATCGGTACGCCAGCGCCGGCGCAGCTCGGCGAGCGAGGCCTTTCCGACGAGGAACTTGAGCGCCGCGTTCTTGAGCGACCGGCGATAGGTTTTGGCGCCGACCGAATGATCATAGACCTGGACGGTCAACGCTCCATTCGCGCGGCACAGCTCTTGCTCGAGCGACCAGTCGGTCGAAAGACCGAAGGAAAGGACCGCGTCGATCCTAGCCAAGGCGCTCGACGGCAGAACATAGCCGCCATCCTGGGCCTGGCCGTAGCGGGCGAGATCCGGGACGATGTGCGGGCGCAGATAGGCGAGGTTCGCCGGCAGAAGCGGCGCCGCGTCTTCCATCGCCGGATCAGGCGTCGCTTCGCTGCGCATCGGCTGCGGCAACGCCATGGCTGCCCTCGACCGCGCGATAGGCCGCGAGGATTTTCGCAGCGACCGATTCGGGACGATAGGCTTCGGCTTTCGGCGCGAAGGCTTCGACCATCTTCCAGCCATGCTCTTCATGGTCGAGGAGGAAGCGGATCGCGCGGGCGAGGTCTTTGGGATCGCTCGGATCGTGGAACAGCATCGGCGTGCCGGCGAAGACTTCGCGTTTCACCGGGATGTCGCTGACGATGGCGGGCGTCCCCGCGGCGAGCGCCTCGATCGGCGGCAGGCCAAGCCCTTCGAACAGCGACGGCGCGAGCAGCATGCGCGCCTCTTTGACGAGCGCGGCGAGCGCCGCGGCGGGAATCTCGTGATGATGCTCGATGCGAAAGCGGCGAAAGAAGCTGCGCGGCTTGCGTTTGGCCTTGCCGACCCAAACCATCGCCAGATCGGGCGGCGCATCGAGCCGTGACAAGGCTTCGACGGCGAGGCGGGCGTTCTTCAGCGGGTCGTCGAGACGACCGACGATGACCGCGAGATTGCGCCGCTTGCGCGTTCGAAACCCGTCGAGATCGGGGTCGAATTGAAGCGGTTGGCCGGCGATGATCGCGCCGCGATAGCCCCAATAGCGCTCGAGCTGCGCGGCGACGAAGCGCGTATTGGTGGTTACGCGATCGGCATGGGCGAGAGTTGCATCGCGGTGGGTCCGCAGCTCGGCGATCGTCTTGGCTTGAGGCGTGTTCTCGTAAGCCGGCAGATCCTGGATGTGGCGGATGAGCGGCTTGCCGCTCTGCTCTTTGCACAAGGCTGCGCCGCGGTCCTGCAGCAGCTCGTTGCTGTAGATGAAGTCGAACGGCGCGCCCTCGCCGGCGATGGCGCAGCCGATGCGGCGAAAGCCTTCCTCGATGCGCCCGATCTGTCCCCACAAGCCGCGAAAGCCGAAGGTCCTGACGATCGCGGTGCCGTTCATCGCGCCGACCGCCGCGCCATCAGAGCGCGATCCCCTCCGCGGCGGGCGCCATATCGGCGTTCCGCGCCGCCATCATCGCGCGGATCACGTCCGTGAACCGCGTCCGCGCTCGCCAGCCGGTGACTTCGCGGATAAGCGACGGATTGCCGGCGCTGCGCGAGAGGTCGGTGCGCCGGATGAGGCTCTCGCTGGTTTCGACATGCCGGCGCCAATCGAGCCCGGCGAGTGCAAAGGCCTGCTCGACCATGGCGAGAAGGCTGTGGGTCTCGCCGGTTGCGATGACGAGATCGGCCGGGGTGGGGTTTTGCAGCATGCGCCAGGCCGCATCGACATATTCCGGCGCCCAGCCCCAGTCGCGCTCGACCGCGAGATTGCCGAGGCGAAGCTTGTCCAGCTTGCCGGCGGCGATATCGAGCGCGCCCTTGACGATCTTCTGCGTGACGAAGCGCTCGGGCCGAAGCGGCGATTCATGATTGAACATGATTCCCGAGCAAGCCGGCATGCCGTAGGCCTCGCGGTAATTCGCGACCGCCCAGAAGGCTGCGGCCTTGGCCATGGCATAGGGGCTGCGCGGGCGGAACGGCGTCTTTTCGTCCGCGGGCGCCGGCGTATCGCCGAAGCATTCGCTCGAGGCGGCGTGAAAGGATTTGATCGGCCGGCCCAGCAGGCGGATGCATTCGAGAATGTTGATCGTGCCGACGGTGATGCTCTCGAAAGCCTCGACCGGCAGCTCGAAGGAGAGCGCGACCGAGGTCTGGCCGGAGAGATCGTAGATCTCGTCTGGCATCACCTTGTTCATGACGCTGAAGACGCTGCGGAACTCCGTCAAGGCGACGGTGTGCAGCTTGACGCGATCGAAAATGCCGAGCCGGTGCAGGCCAAGGAAGGGATTGCTCGCGCAATCGCGCGAGGTGCCGTGAACCGCGTAGCCTTTCTCCAAGAGGAGCCTGGCGAGATAGCCGCCATCCTGGCCGGAAATGCCGAAGACGAGCGCGGTTTTCTGATCTTGGGTGGAAAGGGTCGACATCGAATCCGGTGCGGCTGGCTTTCTCGCGGGAGCACAGGCGGCGTTGGCGATGCGTCGGCAGGCTCGACGCTTCTACCGGTTGAGGCGGCTCAAGGCAAGCGGGCGTCCCGGCAATTCGCGCTTGCGTGCCGCCGCGCCGCCCCGCAGAGTCGCGTCCGTGCGAGGTGCCTCGCCGCGGCCCGCGTTCGCCGCGCGGCCGTCCCCGCTTCGGATCGTCGAGCGATTGGATCGAAGTCCCTTGGCCATCTCCCCCGCCGCGACCGCGATGGGCGTCAGCTATGTCGTCACCGTCTTCAATAAGCGCGCCTTCCTGCCGCAGGTGATTGCCGGGCTGGCCGCGCAGCAGGGCGATTTCGCCCGCGAATTCGTTTTCATCGATGACGGCTCGAGCGACGGCTCGGCGGCGGAGATTGCGCGCCTCACTGCCGACTGGCCATCGACGCGCATCATCAGCCAATCCAATCGCGGCTCGAGCCATGCGACCAATCTCGGTCTCGCCGAGGCGCGCTACGCCTTCATCAAATTGGTCGATGGCGACGATGTGCTGCTGCCGCATGCGACCCTGACCCTCCTCGACGCGCTGCAAACGGCACCAGGCGCCGTGCTCGCCTACGGCCGCACCGAGCTTTACGTCTCGCGCGAGGAGGCGCTCGCTCGTCTCGCTTTGCCGGACGTGGAGCGCGGCGCCGCGCGGCGCGTGAGAGAGCCGCTGCCGGGGCTTCTGCTCGAAGGATTCTCGATCGGACCGAGCAACAGTCTCTTCGCGGCCGAGGCGGCGCGCGAAGCGGGCGGGTGCGATGCGCGCATTTTCACCCAGGACTACTCGCTCGCGCTGCGCCTCGCGACCTGCGGCGGGTTCGTCGCGCTCGATGATGTGGTCGCGCTTTGCCCCGCAGCAGCCGAAGGGCGGGTCAATGACGGCGGACCGCAGATTCTCCACGACGTCAATCTCAGCATCGCCTATTTCCTCGCGGAGCACCGCGTCGATCTGTCGCTCGCGCGGAAAGCGGCGCGGCGCGCCACCACCCGTGCCTATCGCTGGGCGCGGCGCCGCGAGGGGGCGGGGCTGTTTTCCTATTGGGCGTGGCTGCGGGTCTTGGCGGAGCTGCCCTACGGGCAATCCCAACTCGTGCGCCGGAGCTGCGGCGCCTTCACCTTGAGCCGCAGCGTGCGCGGATCGCCCTCGCCATGACGCGGGCCAAGGCCTTGCCGCGGCGGTGGTGGCTGTTTCGTCCGTTCGATCTTCTCGCGCGGCTCTGGCCGGTTTGGCGCAAGCCCAAGGGCGCGCTCGTCATCCGCATCGACGGCATCGGCGACATGGTCCTGTTCCATTCCACCTTCGCTCGCTACCCGGAGGCGCTCGGCCTGCCGCCCGGCGAGATCACCCTGCTCGGCTGCGCGAGCTGGGCGAGCCTCGTGCCGCAGCTTTTCCCCGGCTGCCGCTTTCGCGCAATCGACGAGCATCGCTACGACAAGAACCCGTTCTACCGCTTCGCCGTGTCGCTCTGGGTGCGGCGCCAGGGCTTCGCGCTGGTCACCTGCGACATTTTTATGCGCAAGCCGCTGGTCGCCGACAGTCTCGTCTATGTCTCGGGCGCGCCGCGGAAGATCGTTGCCAAGCCCTATCAAAGCGCGAAAACGCAGCGTGCCTTCGACTGGTATCTCGAACGCTGCCAAGAGGTGATCGATACCGGCCCCTATCCGACGCATGAGATCATCCGTCATGCCCGCTTTGTCTCGGCGCTCGCCGGAAGACCGATTGCGCCGGCCGCACCGCGTCTTCCTTGGCCTCTCGCGCCGCGGACGAGCGCGCGGCCCTATGCGGTGATGAATTTCGGCGGCAACGAGCCGGGGCGGCGCTGGCCGCTCGAGCGTTTCCTCGAGATCGCGCAGATGCTCGCGGCGCGCGGTCTGCAGGTCTATTTCACCGGCGGTGCGGCCGAGGTGACGCAGCGCCAGGCTTTGGCCGCGGCGGGACGGCCGGCGGATTTCGTCGACCGCATCGGCGTGACCAGCCTGCCGCAGCTTCTCGATCTCTTGAAAGGGGCGGCGCTCGTTCTCAGCAACGACACCGGACCCGCGCATCTCGCGATCGGCCTCGGCGTGCCGACCGTGGTCGTCATTGGCGGCGGGCACTTCCGGAGCTTCGTGCCCTATCCGCCCGAAGCGACGCCCGACGCGGTGCGCTTCGTCTTCCGCGAGCGCGGCTGCTTCCATTGCTTTTGGAACTGCACCGAGCCGCATGAGCAGGGCCGCGCGTTTCCGTGCATCGATGCCCTCGGGGCCGCGGAGGTGTTGACGGCCACCGAGGCGGTTCTCGCGTCCGCGGTGAGCAAAAACATATCGGATGCCGAAACGGCGAATTGACGAGAGCGCTATCTTCGGGACAAATGACGGCGATGATATGGTTTCGCCGCGCCGCTTTTTTCAGCCTCGCCCTCGTAACGCTCGCCGGCTGCTCCTCGCGGCCGGTGGTGCTGAATGAATCCCAGGAAGGCTTGGTCGTCCGCTACAATCCCAACGGGACGACCGCCGAGGAAGCCGCCGCGGTTGCACAGAAGACCTGCGGCAAATACGGGCGCAAGGCGGTGTTCAAGGCAAGCGGCTTCACCGGCGACACGTTCGCGACGTTCTCATGCGTCAAATAGGGAGCGCGGGCGGAGCATCCATGCAGAAGGAGCCGTGATGGTGACGATCAATTTGTTCCTCGTGCCGCCGCTCGCGGCGCTCATCGGCGGCATTCTCATTCTCCTGATGCCGCGGCTCCTCAACTACATCGTCGCGATCTATCTCATTATCGTCGGCATTGCCGGTCTCTGGCCGCATATCGGGCACTAGGCGCGGCGCTCAGCGCGGTCGGGTCAGCGCATAGAGCGCGACCGCGGCCGCATTCGAGACGTTGAGCGAGGCAAGGCTGCCGCGCGTTGGCAGATGGGCCAGGAAATCGCAACGCTCGCGCACCAGGCGCCGAAGTCCCGCGCCCTCGGCGCCCAGTGCGAGCGCGATCCGCGGCGGCAAGTCGAGGTCTTCGAGGCTTTGCGGGGCGGCGCTGTCGAGGCCGACGCACCAGAACCCGGCTTCCTTCAGGCGCTCGAGGCACCGCACGAGGTTGGTCACGCGCAGCAGCGGCACGGCTTCGAGCGCGCCGGAGGCGGCCTTGGCGAGCGCGCCCGTCACCGGCGGCGCGCCATGCTCCGGCAGGACGACGCCGAGCGCCCCGAAGACGGCGGCAGAGCGCAGGACGGCGCCGACATTGTGCGGATCGCTCACGCGGTCGAGCAGCATGAGGATGCGTGTCGCCCTGTCTTCGGCGGCCGGGCCGAGGCGGGACAGAAGCTCGTCGAGGGCGAGCGTCGGCAGCGGCTCGGCGAGTGCGGCGATGCCCTGATGCACCGCGCCCGGGTGCAGCAGCTCGTCGAAGGCCTCGCGCGGCAGGACCTCGGGCAGCTCCCCCGCCGGCAGGCGTGCCGCGGCGGCGGCGGCAAGCTGCGCGACCGCCGCCGCGTTCTCGGCGAGGCTGACGAGGCGGCGCAGGCGCCGCCGCGGATTGCCGAGTGCCGCGGCGACGGCATGGTGCCCGTAGAGCCAGGGCGAGGACTCGCCGCCCGCCGCCTTGCCCTGGGCGCCGCGCTGCGGGCGCACCGTCGCGCGCGCCGAGCCGACGCGGCCGCGACCGGCGTCCCCCGGGCCGCCCGGTCGCTCGCCTGCGGCGGGCGGGCGTCCATGCCGGCGTCCGCGGCGGCCGTGCTCTGTCCGCTTTGCATCCATTGCGGGGTAGCCATGACGCGCCGGCGGAAGCGACGCAAGCGGGTTTTTCCCGCGTGCAGCAGGTTCCGGCGCGCGACAGCGCAGTGGCATCGCGGCGCAAACCGGCGTATCATCACGCCATTGCGGCGGGGGAGCTGGGCGGACCCGAGAGCCCGCGGCGTACGGAAGGCCAACGTCGGACTCGCGTGCAGTCTGACGTTCGCCTTGCGTTCTGCGGCTGCGCGAGATAAAGAGTGTTGACGTACCCCTTGGAACTCCTTACATAGCGCGCTCCGCCGCGGCGCTGCGGAGGGGTGGCCGAGCGGTCAATGGCAGCAGACT
>DATNGG010000182.1:0-24993 GCA_035605975.1 Allostellaceae bacterium | reverse complement strand
TGCGCTCTTCCTCGCTCGGGGCGTTTTGAATCGCTTGCCGGAAAAAGTCGGCATTGCTGTCGGCCCCGCCGCGCGCGTCGGCGATGCGCTGGCGCCATGCGGCGATGATCGGCCCGGCGCGAAGCTCGGCCGCGGTCAGGGAGTCGGTATGCAGGGATTGCACAAAGCGGCGCTTGCCGCCAAGCTTGCGGCGCACGTCCGCGGGGATGTTCAGGACGGCAAGGTATCGACGGTGCCGGCGCTCAATGTGCTGCGCTTGCCGGCGCTCGAAACGCCATTGGCCTTCGAGCGATTTTTTCTTCCTGCGAGGCATGTTCGATTCCCATGGTTAGACCACAGGTCTAGCACACAGGGCATGCCTCGGAAAGCCAATAAACACGGCATTTTATGGACTTCTAGCCCCTCAAACATCGCGTCCCACTCCCTCCGCCATTTCAAGCCCTCTGCCGCGGCCTCAGGACGGCGCGGCGTTTACCGCGACGGGCCGCGAATGAACGTCGCAATCTGGGGAGCGGAATGCAGACCATAAAGCTGGATATCGACGGATCGCGCGTCGATGCCTTGCTCGGCGTACCGGATGGCAGCGGTCCATTTCCTGGGATTCTCATCGCGCATCACCAGGAAGGGCTCAGCCCTTTCACGCGCGATCTGGCTGCCAAATTGACGCAACTCGGATACGCCGTCATTTGCCCGGACAATTATCACCGCTGCCGACCGGAAGACGATCTTGCCACACGGCGCAATTCGATCATCGATTCGGTGGTCACACATGAATTGGGCGTGGCGCTGAATGTCCTCAAACGCCATCCCGGCGTGCGCGGGGACCGGCTCGCCATTGTCGGCCACTGCATGGGCGGGCGCACCGCGCTTCTCGCGGCAAGCGCGTTGCAGGATATCCGGGCGGCGGTCATCTTCTACCCGACCGCTCTCTACGTGAAGCGCGCGAGCGGCACGGCGGCGTTCGACGAGCTGGGCGGGATCGCCTGCCCGGTGATTGGTTTTTTTGGCGATACGGATCGACTCATCCCGCCGGAGCATGCCGACCGTTTCGAGGCGGCATTGCGCGGCCGCCACGTTCCGCTCGAGATGCATCGCTATCCCGATGCCGGACACGCCTTCTGCAATTTCACCAGCGCCGCCGATTACCGCGAAGGACCGGCCGCCGATTCATGGCGGCACGCGACCGCGTTCCTCGAGCGTCATCTCCGTTCCTGACACCTTCGGCTTGCGTGCCGCAAGGCGCGCGCTTCCGCCGCTCAAAAATATTTGGTCGGGCGCCGGATGGTCCGCCACATATGCGCCACGGGGCTGTTGTCGAAACCCAGCCCCTCCTCGGGCTGGCGGAAGTGAACGCGAGGGCACGGTCCGCTTGGAACTGACGGCAGATGATCTCGCGCGATCGTTTTTATCTGTCCTGATCGGCATACGCGTGCTGGCCCGCGTTCGCCCGGAGCGCAAGCTTCTCGAGGGGTTGCTCCGCCCGGTGCTTTCCCTGCTCGATGCATAAGCGGCAGCAATCGAGCGAAAACATTTCTGCGATTGGCGGGCAGCTCAAAACCGCCGGTTCCAGGGACGCATCTCGACATCGAAGGACCAGCAGCTCCGCGGCTGGAGATGGGTCTGGTAATAGGCCTCCGCCAGCGCCGTCACCGAGAGCAGCCCGTCTTGCGCGGCGAGCTCGGGATTTCCCTTCACCCGGTGCTCGTTGCCGACGCCGCCATCGAGCGTGAAATGCGCGACGTGAACGCCCAAGGGAAAGAACTCCCGCGCCATGCTCTCGGCCATGCCGCGCACGCCGAATTTCGCGGCGGCGTAAGCGGAATGATTCGCCATGCCGAGACGGCTTGACGGCGCGCCGGTGAAGAATATCGATCCTTCGCCGCGCGGAACCATGCGTCGCGCGGCTTCATGCGCCGTCAAGAAGGCGGTGAAGAAGCCGTTGCGCCAAGTCTCCTCCATTTCGGTGGCATCGACCTCGAGGAAGCCTTTGAGCGACCGCCCGCCAATGTTGAAGATCGTCACGCCAACGGGCCCGAACGCGGCTTCGGCTTCATCGAAGAGGCGCTGCACGCCGTCCTTGTCCAAGGCATCGACGGCAAAGGCCCGAGCGCGCCCGCCGGTCGCGCCGATTTCCGCGGCGATCCGGCCGGATTGCGCTTGCGAGCGGGCCGCAAGCGCGACGGGATGCCCGCCCGCCGCGAATCGCTTGCCGATTGCGCTGCCGAGGCCGCTGCCCACGCCCATGATGATCGCGAGTTTTGGCTGGCTCATTTTCTTGTCCTCCACTGTGCTGCAGGCCGTCAATTGTCGGTGAAGCGCTCCGCGCCCTCGACGAAGAGGCGATCGACGCTCGGGATGCTCGCGATGAATTTCTGTTCGTGCAAATATCGCAGCAGCGTCTGCACGATTTCGCGGTTCTTGGCGGTAAGGCCGAACGGAATGGGGTCGCCTTTCATCGCGTCGCCCCACGGGTCGAGATTGCCACCCTCGGCATAGAACCGCTTCTTGCTTGCGCAATAAGCATCGAACAAGGCCTTTGGCGCCTCGGGATGCGCGGCAAGGCAGGATTGGTGAATGACGATCGCGTGGTTGATGGGGTAAATCCCGGTGCGGCGGAAATAATCGCGCTCCGCGGCTGCCCGATCCGGAAAGAGGCTGCGCAGCTTGCGCTCGCCCGCCGGGCTTTGGCTGTCCTTGGTGCCCGGAGCCAAATAGCCATCGATCTCGCCATCGACCAGCATCTGCTCGAGATCGCCCGCGACGATCTCGACGCGGGCTTCCTTGGGCGGCGCAAAGCGCTGCGCGGAGCCCGAGACCCAGTTCAACTCGCTCCAATGCAGGTCATACTCGTCGAGCATCAGGCCGCGCCACCACACGCCCGCCGTCTGCGTGTATTCGCGCGCGCCGATCCGCTTGCCGCGCAGTTGCGAGGGATGGGTGAGGTCGCTGTCCTTTCGCACATGGAGGAGCCCGTGCCGGAAGGCGCGGTTGAGGAACACCGGGATTGCGGTCATCCAGGTCACGCCGCGATCGCGCATCATCGCGTAGTTGGCCAGCGAGAACTCGTTGACCTGAAACGGCAGGTTCTCGAGCACGGCGTGGAAGGTCTCGCCTGGGCCGACCGGCTTGTAGCGCAGATCGAGCCCGTCGCGTCTGCCGCTGACTGTTTTGAAGAATGGATAGTTGCCGCCGATCATCTCGATGGTGTTGCCGCCGGCCTCATCCAACATGGCATCCTCCCGGGGATTCACTTCCGCTCGCGCTTGCCCGTCGCTTCCGCCCGAAGCCGCTTCCGCAGCGCACCCGATTTGGCGATGCTCTCGAAGGACTTGCCCTTATCGAGCGCCGAGAGCAACAGAACGAGCGTGTCGCAAATCGCCATCGGCACGGCCAGCGATTGCGTGTCGCCCGCGCTGCCTCGCGCGGCGCAAAGCAGAATATCGGGCAGGGGGCGGACGAGCGGCCCAAATGCGTCGGCGATGACGATCGTCGCCGCGCCGCTCTTGGCGGCGGATTCGATGATCGTCGGAACGCTGGGCGCGATCGCCGTCAGGGTGAACAGCAACACGACGTCGCGCGCGGTCAGGTTCGAAAGATCGCTTGCGAGATTGGGCTCCGGCAGCCGGATGATCCGCGTCGCGTAACCGGATCGCGCGAGGCGCATATCCATCAGAAGCGCCAGCGCTTCCGAATAGCTGTAGCCGAACAGGCAGATGCGGCCGGCTCCCATCAGCATCCTGGCCGCGCGATGAAGATTTTCCTGGCTGACCTGCTTCGGCAAGGCTTGAAGCGCCAAGATCTCCTCGTCGACGAATTTGCGCAGCGATCCTTGCTCGACGCGCGCGAGCTCCTGCTGCAGCTTGTCGACAGCCTTCGATTGCGTGACCATGTCGCGCTGCAGCTTGGCCCGCAGCTCGCGATAACCGTGGAAACCGAGCTTCTGCGCCAGCCGGACTGCCGAGGTCGGGTGAACGGATGCGCGCCGCGCGACGTCCTTGGCCGACAGGAAGGTGCCTTCCTGAGGGCTGGCGAAAAGCGTCTCGAGCACCTGCTTGTCGGCCTTGGAGAAGCGGCCGCGGTAAGTTTCCGTCAGCTCCCGCAGACTCATGGCCCGATCCTCCCACCAGGACAGAGCGATGATAGGCCCGAGAAATTCGACCTGCAACATTTCGTGCAGAGCTCAAAAATTTTGCAAATAAAATTGCAGGCCGGCTCCCCGCCGGCGGAATTCGGCGGTGAGCATTCGCTCGGATTGCAGTTTTAACGTGCAGGTGCCGGCTATCGCGCGGAAGGGAACGCGCCGCACACCGTCGCGCGGAGCCGTCGGCAGAGCCGGCTTCGGCGCGACCGAGCGTATCGGCGCGGCAACGATTCGCGAGGGGCGTGCACTTTAACATTCTCATTGCTTTGCGCCGTATCCGGCAAATACCCTTGGACGCGGAGTCGAGAAGCGCGCGACCGCGACGATCGCGGACGAGATTGCCGGACATAAGCAAGCGCCGGAGGATAGGCATGCCAAAGCTCAATCACATCGCGAGCATCAGTCTCGACCCGATTGCCGTCGGCAAGTTCTACGCGACGATCTTTCACATGTCGTTCGATTACCGGTCGTCGCGTCTCGGCTATGCCGCGACGGCGCGCGAAGGCTATGTCGGGCTCAATTTCAATCCGATCATGCCGGGACGGCCTGGGCCGATCGGCCTCGATCATTTCGGCATCGAGGTCGAGGATATCGAGGATTCATTCGCGACCGCGGAACGGGATTATCCGGAGGTCGAGTGGGTCAAGCGCTCGGGGTCGCGCCCCTACGCCCAGGTCGGGATCCACGATCCCGACGGCCAAGTCGTCGATATCAACCAGAAGAACATGAAAGAGTCGATCAGCGAGGTGAAAACCAAAGGGCTCTATCTTGAAGGCGACCACACCCAGGATCGTTACGTCGAATATCTCGCTTTGCGAACGCTCAATCCCGAGCGCTGCGCCGCCTTCTATCGCGACGTGTTCAAGATGACGCCCCTCAATCGCAATGACGGCGATGGCAGCTACAGCGTGACCGATGGACGCGTCGCGTTGCGTCTCATCCCGTGGAAGATCGACGATTTCGCTGGGCTCGACGTGAATCGCCCGATGCTCGATCACATCGGCTTCAGGGTCGAAGACGCGGATCGCGTCCATCGAGAGATCCTGGACTATGTCGGCCGGTTCCCGCCATCCGCCTCGCCATGCTGGCTGCTCGACAAGCGCGAGGAAGACATCCGGAAAGCCGCTCTTCTCAAGAAAACCGCGCCGTTCAGCAAATACCAGTATTGCGACATCAACGGCGTCTGCTTCGTCACCGCGGATTGACGCCGCATCGGCCGGAAATCAGGAGGCGCCGTGTCAGCACGCATCGCTCACATCACGACGATGTCCGCCAATCCGATGGCGATCGGAACGATGTACGAAACGCTGTTCGGATTGAATTTCGACCGCACGCCGAAGCCGACGAGCTATGGCGAAGTTCTGAGCGACGGCAATGTCATGCTCACGCTCCATCATCGCCTGCCCGGCCACCGTCTGGGGCTGGATCATTTCGGCATCGAGGTCGACGACCTTGCCGCGACGCTCGACCGGATCAAAGCGGCGAACCCGGCCTTGGGCTGGGTGGAGCGACCGCCGAACTGCCCCTATCCCGGGGTTTTGGCGCATGATCCGAGCGGCAACATCTTTGCGCTCTACCAAAAAGGCGGCGCGGGCGCGCCGACCGGCACGGCCGAAAGCCGTCCGGCGCCGGCGAATTTCCGCCGCTGGAACAGCCGCATCGACCCATCCGGGCGATATGTGCATCATTACGCCATCCGTACCCGGCGTCTCGACGAATGCGCGGCCTTCTATGAGCGCGTTTTCGCGTTCCGTCCCATTGCCGGCAAGCCTGGCGATCCCAACCGCTATTTGTCGGACGGGCGCGTGACGTTGATGCTGATCCCCTGGCACATCGAGGATTATGCCGGCATCAGCGTGACGGGCCGCGGTCCCGACCATATCGGCTTCAAGGTCGAGGACGCGGCGGCGATGCGTCAGGAGATCGAGACTTTCTCCGCGAATTTCTCGCCGGGACAAGCGCCCTTGTGGCTGCTGACGACGATCAACGAGAAAACCCGCGAGAGCCAGATCAGGGCGGCGATGATCGAAAAATCCTGCCCGGTGAGCCGCTATCAGTTTACCGACAAGGACGGCACCTTCGTCGTCATCGGCGACAAGACATTCGCGGAGGCCTAAGGCCGCTGCCATGCGGGGCCGCGTCCCGCGAAGCGGCCTCGGCCAAGCCGCGTGGCGGCACATAATTCATCCGCGCCGCGCCGGCGAGCTGGAAAGAGCGACCGTCAGCGACGCCATAGGGAGGCAAGTGGAGATGACGCAGAGCCGGGACCGCGCAGCCGCGGAGCATTCCTCGCAGAAGCCGCTCGGCACCGCGATGCGCGAGAGCCTGGCGGGCGCGATCATCGCCGCTGCGCTCGCGCTTGGCGGTTGGCTGTCGGCCGTTCCCGTCGCCGCGGCCGAGCTTCCCCAATCGGTGCAAAACCTGCTTCCCGCCGCGAAAGCCGAGGGCACCCTCATTGTTTTCGGCTACCCGTCCAACGCCCGTCAGGAAGCCGCGTTCCGCGCGGGGATCAGCAAGTTCTACGGCTTCCCGATCAATGTCGTCTTTTCCCAGGGCGCCAATCATGTCGAGAAGACGGCGCAAGTGCTTCAGGCGCTGAAGCACGACGTTCCCACCGGCCTCGACGTGTTCTGGTCCGGGCCGACCAATGTCAGCATGCTCGAAGAGTTTGGCGGCGTGCAGAAGATCGATTGGGTGAAGGAATTCGGCCTCGATCCCGATCTCCAGGTCGGCGATTTCGGCCTTCGAACGCACGATTCCGTGCTCGCCGGCATCAGCTACAACACCACGGAAGTCGCGCCGGCGGAGGTGCCGAAATCATTCGCGGATCTGCTCAACCCCAAATGGAAGGGGCACATCGCAACGCCGCGGACGCCGACGCCGTGGTTCTGCCTCTCCTATGTGTTGGGCGACGAGACGGTAACGCAGCTTTTGACCCAATTGGTACAAAAGCAGGATCTCAAGCTCCTGCCGAGCTACGCCGATGAGCGCACGCGCGTCGGCACCGGCGAATTCGCGATCGGCATCGGGACCGACGCTTATGTGCTGACGAAACGCGGCGCGCCCATCGAAGACGCGCCGGTGAGTCCCCTCGTGCTGCTTCCGAGCGCGACGGCCGTCCTCAGGGACGCGAAGCATCCGGCGCTTGCGAAGCTCTGGGGCTATTGGCTGGTCAGCGATGCCGGACAGCACGTCCTTGCGACGCAGTACGGTTACGGTCTGGTCAACAACACGGACAAGGAGAACTATACCCACGTTCTGGCCGAGAAGACCGGACAATGGAAGGTGATCAGCTACGACTACACGATCGAGCATTTCGGGACGCTGGCCGACAAATACAGAAAGATCATGCAGATTCGCTAAGTGTCCGTTTCGGCGCTGCCCGCGGGGAGACGGCGCCGGCTAGCGGGCAATGCCCATTTGGCGGCGCACGATGAGCCAGTAGAGCAGGATGAACGGGAGCATGATGGCGAGGAGCAGCAGCGTTAGCGCCGCCGACTTGCCCGGGATGCCGTTGACCCACATGCTCCAGACCACCACCGGCAAGGTGATGTTGCCGCGGGTGGTGAGGATGACCGCAAGCGTCAGCTCGCGGAACGTCAGCAGGGCGATCCACAGCCAAGTGTAGATCAGCGTCGGCGCGAGCAGCGGGACGATCACGCGGCGCACCACCCCGCCGGTCCCGGCGCCGCACATGCGCGCTGAATCCTCCAGCTCCGTGTGAATTTGGATCAGCGATGCGTTGGTCATGCGCGTGCCATAGGAGAGCCGCGCGACCGTGAAGACGAGAAGCAGCAGCCAGATCGTGCCGAAGATCGGAACGGCCCGCTGCAGGACGAAGATCGCGAAGAGGAACGCTCCGACGCCGAAGACGATGTTCGGCACGGCATGCGGCAAGAACGCGATGAAGTCGAAGCCGAGCCGTCCCGGCACGGTTGAGCGCAGCACGATCCACGAGAAGGCGATGCAGCAGGCGAGGGTCACCGTCGGGGTCAGCGCCATCAGGATGGCGGTGTTGCGCAGCCCTTCGAGGGTCAATTCCCATGGCAGGCTTTGGAATTGTGCCCAGGACAGCGAGGCAAAAGCCGCGGCCGATGGAAGCTGGAAGTAGGGCAGGAGCGACGCCCACACCACCACCAGGATCGGCAACACCGTGGCGAGGAGGATGTAGAGGCCGAGGAACGCCCAAGCCAACGGCATGCGATTGCCGAGCCGGATCGGCTGCGGCCGGTAGCCCTTGCCGGTGACGATCTGATAACGGTAGGCGCGCTTCTGCAGCCGGGCATACCACCAGCCGAGGAGCCCGGCGAGGGCGATGACGAGTGTCGACAGTGCCGCCGCCGCGCCGTAATGCGGCAGCGAATCCTCCGCCTGCAACAGCACGACGAGATAGGTGGAGAAGGTGAACAGCCGGTTCGACCAGCCGATGATCGCGGGGACATCGAAGGCGGCGAAGCCGATGGTGAAGACATAGATGCCGGCGGCGAGGATGCCGGGCCAGGCGAGCGGCAGGGTCACGCGGCGCGCGACGCGGCGTGCGCTCGCGCCGCACATGGCCGCCGATTCCTCGAGCGCGGGATCCATCGCGCGAAACACAGCCGCCGTCATGATGAACGCCACCGGGGCAAGGTTGAGGCCTTGCACCCAACCCATGCCGATGATCGAGGTGATGTTGAACGGCGGCGAAGCGAGGCCGAGCTGCGCTTCGAGCCAGGTGTTCACCAGCCCGATCCGCGGATGCAGCAGGAACAGCCAACCCATCGCCGAGGCAAAGCCGGGGAGCAGAAGCCCGAGCGTCATCACGGTATAGATCGCGGGCTTGCCGGCGATATCGGTGCGCTCGACGAGCCACGCCGCCGGCAACCCGAAGAGGAAGGATACGGCGAGGGTGGCGATCGAGAACCCGATCGTGTCGGCCAGCACTTGCCAGGTGAACGCGTCGCCCAGCATGCCGGTGTAGTTCGCGAGGGTGTAATAGGCTTCGGGATCGCCCGGCCCGCCTTCGCGAAAGCTGAGCCACAGGACAATCCCGAGCAGCACCAGGATAAGGGCCGAAAGCCCGAGCACGATCCCGAGGAGACCCGCCGACCAGCCATCGATCAGGCGGAACCGCAGACGAGGCTCCCGCAGTGCCGTGGCCGGCGCGGTCATGCCGGGTTTTCCGGCTATTTCCGCTGCGCGAAGATCTTGCCGATCTTGGCCCACGCCTCGTTGCCGGCCTTGTTATCGACCGCGTCGCTCACCGTGAAGCGCGCCATCTTGATGCGCTCGTCCTTCTCGATCTTGAGCACGCGCTCACGCGTGCGCGAACCGGGCAAAAGGTCGAGGTCCGAGCCCCAATTGTCATAGACGAGCTTTTGCCCGTCTTGCGTCAGCGCATGGGCGACGAACAGCTTTGCCGCGTTGGGATGCGGTGCGTTGTTCGGCACCGACAGATAGAAATAACCGATCACCGGGAAGTCGCGCGCCACGACCTGCGCGAGCGGCGCCCCTTTCTTGATGAGGTCGTCGGCGTCATTGCCGGTGCAGGTGATGAAATAGGCGATGAATTCGCCCGACGCCAAGCGGTCCGGCTCATCGCAGCGCAGCAGCCCTGCCAGATTGGGCGAGACCTTGTTCGCGAAATCGATGGCGCGCTCGGGGCCCCAGCCGATCGCCGACGCCAGCATGTCGAAATTCGCGACATAGGGCGTCGATGCGATCTTGCCCTTCCATGCCGGCTTCAGGAAGTCAGCGAGGCTCTCGGGCTTATAGGGGACCTTCTGCGTGTTGTAGAGAATGCCGGGCAGCGCCGTGACCAGCTTCACCATCGTCCCGTCTTCCTCGATCGCGTCCTGCGGCACATCGAGCGCGGCCCAGTCGGCCTTGAGGAACATGTGCCGTTTGACCAGCGTCCCCATCGTGCGCACATAGGCGATGTAGACATCGGACGGCGAGGGCTGGCCCGCCGCGATCATCGTCGCGATCTGGCTGCCCATTGCCGGCATGGACGGGCCGGGCGTGAAGGTGAATTTGAGGTGCGTGCCATAGGCGCGGTTGATCTGCTCCTCGAACCGCTTCAGCCCGTCGAGACCGCCAAGCGTTCCGGCGCCCCACATGACGCTGAGGCTGCCTTCCTTGTCGGCCGCTGCGGCCAGCGATTTGAGCGCGGCCGATTGTTCGCCCGCGAGCGCCCCGCCGGCGACGACGGTTGCAAGTGCGAGCCCTGCCGCCGCGCTACGCAGATATCGCCGAACGCCCATCATGCAATCCTCCCCGTGGTATTTTTCGTTAAACGTCGCTGCGCCGCGCACTGGCGCAAAAAGAAGCCTCGGCTACAAGGCCGCGACGTTGGTGACGCCGCTGACGATGAGCGGAAGCTTCTCCGCCGGCCGGCGCCAGGACTTGCCGGGCCTGCCCTCGGCAAGCGCCGCAAGCTCGCGCTGCCACAGCCGGCGTAGCAGGATGATCCCCTTGTCGGACTGGCCGAGCCAATCCTTGCTGCGGTCGACGATGCGGCCCTGTCCGGCCAAGGCGACATTGTCCTGCACCATGAAGAGGCCGCTATAGGACGGATCCAAATCTTGCACGCGCTGACGCCCCGCCAACACCTCCTCGGTGACATCGAGCGGATCGGGCGTGATCACGCGGCCGCCGGCAATCCGTCCGCGCGATGCTGCGCCTTGGCGCAGGCTCACGATATGACTCGCCATCACTTCGTCGTTCACCGGCACGCGCCAGGCGAGGTGAATGGTCCAGTAGCTATGGTCCGGTGCCGGCGGTAAATCGACCAGCAGCGTGTTGGGCATCAAATAGTGGCCGATGCGCGTCGGGTTGGCGCCGCCGCCGGCACGACGGCCGGTGCGCAAAATGCCGTAGTCCGATTCCTCGACCTCGATCTCCGGCAGCTCGTTGAGCCCGACCGGGGCGGTGGAGACGCGATGGACGAAATGCACATGAGTCTCGTCGAGGTCGTTCTCGACGCGCTGGAAGTAATTGCATGGCACGAGGTGGCGCGTGATCGAAAGCGTTCCGTCGGCCTCCTCGACTTCGGGAAAGAGCGGGAAGGGCGGTGCCTCGCCCTCGCCGAAATAGGCGAAGACCAGGCCGAGATATTCGCGCGTCGGATAGGCGCGGATGGTGACTTTTTCCTTGAAGCCTTGCCGTTCCGCCGGTTGATCGACGCAGCGTCCGGCGGGGTCGAACTTCCAACCATGATAGAAGCAACGGATGCACTCGCCCTCGACCCAGCCGAGGAACAGCCGCGTTTGGCGGTGCGGGCACGCATCCTGCACCACATGCGCCTGGCCGCTGTCGCCGCGATAAACGGTGAAGTGCTCGCCCAAGAGCTCGATGCGGTGCGGCCGCCCGGCTTCGAGATCCATCGAGCGCGCGATCGGCTGCCAAAAGCGGCGTATGAAGCGCCCCGCGAGGGTGCCGGGCCCGGTGCGCGCGACGTCGTGGATCGTTTCCGCCATCTGCGTCCTCCCTCAATCCATCGCGGCTGCAATACTCGGCCAGGCCGGCCTTTTTGCCAAGGCACAAATCTCGCGTGCGAGGTCTCGAAAAGGAGCAGCATGGGCGCGACGGCCGTCGGAACGCTGACCGTCAAGGCGAATGTCGCGGGCGCGACGCCGCTGATGTCGGATCTGCGTCGACACGCGGTCACGATGCTTCGTCCTCTTGCGAGCGCGATGTCAATTCATCCGCGCGATTTTCACCACGCCCGGCGGGGATCTGCCTTGAATGGGACCATAGAAAAGCCGGATTTGGTCCTTCCTCTCGAAGCATGCCCGCACTCCGATCCGAGCGTGCTCCTCGATCCGGCGGCGCGCGCCGCGGCGCCTTCCGCCAGGAGCTGGGTTGGTTCTCTCTGCTGTCGATGAGCCTCGGCACGGTGATCGGCTCGGGCTGGCTGATTTTGCCAGCCGCCGTCGCCGCCAAAGCCGGTCCGGCGAGCGTCGTCTCATGGATTTTCGGCGGCCTCGTCGTGCTCGTCGTCGCGCTTGTCTATGCCGAACTCGGCGCCGCATGGCCGGCCGCGGGCGCTGTCGCGCTTTATCCGCGCTTGTCGCATGGCGCTTTTACCGGCCACCTCGCCGGCTGGGCTGCTTTCATCTCCTATGCGATCATTCCGCCGGCCGAAGCCGTTGCCGTGACGCGTTACGCCGGCACCTTCATCCCTTCGCTCGTTACCCCCCATCAGGATTTGAGTGGCGTCGGCCTCGCCATCGCGACCAGCATCCTCGCCGCCATCGGCCTGCTGAATTACGCGGGTGTACGCTATCTCGGAATTTTCCAGAATTGGGTCACGAGCCTCAAATACGTTCCGATCGTTTTGTTCGTCGTCGGTGCCGGCCTGTTTGCGTTTCATCGCGGGAATTTCACCGCCTTTGGCGGTTTCGCCCCGACCGGCGCTTCGGGGATCATGCTCGGGACGGCGGGAACCGTCTTTGCCTATCTCGGCTTTCGCCAGGCGCTCGATTTCGGGGCCGAAGCGCGCCGCCCGGGGCGCGATCTGCCGCTCGCCATCATCCTCACCGTGCTGATCGCAATTGCCACTTACGCGCTCATCGCCATCGTTTTCGTCGGAGCGATCGATTGGGCTGCGCTTGCGCGTCACGGCGGGGTTGCGGCAGGGGATTGGGCATCGCTGGCGCGCCTGCCGGCGCCGATTTACGACGTCGCCGTCGCGGCCGGCCTCGGCATCATCGCCTGGCTCGTCTTTGCCGATGGCATCCTGTCGCCGAACGGACCCAACGCGACGAATTGCGGCTCGGTCCCGCGCGTCGCTTACACCATGGCGGAAAGCGGCACCATGCCGCGTCTCTTCCTGCACCTCGATCCGCGGTTCGGCACGCCGGGCTGGGGGCTGCTCGCCTGCTTCCTCCTCGAGACGCTGTTTCTGCTCGTGTCGGCCGGCGGCTATACGACGCTCGTCTCGGCGATCAACGTCGCTTTCCTGGTGGGCTATGCCATCGGTCCGGTATCGCTTGGAGTGTTGCGGCGGACCGCGAGCGAGCAGCCCCGGCCATTCCGTCTGCCCTTTGCGGAGTTCTGGTCGCCGGTCGCTTTCGTGCTCGCCTCGCTCTTGCTCTATTGGAGCCAATGGCCGGCGACCGGCGCGACGCTCGGCGTGCTGCTTGTCGGCGCGTTCGTCTATTTCGTCTATCTGCGGTCAGGCCGAATAACGGTGGCCAGCATGCGCTTCGGCGCATGGCTCGTAACCTATCTCGTCGGTATGGCGGCGCTGTCCTTTTTGGGCGGCAGAAATTTTGGCGGCTTAAACGTTCTCGCGAAGGGCTGGGACATTGCCGCCGTTATCATCGTGTCGCTCGCCATTTACGGTTGGGGTATCCGTCAGGGCATTGCTTGCGCCGCATGCGAGCCGACGGGTGCTGTTGATGACGCGTTTCCTAGGGGCAGGGCCTAATCCGAGGCGCGAGCCTCGCGGCGGTCGAGGTTGAAAGTCCCGGCCGGTTTCCCACCTCTCCCTAGGGCCTGCCACCGTCGCGCCCGCGCGCGGCCCCGGCAAGCCGCTCAATGATCGATAGGGAGGTCGGAGCGTCATGGAGAACGCCAGCCAAAACAATTTGCCGGATCTCAAAGAGGGCATTGCCGAAGGCGATCTCGCAGATGGAGCAATGCTGGTCGGTCAGGTCGATGACAGCACGGTTCTACTCGCGCGCCGCGGCAAGGACATCTTCGCGATCGGCGCCAGCTGCACGCATTACGGCGGCCCGCTTGGCGAAGGCCTCATGGTCGAGGATACGGTGCGCTGTCCCTGGCACCATGCCTGCTTCAGCCTGCGCACGGGAGAGGCACTGGCGGCGCCCGCTTTGAGCGCGGTCCAATGCTGGCGGGTCGAGCGCAAGGACGGCCGCCTCTTTGTCCGCGAGGCAATCGCACCCTCGGACATTCCGATGCCGGCAAAGCCCAAGCCACGCGCCGAGATGCCGGGGTCGGTGGTGATCATCGGCGGCGGTGCGGCGGGCTTTGCCGCCGCCGAGATGCTGCGACGCGAGGACTATGAAGGGGAAGTCGCCCTCATCACGGCCGATGAGGAGCCGCCCTACGACCGGCCTAATCTCTCCAAGGACTATCTCGCGGGCAAGGCGCCCGAAGACTGGATCCCGCTGCGTCCTGCCGAGTTCTACCGCGATACTGCGATCGATCTGCGCTTGCGCACCACAGTTGCCTCGATCGATGCGGCGGGGCATCACGTGATCCTCGACGGCGGCGAGGTAATCCCGTACGGGAAATTGCTGATTGCCACTGGCGCCGAGCCGATCCGCCTCCAAGTGCCGGGTGCGGAGCTGCCGCACGTGCGGACGCTGCGCTCGCTGCGCGACTCCCGCGGCATCATCGCCGCCGCGGAGACGCGGCGCCGCGCGGTCATCGTCGGCGCGAGCTTCATCGGTCTCGAAGCGGCGGCTGCTTTGCGTGAGCGCGGCCTCGAGGTTCATGTCGTCGCGCCCGAGGCGCGGCCGATGGAGCGCGTGCTGGGTCCGGCGCTCGGCGATTTCGTGCGCGCGCTGCACGAAGAGCATGGGGTGGTGTTCCATCTCGGCCGCACGCTCGCCGGGATAGAGGCGACCCGGGTGCAGCTCGATGACGGCTCGCGACTCGATGCCGATCTGGTCGTGGTTGGCATCGGCGTGCGGCCTCGGCTCGACCTCGCGACAGGGGCCGGCCTCGCGATTGATCGCGGTGTGCTGGTCGATGAATTCCTGCGAACCAGTGCGCCGGATATCTTCGCCGCGGGCGACATTGCGCGCTGGCCCGATCCTTACAGCGGCGAGCGGCTGCGCATCGAGCATTGGGTCGTGGCCGAGCGCCAAGGACAAACCGCCGCGCGCAACATCCTGGGTTACAAGCAGCGCTATGCCGCGCCGCCCTTCTTCTGGAGTCAGCATTACGACGTGTCGATCGACTATGTCGGCCACGCCGGCAGCTGGGATCGGCTCGATCAGGACGGCGATCCGGGCGCGCGCGACGTCGCGCTGCGGTTCAAGAAAACCGGCCGCACCCTTGCCGTGGCGACCATCTTCCGCGGCCGCGAGAGTCTCAAGGCGGAACGGGATATGGAGCAAGGCCGCTCACCCTGAGCGCGACGCCGATCAGAAGCGCTCGAGTAGCCAGCCCTTGCCGTGAAACCGGTCGGGGATGCCATGAGCACGCAGCGCATGCCAGATCGTCGCCACATTGATCGGGATGAGCGGCTTGCCGAGTTGATGCTCGAGCGTCGGGAAGATGGCGAGCGTCGAGAGATTCGTGCCGGCCTGCACGATGGCGTCGACATCGTCGCCGTCGAGCTCGCGGATGACCGCGTCGATCACCTCTTGCGGCGGGGTGTGCGCGATCGATGTCGCGGTGTCGCATTTGAGCCCGACGACCTTGGTGACCTGATAGCCCGATTCCTCGAGGAAGCGGTGGACTTGCGCATCGCCGACCGGCTGATAGGGGGTGAGGGCGGCAACGCGCTTGGCACCGAATTTCTCGAGCGCCGCGCGCAGAGCGGCAGCGCCGCTGGTGAGGCCCATCTCCGGACCGACATACGCCCGCAGACGCTCTTCGAATTCGGCATTGCCTTCGAGCCCACCCCAGAAGGTCTCGGCGGACATGCCCATCATGATGTGGCTCGGCTCGCAGGTCATGATGTCGCGCATCGCATCGGGGATGGTCTTGCGGATCGCCGCGATGAAGGCGAGGAACATGTCGTCGCTCGAAAGGTCGGGCTGCTCCACCCAAAAACGCGCGAAATGCCAGGTCACGCCCTCGGGAATGATGCGCTGGCAATCATGCTCGACGCCGATATTGGTCGAGGGGATGATGACGCCGATGCGGCCGCGGATGCCGATCCATGGCGCCTGGGCTTTCATTGGCCCAGCCCCGGGCTTGCCCGTTCCTGTGCTGGTCGTGATCGGCATCGATGCGGCCCCGCTCCTTCGCGTCATCGTATTCGGCGCAGGGAGAAACACAAGCCGCGGATGGCTATGGATCGATTGTTGCTGACGCGCGACGCGCTGCGTGCAACAGCGTCGCCGGAGTTGCGCCGCCTCAGGCGACGGCGGCTTCGCGGTCGCCGGCCGGAAGGAGGATGCGAACCCGGGCGCCGTGACCCGCCTCGCTGGTGATGGCGATGGTGCCGCCATGCTGCTCGACGATTTGCTTCACGGTCGGCAGGCCGAGCCCGGTGCCGAAGCTCTTGGTGCTGAAAAGCGGCTCGAAGATGCGGGGCAGGACCTCGGCTGGAATCCCGGGGCCGGTATCCTCGATGAGGATTTCGACCTGGTCCGCGGCGGAGGTGGCGACACGGATCCGCCGCGCCGCGTCCGGCGCCTCGTTGGCATCGAGCGCCTGGACGGCATTTTCGAGAAGATTGATCACCACTTGCTGAAACCGCTCGGCATCGAGCGAGACCAAAGTCCCGCCGGCCTCGAGCCGGCGTTCCAGCATGATGCTGTCGGGAAGCTTCTGCTCGTCCAACACCTCGCTCAACCAACGGTCGAAGACGAGAGCGGCGCGCTTTGCTTCTTTCGGACGGGTGAAGTGGAGCAGATCGGAAATGAGGTTCTCGCAGCGCAAAATGCTGCGCTCCAGCCGGGCGAGAGGCCGCTCGAAACGCAGCGCGTCGGGCCCAGCCGTCTCGCGAATGGCATAGGCGGTATTGCGAATGGCGCTCAGCGGATTGCGCAGCTCATGCGCCACCGTCGCCGTCAGCTGCCCCAGGGCGGAGAGCCGCTCCTTTTTCAAGAGTTCGTCCTGCGCCTCGCGCAGCTCGCGCGTGCGTTCCTCGACGCGGCGCTCGAGTCCTTCATTCGCCGCCTGCACCGCGCGGTTCGCCGTCTCGGCCGCGTCTTTGGCCATGCGCAGCGAGCGCTCGAGCTCCTTCTGGCGGATCTCGGAGGCACGCAACTCGGTGACGTCGGTGAACGTCGCGATCCGGCCGACCGGCTTGCCCGCATCGTCGAAGACGGTCTCGGCGACGTTGTGCAGCCAGCGCACGGTGCCGTCGGGGCGAATGACGCGGCAGTCGAGAGGCTCGGTGGCGCGGCCTTGCTCGGCGTCGAGCGTCATCTGAACGAATTTGGGCCGGTCATCGGGGTGGAGGAGAGCGAGGAAGCCCTCCTTGCTCGGAAGCGGTTTGGCGGGATCCAAGCCGAGCAGCCGATACATCTCCTCCGAGAACTCGACCGCATTGGGGCGGCGAAGATCGCGCTCGATGCTGCCTGTCCGAGCGATGCGCTGCGCGCTTTGCAGATGCCTCTTGCCGCGTCGGAGCTCCTCGGCCATTTTGCCGAGCTCGGCACGATTCTCTTCGAGCGAGGTCTCGACGCTCTTCAGCGCGGTGATGTCGACGCGCAGCCCGGCAACGCCGCCGCTCGGCATGCGGCGCTCGGAGACCAGGACCCAGCGGCCGTCCTTCAATTGCGATTCGACGGTGGCCGTGGGCTCGCGGTGCCGGCGCATCCAACCCGACAGCCATTCCTCCTCGCGTCCCTTGGCCTCGGGGTAGCGGCCGACAGCGAGGGCGGAGCGCATGATGTCTTCATAGCGGGCACCGGGAACGAAGGCGTGCGCGTTCTCGGCATAGAGGCGGCGATAGGCGCCGTTGCAGAAAACAAAGCGGTCTTCGGCATCGTAGATGACGAAAGCCTCGGCGATGCTTTCGATGGCGTCGCGCAAAAGCCGGTCGCGCTCGCCGGGCGTCTCGCCGCCGCGCGCTCCGCCCACGCGCAGCCGGAAACCCGCGGCGCCGACGATCCGGCGCAGCGATCCGAAGAGGCGTGCTCCGATCGCGTGGGGATGATGTACCATGGGCATCATGAGGCGATTGACCCGCCTCGGCTCGATTTTCGTATGCGGCGTTACTGTCGGGCAACAACCCTAATGAGGCCTTAATGGCCGCGCGCATTGCTGCGCGAACAACGCATCTTTCTGGGCCGCGGCTGGCTTTGAGCGGGCCCTCTCGGTAGCATCCCCCGGGCGGCGGATCGGGAGGATGGGGTGCGAGGCGCTGATACGGCGGTGCTGGTGATCGGCGGCGGCCCGGTCGGATTGGCGCTGGCGATCGAGCTGGCGCGGTTGGGCGTGGCGACGACCTTGATCGAGGCGCGTGACGGAACGATCAACACGCCCAAGATGAACTTCGTCAATGTGCGGACGATGGAATTCGTCCGGCGCTGGGGCTTGACCGACGAGGTGCGCCGCGCCGGCCATCCCGAATCGTTCCGGCCCAATGTGCTGTGGGCGACCGCGGTGACCGGCTACGAGATCGCCCGGCTCGACTTCCCGCCCTTTCTCGAGGAGAAGACGCGCTTCTTCTCGCCGGCGGCGGATTGCCTGGTCTCGCAGCTGTGGTTCGATCCTATCCTCTTGGCGCATGCGCGCCGCCAGCCCGGGCTGACCTTGCGGCATCGCACGCGGCTCGACAGCTTTCGCGACACCGGCGATGCGATCGAGGCGCGCATCACCGATCTGCTCTCGGGCCGAAGCGAAACCCTCTCGGCCGCCTATATCGTCGGCTGCGACGGCGCGGCCTCGACGGTGCGCGAGAGTCTCGGTATCGGCCTCGACGGGCTTCCCTCGATCCAGAACAATTTTCACGTCTTCTTCAACTCGCAAGAGCTCATCGAGATATTCGAGCGCCGCCTTGGCCATTCGCGCTTTTGCAATCTGGTCGGGCCCAAAGGCGTGTGGGGCCTCTTGACCTCGATCAATTGGCGCGGGATGTGGCGCTTCAGCACGCAGCCACCGCCCGAGGACGAATCCGTCGTGCCGGAGCTGCTGCGCCGCGCCGTCGGGCAGGATTTCGCCTTCGAGCTGCTGAACGGCTCGCATTGGGTGAGCCGCGAGCTGGTCGCGGGTGCCTATGGCAAAGGCCGGGCGTTCCTTGCCGGCGATGCCGCGCATCAGAACACGCCTTCGGGTGGGTTCGGGATGAACACCGGCATCGGCGATGCGATCGATCTGGCGTGGAAGCTCTGGGGCAGCCTCGCGGGTTGGGGCGGTCCGGCGCTGCTCGCGAGCTACGAGGCCGAGCGGCGGCCGGTCGCCAAGCGCAACACGCAGGAAGCGACCAGCAATCTGCTGCGCTTTCGCCAGCTCAAAAGCGGCGAGGCGATCACGCGCGATACGCGCGAGGGCGAAGAGCAGCGCGCGATCTTCAAGCAATCGCTGTTCGATGCCGATGTGCTGCGCCATCACGACACGGACGGGATCGCGCTCGGCTATCGCTACGATCCGTCGCCGGTGATCTGCCCCGACGGGACGGAGGCGCCCGCCGATACGGTGCGCGACTATGCCCCGACCGCGCGGCCCGGGCATCGCGCGCCCCATGCCTGGCTCGATGGCGGACCGCCGCCTTCCGCCGGCTTGCGGCCGGAGCGCGGCCGCTCGACGCTCGATCTCTTCGGCGACGGCTTCGCGCTGTTGAGCTTCGGTGCGGCGGACGGCGCGATCGAGCCGTTGGTTCGCGCGGCGCGCGAGCGGCGCGTGCCGCTCACGGTTACCGCGATCGATGATCCGGAGATCGCGCGGCTTTATGAGCGCCGGCTGGTGCTGGTACGCCCCGATGGTCACGTCGCCTGGCGATCGGATGCGCCGCCGGCCGATCCGGCCGCAATCATCGACCGTGTGCGCGGCGGGTGAGCGCGCCTAAGGCGCGATCAGGCTTACCGGATCAGGATTGCCTTTGATGAGGCCCTGCGCGCGGCAGGCCTCGATCCAGAAGGCGAGGCCCGCCGGCCGCGGCTCGGGATCGAGATTGGTCGGGATTTCGATGAATTGCGCGGCTTCGGGCGGCAGCTTCGTGTATTTGGCGATGCTCGCACGGACGGATGCTTCGTTCGCCTCGGTCTCGATATAGGATTTCGACTCCTCGAGCGCCGCGCGGAAGCCCGCGACCTCCGAAGTATGCGCTTGGGCCCAGCGTCGGGTCGACGCATAGACCACTACCATCGCGCCCGGCGGCTCGATATCGCCGAAATCGCCGATGATGTAGCCGGCCTTGCTCTTGACGATGCGGCCAAGGAACGGATTCACCACCGCCACCGCATCGGCAAGTCCGGCGCTTAAGGAATCGGGCATGCGCGGCAGCATGAACTCGACCCAATGCACCCGGCGATAATCGGCGCCATGCACCTGGACCCATTTCTTCATCAGCACATCGATGGTGCCGCCGAGCCCTGGCACGGCGACTTTCTTGCCGACGAGATCGGACGCGCTCTTGATGCCGCTGCCGCTGCGCGCGGCGATGCCGGTCTCCGAGACCGGCGGCTGAATGGGGTTGCGGTTGGCGCTCGCGACGATGACGAGATCGAGACCTTGCTCGTCGCCCTGCAGCAGCACCGTCGGCGTCGGCGCGCCGATCTGCGCCGAGCCGGCGGTGAGCGCCGCCGAGATCACCGAGCCGTTTTGCGCTGCCTGCAGCGTGACATCGAGCCCGTGCTTCGAAAAGAAGCCCTGATCTTTCGCCACATAGGTCTCGGTGAAGGAATCGCCCGCGGTGTAGAGCAGCGTGATCGGGGTCGCCGCCGCGGCCGGCCCCGCGCCGGCGAGACTCGCAACGAGGATGACGGCGAATGCGCTCCGCATGATGCTTCCCTGATTCCCGCTCCGGCCTAGCGCCGGATTGCTGGGCGAATGCGGCCGCTGCCTATTCCGCGGCCCAGCGCGGCGCGGCCTTGGCGTGAAGCCGCATCTGCTCCTCATAGGCATCGCGGAAGGGCTTGCTCGCTGGCGCGATGAAATTTCCCGCGCGATGGCCGCGATAAATCCCCGGATCGTCGACGCCCGGGAGCTTGGCCGCCTTATCGGCGGCAAAGCCCTCGACGAGGCGCAGAAGCTTGCGTCGCGCGCGCACGATCATCGCATCGCTCGGCACGAGATGCTCGAGCGTGCGGTCGCTGATGATGCCGAGCATGCCGCCGACCGCCGTGTCCTGGGTGTTGAGGCCGCTGATGCCGCTGAATACGCCGCCATGGCGCTGCGCCTCGCGATCGATGAGGTAGTCGTTGCCGGCGTCGTTGACGAGGCGCCAGCGACCGAACCAATCGGTGGTGTTGGGCTTGTATTCGACGCCGGCGCTCGGCACCGCGCCGATACCCGGGATCGGCTTGCCCGATTTGGTGCGCGAGCGCATCTGGGCCATCTTGCGCTGGATCGTGAAGACCATGGTATGGGTATCATCCATCGGGACATAGCCCTTGATCATGATCTGCTCGGCGAGCATGCCCGCCGGCGGGATCACCCAGAACGGCACCACCAGCTGCGCCAGACGCCAGTGTGTGTTCTCGGCATCGGCCGGGCGATAGGCGCCGTACATCAGACCGAGAGGCGTTTCCTCGATATGGAATTGCGGCGTCGGGTCGGAGGCGAGGTAATACATCGTGTCGCCCGGCACGAGGTCGCTCACATCGGTGCTTCCGAGATGAAGGAAGCCGAAATGCGAAGTGTCGAGATCGTTCTCGAGCCCTTGCAGCCAATTGTACTCCTGCTGAACCATCTGCACCCGGATTTCCTCGGGCGCCAGCTCGTTGAGCTCGTAATCGGGGAAAGGCGGCGGCACGGCGCGCTCGCCCATATAAATCCAAATCACGCCATAGCGCTCGATCGCCGGATAGGCCTTGGCCTTCACCTTGTGCTTCGAATCCTGCTGCGCCGGCACGTTGGGCATGTCGAGGCAATTGCCCTCGACATCGAATTTCCAGCCGTGATAGACGCAGCGTATCCCGTTCTTCTCGTTGCGCCCGAAGAACAGCGAGGCGCAGCGATGGGCGCAGCGATGATCGAGCACGCCGAGGCGGCCCGCCGTGTCGCGGAACGCGATCAGCGGCTCGCCCAGTGCCATGATGCGCACTGGGTCGCCATCGGTCTTGACCTCAAGCGAGCCGGCGATCGGAATCCAATATTGGCGCATCAGCGCGCCCATGGGCGTGCCGGGCCCGACTCGCGTTAGAATCTCGTTCTCGCGCGCCGTCGTCATGGCGCTCCTCCGCTGAATTGGCCACAACTGCATCATTATAGCGTGGCCTCGCCCTGAATCCCGTCCGATCTTCGTTGCCCGCCCGGTTGCGGCGGGTGCCGCGATCTGGCCGAAATCAGCGCCAGGGCTTATGCTTTGCCGCCGGCCTTCGATAGAAGCGGGAGAGCGATGGCGGATTTATCCGACATGGACCTGGTGCGGACGGGGCCGGGAACCCTTGCCGGCCGTTATCTCCGCCGCTTCTGGCAGCCCATTTGCCTCGCGCGCGATCTTGCCGCCGGCCGGGCGAGACCCGTCCAGATCATGGGCGAGCGCCTGACGCTTTATCGCGGGCACTCCGGCAAAGCGTTCCTCGTCGGCCCACGCTGCGCCCATCGCGGGGCGCAGCTCTCGGCCGGCTGGATCGAGGGCGATTGCATCCGCTGCATGTATCATGGCTGGACGTTCGACGGCGATGGACGCTGCACCGAGCAGCCGGCCGAGGCCGCGGGCTTCAAGGAGAAGATCCGCGTTCCGGCCTTTCCGGTGCAGGAATATCTCGGCTTCGTCTTCGCCTTTCTCGGCGAGGGGAAGGCGCCGCCTTTACCGCGCTATCCCTGGTTCGAGGAGGAAGGCGTCGTCGAGCTCGACACCTATGTGCGACCCTCGAATTATTTCTACACGCTCGACAATCACAGCGACGAAGTGCATGTGATCTTCACCCATCGCCACACCGCTTTCGCGCGCGCTGGCCTCGCCGAGGTGCCGGCGATCGAGGCGGAGGAAACGGAGTACGGCATGCGCGTCGTGGCGCGCTATCCCAACGGCAATGCGCGCGCCAATCAGCTGCTGATGCCCAATATCATCATGTTCAAATCCTCGCCGGCGAAAGGCGATGAAGGCTTCTCCGATCGCGCCGCCTGGCGCGTGCCGATCGACGATGATTCGCATGTCAGCTTCGGCATCGATCTGCGGCATCTCCGCGGCGATGCGGCGCAGCGCTATCGCGACGCCCAGGCGCAAGAGCGTGAGGCGATGCGGCAGATGCGCCTCGCGCCGGCGAGCGAGGTCGCGCAGCAAATCTTGGACGGCTTGCGCAGCCTCGAAGACCCGGACGTGCTCGAGCGCCCCGACCTCGTCAATATCCAGGATTGCGTCGCGCAGATGGGCCAGCCCAAGATTGCCGAAGGCGTTTTCGAGCATCTCGGCCGCTCGGATCGCGGCATCATCCTCTTCCGCAAGCTGTGGCTGCGTGAATTGACGGCGCTGGCGGAAGGCCGGGCGCTCAAAACCTGGCAAGTGCCATGTGCGCTCGACACGCAGACGGGAGTCTAAGGGGTCTTAAGGGAGACAATCATGCCGGGAGCAAGACACAAAATGCCGCCCGAGGTCGAAGGGCTTTCGGTCGAGGAGATCGCCGAGCGCTATATCGGGCGCTTTCGCGACAAGGTCGGGGATTGGGAAGCCTTCGAAGACGCGAAGATCGAAGGCTATCGCCGCGCGCAGCATCGCTTCATCGGCGCGGGCGGCTCCGGCAAACATTCCGATCCCGACGTAATCCCCGCCCGCGGTTTCACCCTCAGCATCATGTTTGTGCCGCCCGGTCAGGGAAACGCTCCGCATACGCATGAGGTCGAGGAAGTATTCTTCGTGCTTCGTGGCTATCTGACAGTGTTCGTGGACGACGAAGCCGGTAAGCGCGTCAGCCGCGTGCTCGGCCCATGGGAATGCATCTCCTGCCCGCCGGGCGTCATTCACGGTTATCAAAACGAGAGTCTCGAGCCGGTTTACTTCCAGGTGATGCTCGGACGCGCGCGTCCCGAGACCATGGGTTACGCCGATGATGAACTCTACCAACGGCGCGAAGCGCATCTCAAAGCGTGAGGGAACAAAATGGACGCGTGGCGACTGAATCCGTGGATAGGCGGCAAAAGCAGGGAATTCAGCGGCAAAGCTTCACACCTTGTCTCGCCCGTCGATGAGAGGATCATCGGCGAAATCGCCGAATGCGACTCGACGATTGTCGCGAATGCTGTGGAGAACGCGCACGCGGCCTTCCTCGCCAATCTGGAACGCATGCCGGCAGAACGCGCGAAATGGCTCAACGACGCGGCAGCCCGCCTCGAACAGGCTGAATCCGAAATTCTTGAGTCGCTGATCCGCTGCATCGGAAAGCCGCGCCGCGCTGCGACATTCGAAGCGAGGCGCGGCCCGCAATTTCTGCGCGCGACTGCGGCGCAACTCGCATATTTTTCGGGCGAAGTTCTGCCGCTGGACGCCACGGCCGCCGGCGCGGGGCGCTTCGGATTCACCACGCGTATTCCCTATGGCGCGGTCGCGGCGATCACGCCCTTCAACGCGCCCGTCAATCTTCTCGTCCAGAAGCTCGCGCCCGCCATCGCTATGGGAAATGCCGTGGTGGCAAAGCCGTCACCGCCTGCCACCGAAGCTGCGCTGATCATTGCCGAAGCGCTGAAGCAATCGGGGCTGCCCGATGGAATATTCAATGTGGTCACCGGCGGACGGGAATCCGCGCTCTCGCTGGTTGCCCATCCCGGAATCGCAGCAGTGACGCTGACCGGCGGCACCGCAGCCGGGCAAGAACTGGCGCGCGCGGCGGGCGCCAAGAAATTCGTTGCCGAACTGGGCTCAAACGCGGCGAATATCGTCTGCGCCGACGCAAATCTCGCCGATGCAGCGCAACGCATTGCAGCCGCCGCCTTCGAGGCCAGCGGACAACAATGCATTTCGGCGCAACGGGTCATCGTCGAAGCGCCGGTTTATGAAAAGTTTCTCGATTTCTTCGTGACCGCGGCGCGCAAACTGAAAACCGGCGATCCCACCGATCCGGCAACCGATATCGGTCCCATGGTCAGCCGCGCCGCAGCCGACCGCGTGCAGGCCA
>DATNGG010000181.1:0-52971 GCA_035605975.1 Allostellaceae bacterium | reverse complement strand
CGCAGGCGCGAGTGATGTCGGCGAAGTTAAGGCCACGCGCCAAAGCAGCCACCTTCCCCCAATGAATCCTTTGAGTCCTGAATGCGCCGAGCTTGGCCTTTAAAGTCTCAATAATTCTGGTCTCATCTGGCAAGTCGTACTCGATTACATCGTCAAATCGGCGAAAAAGCGCACGGTCGAGTATGCCGACGTGATTGGTAGCGGCGATGACAAGACTATCAGAGTTATCCTGCTCGACCATTTGCAGGAAGCTATTCAGCACGCGCCGGATCTCGCCTACATCGTTGCTGAGGCCACGCGCCGACCCGATACTGTCGAATTCATCGAAGAGATACACGCCCCGCGTTTGGTTAAGCGCTTCAAAGATTAGGCGAAGTTTGGCGGCTGTTTCGCCCATAAACTTCGTAATCAGCCCGTCAAGTCGGACGACGAAGAGAGGCAATCCTAGCTCTCCTGCCAGCGCCGATGCCGTAAGCGTCTTTCCAGTTCCGGGCTTTCCTATAAGAAGAAGTTTCCTACGAGGCGCAAGGCCGCGAGTTCGGATGATCTGGATTGCGCGATGCTCTCGAACGACACGTTCCAGTTTTTTCCTAGTTGAGGTTCCGAGCACCATGTCTTTGAGGTGGACGTTCGGGTAGGACACGCTCAGAAGTTCAGCAAGTTCGCCGCGCGGACGTGCCAGAGGAATAGGTCCTGCCGTTGGCAAGCGCGTTCGTGACTTTGCTTTGTCGATCAGCGCGCGTATTTCTTCTGCCAGTTTGCCGTGGCCCATACGCCCTTCGGGAGCTGCGATCTGCATCGCAACAGAATAAAAATGCGCTTCGTCTCCAGCGGTGAGGGAGGCAATCAATGCTTTGACTTGATCGGCGCTGGGCATGACGACCGCAGTTTATTGGAGTGGTTTTCTATACCAGAAACGGTTCTAGCGCAGAACGATTTTTGGCTGCCGGTTGGTCGACTTCGCCTCGCCCATCGTCGCGAGTCGCGAGGCGAGCCTCTCGGACATCAACAAAAAGGCCGCCCGAAGGCGACCTTCCTGCCGACAGCTATCTGATGTGACCCCGCGCCCGTTAGGGCGGTGCGTCCTTCGAGACGCGATGCTTCGCATCGCTCCTCAGGACGAGGCGTGCGGAGTCCCGGGCCCCTACTCCACGTATTCGGGCTCTTTGGGGGCATCGGGCTCGTCGGGCGTCGCCGGGCGCGGCGCCGCCTCCTCGAAGCCGAAGGCGAGCTTGTCCGTCTCCTTGTCGACCGAGACCTTGACAACGCCGCCCTTGGTCAGCTTGCCGAAGAGCAGCTCTTCCGCCAGCGGCTTCTTCACATGCTCCTGGATGATGCGGCCCAGCGGCCTTGCGCCGAAAAGCTTGTCATAGCCTTTGACGCCCAGCCATTTGCGCGCCTCGTCGTCGAGGACGATCTGCACGTTGCGGTCGGCGAGCTGCTCCTCGAGCTGGAGGATGAACTTGTCGACGACGCGGCCGATGGTCTGCGGCGTCAGCGCCGAGAAGGAGACGATCGCATCGAGCCGGTTGCGGAACTCCGGCGTGAACATGCGATTGATCGCCTCGTGATCGTCGCCGGTCCGAACCTCGCTGCCGAAGCCGATCGCAGGCTTGGCCAGATCGGCGGCGCCGGCATTGGTCGTCATGATGAGGATCACGTTGCGGAAATCGACATTCTTGCCGTTGTGATCGGTGAGCTTCCCGTAATCCATCACCTGCAACAGGATGTTGAAGAGATCGGGATGCGCCTTCTCGATCTCGTCCAGCAAGAGCACGCAATGCGGATGCTGGTCGACCGCGTCGGTCAAGAGGCCGCCCTGATCGAAGCCGACATAGCCCGGCGGCGCGCCGATGAGGCGCGAGACGGTGTGCCGCTCCATGTATTCCGACATATCGAACCGCGTCAGCTCGATGCCGAGCGTGCGCGCCAATTGCCGCGCGACCTCGGTCTTGCCGACGCCGGTCGGGCCGGAGAAGAGATAGGAGCCGATCGGCTTTTCCTGCTCGCGCAGCCCGGCGCGAGCGAGCTTGATCGCCGCGACCAAGGTCTCGATCGCCGAATCCTGGCCGAACACCATGGTCTTCAAATCGCGATCGAGATTCTTCAAGACCTCCTTGTCGTCGCGCGAGACGCTCTTGGGGGGAATGCGCGCGATCGTCGCCACCACCGCCTCGACCTCCTTGCCGGTGATGGTCTTGCGGCGCTTGTTCTCGGGCAGCAGCATCTGTGCCGCGCCGACCTCGTCGATCACGTCGATCGCCTTGTCCGGCAGCTTGCGGTCGCCGATATAGCGATGCGACAGCTCGACCGCGGTGCGGATCGCCTCCGAGGTGTAGCGCACCTTGTGGTGCCGCTCGTAATAAGGCTTGAGGCCGCGCAGGATCTTCACCGCGTCCTCGACCGTCGGCTCATTGACGTCGATCTTCTGGAAGCGGCGGACGAGCGCGCGATCCTTCTCGAAGTAGTTGCGGTATTCCTTATAGGTGGTCGAGCCGATGCAGCGGATGTTGCCGCTGGCGAGCGCCGGCTTCAAAAGGTTCGATGCATCCATCGCGCCGCCCGAAGTGGCGCCGGCGCCGATCACGGTGTGGATTTCGTCGATGAAGAGGACGCTGCCGGGCATCGCCTCGAGCTCGGACAGCACGGCTTTCAAACGCTCTTCGAAATCGCCGCGATAGCGCGTACCGGCCAAGAGCGCGCCCATATCGAGCGCGTAGATGGTCGCGTTCTGCAACACCTCGGGCACTTCGCGCTGCACGATGCGGCGCGCGAGGCCTTCGGCGATCGCGGTCTTGCCGACGCCCGGATCGCCGACATAGAGCGGGTTGTTCTTCTGGCGGCGGCAGAGGATCTGGATGGTGCGGTCGACCTCCATCTCGCGGCCGATCAGCGGATCGATCTTGCCGTTGCGCGCCTTCTTGTTGAGGTTGACGCAATAGGCATCGAGCGCGTCATGGCCGCGCTTCTGCTTGCCGCCGGCGCCGGTCTCGCCGCGCTCGTCCTCGTCATTGCCTTGCACGCGCCGCGTCTCGGAGCGGCCGGGCGCCTTGGCGATGCCATGCGAGATGTAATTGACGGCGTCGAACCGCGTCATCTCCTGATCCTGCAGGAAATAGACCGCGTTCGATTCGCGCTCGGCGAACATCGCGACCAGCACATTGGCGCCGGTCACCTCCTCGCGGCCCGAGGATTGGACATGGATCGCCGCGCGCTGCAGCACGCGCTGGAAGCTCGCCGTCGGCTTGGCATCCTCGACATGGGTCGAGACGAGATTGCCGAGCTCGTTGTCGACATAGTGGAGAACGTCGCGGCGCAGCTTGTCGACGTCGACGGTGCAGGCGCGCAGCACCGCCATCGCGTCCTGGTCCTCGGTCAAGGCGAGGAGCAGATGCTCCAAGGTCGCGTATTCATGCCGCCTCTCATTGGCATAGGCGAGCGCGCGATGAAGGGTCTTTTCGAGGTTACGCGACAACATGAAACCGAGATTCCTTCGATGAGGGCCAAGAGGGGCGGTGAAGATGCTCCGGCGGTCAGTCCTTCTCCAAAGTGCATTGCAGCGGGTGCTGATGCTGGCGGGCGAAATCCATCACCTGGGTCACTTTCGTCTCGGCGACCTCGTAGGTGTAGACGCCGCAGATCCCGACCCCGCGGCGATGGACGTGCAGCATGATGCGGGTCGCCTCTTCGCGATTCTTGTTGAAGAAGCGCTCCAGGATGTGAACGACGAATTCCATCGGCGTGTAATCGTCGTTCAGCATCAGCACCTTGTACATCGAGGGCTTTTTCGTCTTCGCCTTGGGCTTGACGATCACGCCCGTGCTTGGGCCTTCGGTGCCGTTGCGCTTCTCGATATCGCTCATCGCTTCGCGTCTGCCGCGCCCCGAAGGGACGCCTCGTCTCCACTCTCTCCGCTCGCCGCCTATGATATGGTTAGCGCCGGGCCCGGGCAAAGGGCTTTCTCCGAACCATCCCCAGGCCTTAGAGGGTAAAAGCCTAACGCTGCTTCCTTAACGCCGGCAAAACATCGCGGCGGGGCTTTTCCGTGACGCGGCGCGGGGCGGCGCGAGGCGCGCTCAGCGAACGGGGCTGGCGCCGCGCGGCGTCGGGCCAGGCCTCGCCGCGACTCGCGCGGGCGGCGGCAGGAACGCGGCGCCGGCAAGCGCCCAGCCGACCTGCGAAAGCTTTGCCGCGGCGGCGAAAAACCCGTCGAGATTGCGCCGCGCGAGCTCGGCTTGGAGGCGCAGCACATCCTCCAAGGTCGCGGCGCCGAGGAAGCCGCGCGCCGCCTCGGTGGCGCTCTGGAAGGCCAGGCGGGTACCGCCCATCGCCGCGGCGGCGAGCGCCTCCACCCCTTCGGTCAGCGCGGCATTGGCGCGGGACGCGGCCTCGAGCCCCTCCTCGCCCAGCCCGGCGAGCTCCGCATAGGTGAGGGCCGCGGGGGCCGCGAGCGGGGCTTGGCGGGGTGTCGCGGCGGCGGGGGGTCTTCTCGGGCTCGGGGCCATCGGGCGATCTCCTCTGAGGGGGCAGCACCGGCGCGACAAGACGGTCATGCTGCGCCGCAACATCGAACTTTAGCGCTCCTGCAAGCTGCCGCTCAAGGCCTCTTGTGCACTGCACAATAGAACCGCCCGGCCGCCGCAAAAAAGTCGCACCTGCCTCAATCTGGAACTGGATTTTAATTCAATGGCTTGTTAACGTATTTTCGCTTTTGTATTCACGTTTTGGCGCAGCGCGACGTTCGGGGGCTTCTGTGGCGGTTTTTCGGGTTCCATCTTTTCGGCTTTTGGCTTCGGCAGTTCTCCCGGTTCTCCTCGCCAGCAGTTTGGGCGGGGTGACCAGCGCCTGGGCCGCAAAGCACTCCTCGATCGTGATCGACGCCAAAACCGGCCAGGTGGTAAGCGAATCGAACGCCGACGCGGTGACCTATCCGGCGTCGCTGACGAAGATGATGACGCTCTACCTGACCTTCGATGCCCTCGAACACAAGCAGATCACGCTCGATCAGCACTTCCCGGTCTCGGCCCATGCCGCGGCCCAGGAGCCGACCAAGCTCGATCTCAAGGCCGGCGACACGATCGCCGTCCACGATCTGATCCTCGGGCTTGTCACACAATCGGCGAATGATGCCGCGGTCGTCCTCGCCGAAGGCCTCGGCGGGACCGAGCACGGCTTCGCCGAGAAAATGACTCGCACCGCCCATGCGATGGGCATGGAGCATACCAATTTCGACAACGCCTCGGGCCTTCCCGATCCGCTGCAACGGACCACGGCCCGCGACATGGCTATGCTCGCGCGTCACCTCTATCTCGATTTTCCCGCCGAATATAAATATTTCGGCACCGAGCAATTCACCTATCACGGCGTCACCTACGGCAACCACAATCACCTGATGAACAGCTTCCGCGGCATGGACGGCATCAAGACCGGCTTTATCCGCGCCTCGGGCTTCAACCTCGCGGCCTCGGCCGTGCGCGACAACCGCCGGCTGATCGGTGTCGTCATGGGCGGCCAATCCGCACATTCGCGCGACCGCAAGATGGCGAGCCTGCTCAATTCGGCCTTCGCCGGCAACATCGCGCCCGAAACCCAGATGGTCGCCAGCAACGCCAAGCCCGCGACAAAGCGCGGCCAGAGCGAATCGACCCTTCACGCGCTCGCCCATCACGCCGCGCACGCGGTCGCCAATTTGTCGCCGATCGGCCAGGCGGAAGCGGCGACGCCGATGCGCAAGCCGAGTTCGAGCTGGGGCGTCCAGGTCGGCGCCTATCGCCGCCAAGCCTCCGCCGCCCATGCTGGCGCCGTCGCCCTGTCGCATCTGCCGGCCGAGCGCGGCAAGACCGTCGTGCTCGTCACCTCGCATGCGAAAAAGCACAAGATCTATCAGGCCCGTATCGTCAATCTGACGGAAAAGCAGGCCCAGAACGCGTGCCGGGTGCTGCGCCACGCCCACCGCGCCTGCGTGGTGCTCGAGCCGTCGTCGATGCAAATGGCGGCGTCGCCCGCAGCGTCTAAAAATCTGGCGGAGTGATCCCGCTGGCCCGCAGCTGATCGCAAAGCTGCCGCTTCAAAACCTCGAGCCGAGCTTCGTCGCGCGCCTCGGCGCGCGCGACGAGCACGTCCTGCGTGTTCGATGCACGCAGCAGCCACCAGCCTGACGCCGTCTTCACCCGCACGCCGTCGATCGCGGCGATGCTCGCGCCCGCGGCTTCGAGCCGGGCGCGAACCTCGTCGACCACGGCGAATTTCCGCTCCTCGGCACAGGCAAAGCGCAACTCGGGCGTATTCACCACAGGAGGCAGCGTATCGCGGAACTGCGCCAGGGTCTCGTCGCTGCGCGCGACGATTCCGAGAAGGCGCACGGCCGCATAGAGCGCGTCGTCATAGCCGTAATAACGATCGGCAAAGAAAATGTGCCCGCTCATTTCGCCGGCCAGCGGCGCGCCGGTCTCGGCCATCTTCGATTTGATGAGCGAATGGCCGGTCCGCCACATCAGCGGATCGCCGCCCATGCGCGCGATCTCATCGAAGAGGACCTGGCTCGCTTTCACATCGGCGATGATGGTCGCCCCCGGCTTCGCGCGCAGCACGTCGCGCGCGAGGAGAACCATGAATTGATCGCCCCAAAGGATACGCCCCTGCCCATCCACGACCCCGATGCGATCCGCATCGCCGTCAAAGGCGATCCCGAGGTCGCAGCCCTCGCGCCGCACCGCCTCCTGGAGCTGAACCAGGTTCTTGGTCTCGGTCGGATCGGGGTGATGCGCCGGAAAGCGCCCATCGATCGTCTCGTTGAGCAAGAGATGACGCCCGGGCAATTTTGCCGTCAAGAGCTGCAGCGCCTCGCCGGCGGCGCCATTGCCCGCATCCCAAGCAACGAAAAGCGGCTTGCGCCCGTCATAGTCCTTGAGCAGGCGCTCGACATAGCCCTCGAGCACGGAACGTTCGCTGCTGCGGCCGGCGCCTTGGGGAAAATTCCCGCGTGCGGCGATCTCGCCCAACCGCAGGATATCGCGCGCGAAAAACGGCTTTTTCGCCAGGGTGAGCTTGAAGCCGTTATGGGTCGGCGGGTTGTGCGAGCCGGTCACCATGATGGCGGCGTCGACATCGAGCGTATTGGCCGCGTAATAGAGCATCGGCGTCGGCCCTAGCCCGACGCGGACGACGTCGATGCCGCTGCCCAGCAGCCCGCCGATCAACGCCGCCTCCAGCGCGGGCGACGACAAGCGTCCGTCGCGCCCCACCGCGATCGATCGGGCACCGGCCTCGCGCATCACCACCGCGAAGCTTTGCCCGATGGCGCGCGCATCCGTCTCGCCGAGAGTCTCGCCGACCACGCCGCGAACGTCGTATTCGCGCAAGATGGTCGGATTGAAACGGTGGCCGCCCGCCGGCTGGTCGCCCATTCTTCGATCCTTCGTTCAACAATAGTTGGCGAGAATCCGGCGCACGGCCGATTGCATGTCGGGACGGGCCAGGGCGAAAGCAAGATTGGCTTCGAAGAAACCGGCCTTGTCGCCGCAATCGAAGCGCTTTCCCTCATAGCGCAAGCCAAAGAAGTCGCGGCGCGAGGCGATAAGCTGCGACAAGGCATCGGTCAGCTGAATCTCGCCGCCGGCGCCGCGCTCGAACTTCGCCAAATGATCGAAGACTTGCGGCTCGAGGATATAGCGCCCGATGATCGAGAGCGTCGACGGCGCGTCCTTGGGCGCCGGCTTCTCGACCACGCCCTTCACTTTCACCAGCCGCCCGTCCTCGCGCTCGATATCGAGAATGCCATAGCGGTTCGTGTGCTCGCGCGGGACGTCGACCACCGCGACGATATTGGCCTTGGTCTGCTCATAGGCCTCGACCATCTGCTTGAGGCAGGGCTTCTCCGCCAGCACGAGATCGTCGGCAAGCAACACCGCGAAGGGTGCGTCCCCGACGAGGTGCCGGGCGCACCAGACCGCATGACCAAGGCCAAGCGGATGTTGCTGTCGAGTATAGGCAACCTGGCCGGGACGCGGCATCCAAGAATTGATGGCGCTGAGCTCCGCCTTCTTGGCGCGCTCCTGCAACGTGTCTTCGAGCTCGTAGGGATGGTCGAAATGGTCCTCGATGGCGGTCTTCGAGCGGCCGGTAACGAAGATGAATTCTTCGATTCCCGCGGCCTGGGCCTCCTCGACGGCATACTGAATGAGCGGCTTATCCACCACCGGAAGCATCTCTTTCGGCATCGCCTTGGTCGCCGGAAGAAACCGCGTGCCGAGGCCGCCCACGGGAAACACCGCTTTGAGAATGCGCTGGCTCATCGACATACTTTCCGCAATTGAGGGCTGCGGCGACAACGTCGCACCCACCAAAGTTGTTCCTAAAGCTTTATAGCGAAAGCGCTAACCTTTTCATAACCGCTTCACGCGCCGAGCAGCAGGTCCTTCGCGCGGTTGATCTGGGCTGCCAAATAGGTCGAGCCGCCGTGATCGGGATGAAGCTTCATCATGAGGCGGCGATGAGCCTCCCGGATTTCCTCGGGACTGGCGCCCGGCTTGAGATCGAGAATCGCGTAAGCCTGGTCGCGGGTCATGGCGCCGCCCGCGCCCGCATCGCCTGTCTCGCCTTTCCGCCAGTCGGGCCTGAAACGATCGAGATAGGTTTCGAGCAGCCGCGCCCCTTGCTCGTCCTCGGCGAGGCATTGCCGCCACAGCGTCAACATCTCGGCGCGGTTGAGGTCCTCGAGCGTGCGCCCGGCGAAGGCCCCGCGCCGCACCACGCCGCTCATCGCACCAGTATCGTGCTCGAGCTTCATGCGCAGCAGCTCCGTCTGCACCTCCGAGCGCTCGCCGCCTCCACCGCCCGTTGCCGAGCCATAGCGCCGGCGCCATCGCGCTCTGCGACGCAGAACCAGCGGCGCGAGACCGCCGGCCAGAACCAGAGCGGGTGCCCAACGGTCGGTGACGATGAGGAAAAGCAGCGCGGCGGCGGTCGCCGTCATGCCGACCCCCGCCATCGACCAAACAAGAACCCGGCTGAGCTGTGCGGCGTCCGCATTGACGATCGCTCGCGCGGCCAGCAGCAAAAGCGCCAGCACGACGACCCCGATGAGGAGATATGGCATCGAGGCTATTCGCTTCCATTCAAGCGATGCGCCAGCAGCAAGGCGGCGCCGCCCGTTGCCTTTCCGTAATCCGCCAGAGCGCGCCGGCCGCCCGCCGCATAGGCGGCCACCGCGCCAAGCAGGGCGCGCAGCTCATCGGCGCTGTTGGCATCGAAACGGCAATAGGCGCCGCGCGTCAGCCGCGCGATTTCCTTGAACGCGCGCGCGGCGGTCGGATCGGCGCCCTCATGGAAGGCGAAGACCGGAACGCCGCGCAGCCCGAGCTTGCCCGCGAGCGCGCAGAGCTCGTCGAGCTTTTCCTCCATCGCGTCGCCGACGAACACCAGGGCGCCGATGCGGTGCGCCTCCGATTCCTTGAAGGCGTGACGCAAAATCCGCGCGATCTGAGTCTCGCCGCCGACGCAGAACACGGCGCGCATCGCCGCGTGCAAAGACGTTCCGTTCGACAGCCACCGGCTGGCCTTGCATTCGTTGAATCCGCGATAGAACACGAGCTGCACGTCGAGCCCGCCCAAAGCCGCCGTCGCATCGAACATCTCGCCCTGGATCCGGCACGCCCGATCCCAAGTCGGCTCGCGGCTTGCGGTCGCGTCCAGCGCAAAAATAAGCCGCCCGCGCCCGCCTTCCGGGCTGACCGACGGCATTGCCGCGACCTTGCGCAGGAATTCGTCGACCTCGCTTTGCTTGGCCGAGGTCTGAACCTGGGTATTCGCGTTCTTATCCGGCATGGCGCCGACTCTGCTGGTGAGCGCGTCGTCCAATTAATATAGGCGGCCCCACCCCCATCGCCTAGTTGGCCGCCGGGCGTTATTGGCGGGATCGCGCCTGTCCCGACGCTGCGAGAGAATTCGCGGCAGATGGTGACGATTTTGTGATCGGCGCGCTCGCGCGACGGCGAGCCGCCCGAGTCACGCCCCGTCATCCTCTTTCAACGACATGAGGCTCGCATTGCCGCCCGCCGCGGTCGTGTCGATCGACAGGACCCGCTCGGTCGCGAACCGGTAAAGGTAATGCGGACCGCCGATCTTCGGTCCCGTCCCCGAGAGCCTCTCGCCGCCGAAGGGCTGCGCGCCGACGACCGCGCCGATCTGGTTGCGATTGACATAGGTGTTGCCGATCCGCGCGCGGCTCTCGATCTCGCGGACGGTTTCATCGATCCGGGTGTGGATGCCGAGCGTCAACCCGAAGCCCGTCGCGTCGATGGAGTCGAGAACCTGGTCGAGCCTGTCGCCTTCCCAGCGGATGATGTGCAAAATCGGACCGAACACCTCCGCATGCAGCAGACCGAGCGTGTCTATCTCGAAGGCGCGCGGGGCGAAAAAGGTTCCGTGCTCGGTGCCCGGCGGCAGCGCAAGCTCGCGCACGAGGCGCCCAGTATGCCTCATTCGCTCCGCGTGACGTTGCAGCGCCTCCCGGGCGCTTTCATCGATCAGCGGGCCGATATCGGTCGAGAGCAGAGCCGGGTCGCCGATGACGAGCTCGTCCATGGCTCCCGACAGCATCTCGATCACCCTGTCGGCAATATCGCTTTGAACGAACAGAACGCGTGCCGAGGAGCATCGCTGGCCGGCACTGTCGAAGGCCGAGGCGAGCACGTCGGTGACGAGCTGTTCGGGCAAGGCGGTCGAATCGGCGATGATCGCGTTCTGCCCGCCGGTTTCGGCGATGAACGGCGCGATCGGACCCGGACGCTGCGCCAAGGCGAGGTTGATCGCGCGCGCGGTCTCGGTCGAACCCGTGAATGCGACGCCGGCAATGCGCGGATCGGCAATCAGTGCCGCGCCGGTTTCGGGACCGCCGGGAAGCAACTGGACGACATCATCGGGAAAGCCGGCCTCCCGCAGCAACCGCATGGCGGCAGCCGCGACGAGCGGCGTTTGCTCCGCGGGCTTACCGATCACGGCATTTCCCGCCGCCAAGGCGCCCGCCACCTGTCCCAGGAAAATGGCGAGGGGAAAATTCCACGGCGCGATGCAGGCAAAAACGCCGCGTCCATGGAAAGCCAGCTCGTTGCGCTCGCCCGAAGGGCCGGGAAGCGCAAGCGGCGCTGAAAAATCCGCCCGCGCCCGCGCCGCGCAATAGCGGCAGTGATCGATCGCCTCGCGGACCTCCGTCAGCGCATCGACGATGGTGCGTCCGCCTTCGCGCACGATCATGGCGATGAAAAGCGGCATGCGCGCCGCAATGAGATCAGCCGCATGGTCGAGCCGGCGCGCGCGATCTTCCGCCGGCGTCGCATCCCATTCGGCCGCGGCGGCGCCGGCGCGCGCCAGCGCCTCTTCGATTTGCGCTTCGCCGGGTTCGCTGACGGTGCCGACGACCTGCCGCCGATCCGCCGGATTGCGAATCTCCCGCAGCGCTCCCTCTCCCGTCTCTCCGCCGCCGAGGATCGGCGCCGCCGTCCAGGGTGCGCGGGCCGCATCCGCCAAGGCTGTCGAGAGCGCAGCAAGCTTCGCGCGATCGCTCAGATCGATGCCGGGTGCGTTGACGCGTTCCGGGGCGTAGAGGTCACGCGGCAGCTTGATGCCCGGGTGCGGCTTGCTGGCCAGCGCCGCGACGCGCGACACCGGATCGGCGATAAGGGTTTGGATCGGCGCCGCCTCGTCGACGAGGCGATTGACGAAGGATGTGTTCGCGCCGTTTTCGAGGAGCCGCCGGACCAGATAGGCGAGCAAATCCTCATGGCCGCCGACCGGCGCGTAAACGCGGCAGGCGAACTTCCCGGACTCGCTGCCGACGATCTGGTCGTAGAGCGCCTCGCCCATGCCGTGCAGCCGCTGGAATTCGAAATCGCGCTCGCCCCCGACGAGGTCCATGATTGCCGCCACGGAATGCGCATTGTGCGTCGCGAATTGCGGAAAGAAGGCGTCGCGCGCGTTCCAGATGCGCCGCGCGCAAGCGAGATAGGAGACATCGGTGCTCGCCTTGCGCGTATAAACCGGGAAGAAATCGAGGCCGCGTTCCTGCGTGCGCTTGATCTCGGTGTCCCAATAGGCGCCCTTGACGAGCCGCAGCATGAGCCGACGCCGATCGCGCCGCGCCACAGCCGCAAGCCAATCGAGCAGCGGCAGGGCGCGCGTTTGATAGGCTTGGACCGCGAGGCCGAGCCCGTTCCAGCCGGCGAGGTCGGGATGGCGCGACAGGCCTTCGATGAGGTCGAGCGAAAGCTCGAGCCGATCCGCCTCCTCGGCGTCGATCGTCATGCCGATCCCGGCCGCTTTCGCCTGCTGCGCGAGAGATAAAAGCAGCGGCGGCAATGCCTCGAGAACGCGTGCGCGCTGCGCCTCTTCGTAGCGCGGATGAAGCGCCGACAGCTTTACGGAAATTCCCGCCGCCTGCGACGGCTCGCGGCCGGCCAGATCGGCTCCGATCGCCGCGAGCGCGCGGCGATATCGCTCGGCATAGCGCGCTGCATCCGCCGCGGTTCGCGCCGCTTCGCCGAGCATGTCGTAGGAGAAGCGATAGCCCTGTGCCTCCATCGGCTTGGCGCGGCGCAGCGCCTCTTCGATGGTGCGGCCCATGACGAATTGATGGCCGAGAATCCGCATCGCCGCCGTCACCGCCTGGCGCAGCACGGGCTCGCCGGTGCGGGCGAAGAGCCGTCGCAGGGTCGACGTCAAGTCCTGGGCATCGGGATCGTCGCGCAGCAGCCTGCCCGTCAGCATCAAGGCCCAGGTCGATGCGTTGACGAAGAGCGAGGCCGAGCGGCCGAGATGGCGCGACCAATCGGCGGGGGCAAGCTTGTCGCGGATGAGCTTGTCGATCGTCCCCGTATCGGGAACCCGCAGCAACGCCTCGGCGAGGCAGAGAAGGGCGATGCCCTCCTCGCTCGACAGCGCGAATTCGTTGAGGAAGGCATCGATGCCGCCCTTGCCGTGGCGGCGACGGCGCGCTTCCGCGACGAGCGCGCCCGCCCGTGCCGCGATGCGCTCGCTGAGCTCGGGCGAGACTTGGGCCGCCGCAAGGACGCTCGCGACGGCGGTTGCTTCCTCAACGCGGTAAGCGGCACGCAACGCGGCGCGCAGCGGATCGGGGGTCGAGTCGGTCTCCGGGAGGACCCAGCTCATGGCGATCCATCGCATGAAGCGCGACGCTTGCCAAGGCGCTCGGTGCACCGGCCGCGGAGGCGGCAAATCGGACGAGCAACCGTTCGCGGAGTGTTCCGGATTGCCCGCCTCGGCTGCGCGGCCGCGCCCGGGCGGTGGGTTGCCTCGGCCCGGCTTTGCCCCTAGAGAGGCATGCCGCGCCGCGTCACGACCTCTGAGGCACGCTTTTGAGCTTCGTCGACGAAGTCCACCGCTTTGTCGTCGAGTACGGCTATCTCGCCGTGTTCTTTGGCATCCTGCTCGAGGATTTCGGCCTTCCGACGCCCGGCGAAACCATGCTCATCGCCGGTTCCGTGCTCGCCTCGCGCGGCTCGTTGAACATCCTCTGGCTCCTGCCGGTCGCTTGGCTCGGCGCCATCATCGGCGACAGCATCGGCTTCTTCATTGGTGCATTCGGCGGACATCGGATTTTGGTGCGCTATGGCGGGCGAATCGGGATCACGCTCGAACGGCTGCGGCAGGTCGAAATGTTCTTCGCGCAATATGGCGACATCGTCGTCGTCGCCGCGCGATTTTTCGTCATCCTTCGCCAGTTCAACGGCATTGTCGCGGGGACGCTCGAAATGCCGTGGCCGCGCTTCCTCCTCTACAACGCAATCGGCGCGGCGCTGTGGGTCGGATTCTGGGGCGGCCTCACCTATTGGCTCGGCGCCCGGTTCTTCGAATTCGTCCACACCTTCGGCTGGCTTGGCCCGACGCTTGCCGCAATCGCGGCGCTTGCCCTGATCGCGCTGGCGGGAAAATTTTTGTGGGCACGCAAATTCGCCGACACCAAGCCGGCGGGGCCCAAGCAGCCACGCACGGAGCGCTAAGCGCCGGACGGAAAGGCAGAGGAAAGAATGGCACCCATCCCGTCATCCGATACCGACGCCGTGTTGAGCGCCAATCTCGAATTTTATCGCGCCTTCACCGGGCGCGATGCCGCAGCGATGGACGCGATCTGGGCACGCGAAGCGCCGGTCACCTGCGTTCATCCCGGCTGGACGCCGCTCGCCGGGCGCGCCGCCGTGCTGAAGAGCTGGCACGACATCCTCGCCAATCCGGAAAGCCCCGGCGTGATGTGTCATGACGACCGCGCCTTTCTCCATGGCGATATCGCCCTGGTGCTGTGCGAGGAGGAGCTCGATACCGGGCATCTCATCGCGACCAATATTTTCATTCGCGAAGCCAATGAGTGGCGAATGATACATCATCAAGCGAGCCCGCTGGTCGTCCGCTCGGCCGAGCGCGGCGCACCGCCGCGCCGTCGCGACCCACGCCGCTAGCGGGCGCACGCCTCGCTCAGCACCTCGCAAATCGCACCGGTGAGGCAAGCCAGCTCGTCCGGCGCGATCGTGAAGGGCGGCGTCACATAGACGATATTTCCGAGCGGCCGGATCCATACGCCGGCCTCGACGAAACGCCGGACCAGCGCATCGCGATCCGGCTCCGCTTCGAGCTCGACCACCCCGATCGCACCTTTGACCCGCACCGACTTGACGCCGGCAAGGCTGGCACAGGGCGCGAGCTCACGCGTCAAGCGCTCGGCGATCGCCGCCACTTGCGCAAGCCGCGGCTCTCGCTCGAAGAGGTCGAGCGAGGCATGGGCGGCCGCGCAGCCGAGCGCATTGGCCATGAAGGTCGGACCATGCATCAGCGCCGTGGCCGGGTCATCCGATAAAAATGCTTCGAAGACTTGGCGGCGCGCGACCGTCGCGGCAAGCGGCAGAGTGCCGCCCGTCAAAGCCTTCGACACGGTGATGATATCAGGCAGGATGCCGGCCGCCTCGCAGGCAAAGAGCGCGCCGGTGCGGCCAAAGCCGGTAAACACCTCGTCGCAGACGAGCAGCACATTGTGACGCCGCGCCGCTTCGGCAACCCGGCGCAGCACCTCGCTGTCGTGAAAAACCATCCCGCCGGCACCTTGGACCAGCGGTTCGACGATCATTGCCGCGAGATCTCCGCCATCACGCTCGAGGAGACGATCGAGAGCCTCGGCGGTTGCGGCATCGCGCGGCAGATCGGCGATAATCTGCCGCGGCAGCAAGCGCTGCAGGGCGCGATGCATCCCCTGCGCGGGGTCGCTGACGCTCATCGCCCAGAGCGTGTCGCCGTGATAGCCGTCCTTGAAGGCAAGAAAGCGCGACCGCTCTTCGCCGCGGTTGAGCCAATATTGCGCGCCGATCTTCAGCGCGACTTCGACCGCGACGGAGCCCGATTCGGAAAAGAACACATGATCGAGATCGCCCGGCAAAAAGCGCGCGAGGCGCGCTGCAAGCCGCGCCGCTTGCTCATGGACGAGCCCCGCGAACATAACATGCGGCATGATCGCGAGTTGCCGCGTGACCGCCTCTTCGATATGCGGATGACGATAGCCGTGGCACGCCGTCCACCACGAGGCGAGGCCGTCGATGAGAACCCGGCCGTCGTCAAGAATGATGCGGCTTCCCTCGACCGCGCGGACCGGCAAGGGCGCCGGCGCGGTCTTCATCTGCGCATAGGGCAGCCAGAGATGCGGCAGGCCGGCGGCGAGCCATTCGGGCCGCGTGGTCACGGCCGGTGCTTACTCCGCCATCGGCCGCAAGCCGAGGCGATCCAGCAAGGCGCGATCACGATCGCGCCCGGGATTGGGCGCGGTCAAGAGCCGCTCGCCGCAGAAAATCGAATTGGCGCCGGCGAGAAAGCAAAGAGCCTGCATTTCATCGCTCATCGCCTCGCGCCCGGCCGAGAGGCGCACCACCGACGCCGGCATCGTCAGGCGCGCCACGGCGACTGTGCGCACGAACTCGATGGGATCAAGATCGGCGGTTCCGAACAGCGGCGTTCCCTCGACCTGCACCAGCAGATTGATCGGCACGCTTTCGGGATGGCGCGGCAGGGTTGCAAGTGCGACGATCATCCCGATCCGGTCCTCGCGGGTCTCGCCCATGCCGACGATGCCGCCGCAACAGACGGCGATGCCGGCCTCCCGCACCGTGTCGAGCGTCGCCAGCCGCTCGGCGAAATCGCGCGTCGTGATGATGCTCGCGTAATAGTCGGGCGAGGTATCGAGGTTATGGTTGTAATAGTCGAGGCCCGCCGCCTTGAGACGGCCGGCTTGTTCCGGCGTCAGCATTCCGAGCGTCGCGCAGGTTTCGAGCCCGAGGCCGCGGACCTCCGCGATCATGCGGCAGACGAGATCGAGATCGCGATCCTTGGGCTCGCGCCAGGCGGCGCCCATGCAGAACCGCGTGGCACCCTCGGCCTTCGCCGCCTTTGCCGATGCGAGCACCGACTCTCCATCCATCAGTTTGCCGGCGATCACGCCGGTGTCATGGTGGGCGCTCTGCGGACAATAAGCGCAATCTTCGGGGCAACCGCCGGTCTTGATCGACAACAGCCGCGAGAGCTGAACCGCCTCGGGCACAAAGTGTTGGCGATGGGCGCATTGCGCCCGAAAGATCAGCTCCGGCAGCGACAGCGCGAAGAGCGCGCCGACCTCGCCGCGGGTCCAATCGTGACGCAGCGCGACCGTGTCATTGCTGTCCGGCATGTCAAAATCCTTGTCTTGAGCGGCCCACCGCGTAACGCTATATGCGGGCCGGGTCAAGCGGAACTCCGCGATGCAATCACTCGATGCCTTCGCCTCGGAAAAGCTTCGCGCGCTTGAGGCGGCCGATCTGCGCCGCAGCTTGGCCGCGAGCGCGCGCGGCGAGGGGCTTTGGGTCGAGCGCGGCGGCCGCCGCCTGCTCTCCTTCTCGTGCAACGACTATCTCAATCTCACGCGGCACCCACTGTTGCGCAGAGCCGCGACGGCCGCGATCGAGGCATGGGGAACCGGTGCCGGCGCCTCGCGCCTCGTCACCGGCAACCATCCGCTTTACGCCGAGCTCGAGACGCGGCTCGCGCGGCTCAAGGGCAGCGAGGCGGCCTGCGTTTTCGGTTCGGGCTATCTCGCCAATACCGGCGTGATCCCGGCGCTGGTCGGCGCCGGCGACCTGGTCCTCCTCGACGCGCTGGCCCATGCCTGCATCTGGACCGGCGCAAGATTGAGCGGCGCCGCGATTCGCAGCTTCCGCCACAATGATGCGGCCGATGCGGCCGCGCTGCTGACCGCCAGCCGAAAGGACTATCGCCGCGCGCTGATCGTCACCGAGGGCGTCTTCTCGATGGATGGCGACATTGCGCCGCTTGCCGCGCTGGCCGAGCTCGCGCGGCAATGCGATGCCTGGTTGATGAGCGATGATGCGCATGGCGTCGGCGTCCTTGGGCAAGGCCGAGGATCGGCTGCCGCCCTCGGCATTGGCGCGGGCGATATCCCGCTACAGATGGGCACGCTCAGCAAAGCCCTTGGCTCTTATGGCGGCTATCTCTGTGCGTCGCGGGAAGTGATCGATCTGATGCACAACCGCGCCCGGACCTTGGTCTATTCGACCGGCCTGCCGCCCGCGAGCGTCGCCGCGGCGATTGCCGCGCTCGATATCATCGCGTCCGATCCGGGCTTGACCGAGCGGCCGCTCGCCAAGGCCCGGCGTTTCACCGCGCTCGCCGGGTTGAGTGAGGCGCAAAGCCCGATCGTCCCGATCATTGTCGGTCCGGCCGACGCCGCGCTCGCCGCCTCGCGCCGGCTGGAGGAGGAAGACTTCCTTGTCACCGCCATCCGCCCGCCGACCGTGCCGGAGGGAACCGCGCGCCTGCGCCTCGCTTTCTGCGCCGCGCATCCAGATGAGGCGATCGAGCGCCTCGCCGGCCTTGTCGGTTCGTTCATCCGGCGATGAACGCGGTTTTCGTCACTGGGACCGGCACCGATGTCGGCAAGACCTTTGTGACGGCGGCGCTGATCCGGACGCTGCGCGCGCGCGGCCGCGGCATCGAAGCACTGAAGCCGGTGGCAACGGGCTTCGATCCGGCTCTCATCGCCGGCAGCGATTCCGGCATCCTGCTCGCCGCGCTCGGCCGCCAAGTGACGCCGGAAACCCTCGATCGCGTGACGCCGTGGCGCTACGCGGCGCCGCTCTCGCCCGATATGGCCGCACCGCGCGAGAAACGCGCGCTCGATTTCGATGCGCTCGTCGCCTTTACGCGGCGCGCGACGGCCAACGCTCCAGACCTCCTCCTCATCGAAGGGATTGGCGGGGTGATGGTGCCGCTCGACGAGCGGCATACGGTGCTCGATTGGATCGCCGCGCTCGACTTGCCCGTCCTCCTTGTGGGAGGCAGCTATCTCGGCGCCCTCAGCCATGCGCTGACGGCGCTCGAGGTCCTCGCCGCGCGCAATCTCAAAGTGCTCGCGACAATCATCAGCGAAACGCCCGGCGGGGTCGATCTCGCGGCAACCTGCGCGACCATCACGCGTTTCTCGCGCGAGATCGCGGTGGTCGCCCTGCCCCGCGCGCGCACCACCGCGGCAGCCGAAGAGGCGCTAAAACCGGTCGCGAATTTGCTCTAGGATAGCGGCGTTCACGCGCCGCAGTGAAAGGATCGAAGTCATGCGTATTGCGATCGTCGGTCAACAGGCCTTTGGCAAAGCGGCGCTCGATGCGTTCCTCGAGCGCGGCGACGAAATCGCCGGCGTGTTCGCCGCGCCCGAAGCGGCGGGCGCACGGCCCGATCCGCTGCGGCTCGGCGCCGACGAGCGCGGCCTCAAGACCTTCCAGTTCAAGAGCCTCGGCTCTCCCGAGGCACTCGCGGCGCTGCGCGAACTGAAGGTCGAGCTCGGCGTCATGGCGTATGTGACGCAATTCGCGCCGCAAGCCTTCGTCACCATCCCGACACACGGCATGATCCAGTTTCATCCCTCGCTGTTGCCGCTGCATCGCGGCCCCTCCTCGATCAACTGGGCAATCATCCACGGCCGGACCAAGACCGGCCTGACGATTTTCCGCCCGACCGATGGGCTCGATGAGGGCGCGGTGCTGCTCCAGAAAGAGGTCGAGATTTTGCCCGACGACACGCTGGGCAGCGTCTATTTCGACAAAATCTTTCCGCTCGGCATCAAAGCGTTGCTCGAAGCCGCCGACGCCGTGGTCGCCGGCCGCGCGCGCGAGACCGTGCAGGACGAGTCACAAGCGAGCTATGAAGGCTGGTGCCGCGAGGCCGAAGCGCGCATCGATTGGGCCAAGCATGCCGACCAGATCTACGATCTCATTCGCGGCTGCAACCCCGCGCCGGGCGCCTGGACGAAGCTCGGCGACCGCAAGCTCCAGATCTTCGAGGCGGCGAAAATCCCGGTGCGCAGCTTCGGCATGGTCAAGGGCTTCAAGCCCGGCCAAGTGATGAAGGTCGCGGAAAAAAGCTTCATGATCTGCGCGCAGGGCGGGCTGATCGAGGTGCAGCGCTGCCGCATCGATGACGGCAAGAAGATCGCCGGCAACGAGGCCGGCATCGCCGCCGGAACGATGCTCGGAGCCTAGCCGGCCCGCTTCGGTTACGCCGATTCCTGGTGCCAGACCAGGAGACGCCTGCGCACGATCTCCATCAGCTTCACGAGGATGGAGCCGACAATGGCGATGGCGACGATGCCCGAGAACACGCCCGGGGAATCGGCAAAGCGCATCGAGGTCATCATCGAGCCGCCGAGGCCTTCGCCGCCCATCGTCATCTCGCAGATGATGACGACGATCAGCGAGATCGGCAGCGCGATTTGGAGGCCCGTGAACACCTCCGGCATAGCGGATGGCAGGACGATCTGCCACAGCAGCGCGCGGCGGCTGACGCCAAGGCTTTGCGCCGACCAGATCAGGTATTTGTCGACGTTCTCGGTCGCCGCCCAGGTCGCGACCACGACGGGAAACACCGAGGAAAACGCGACCATCGCGATCTTCGACCAGTCGAAAACACCGAACCATAGGATGAAGATCGGCAGGAACGCGATCTTCGGGCACGGATTGCCGACCGACACGACGGGGTCGAAGAACCAGCGCACGAGGCGGAAGCGCGCGATGGTGACGCCGATCACGACGCCCGCGACCGCCGCCATCGAAAACCCGGCGAAGGTCCGCACCAGCGTCAGGCCCAGCCCGATCAGCAAATCGCCCGAGACGAGATCGTCGAACAGGCGGACCAGAACCGAGGACAGCGACGGCAGCAGGAAGTCGGAGACGAAATGCATGCGCGCGCCCCACTCCCAGGCCACCGCCAGGAGAATGACCGAGGAGGAGCGCAGCAGCTTGCGCCGCCACTGACTGTTTATTCTCTCCATACGAGAGTCCGCCGCATGAAATAGAGATAAGCGCGATCGGCGAAGAAGCCGAGCGCAGAGACCGTGACGACCACCGCGAACATGGCGTCGTAAACGCCGCCTTCGCCAAGGAACGAGATGAGATAGCCGAGGCCGCGCTGGCCAACGAGCAGCTCCGATGCAACCAGCACGATGAAGGAGATCGCCACCGCATTGCGGATGCCGGCGAGGATCTCGGGCAGCGCGCTCGGCAGAACCACCTCCCAGAGCACGTCGCGCTCATTCGCGCCGCAGGACCGGGCCGACCATATGAGCGTGTGATCGACGCCGCGCGCGCCATTATAGGCGCTCAAGATCACCGGCAGCAGGCAGCTCATGCCGATCGAGGCGATCTTTGAGCCCGCGCCCAAGCCGAGCCAGAGGATCATCACCGGGATGAGCGCCGATTTGGGCATCGGATAGAGCGCCTTGACGACGGGGCTCGCGATGTCCTCGACCACGGCGAACCGCGCCATGGTCACGCCCAGCGGCACGCCGATGATGATCGCGCCGCCAAGCCCAAAGAACCAGTTGAAGAAGGACGAGGTGCCGTTCGTCCACAGATCGCCGTCCATCAGCAGCCCGACCCAGGCCTTCGCCACCGCCGAGAGCGGCGGCAGCTCGCTCGGATCGACGATATGAACCCGCGGCGCGATCTCCCACAAGATTGCGAGCAGCACGAGCGGCAGATAACGGATGACGAAATTGTCGCTGTTCAGCCGCAGCTTCGCGACGCGCCGTTCGGCCTGCGGCGCCGGAGGTGCTACGGATGCGACGTCGTTGCTCATCAGTCGCGCTCTTCCTGGGCGCGGATGGCTTCGTCGCGCACCAGATTCCAGAGATAGTCGACCTTGTCCGTATATTCGCGCGTGTGAATGAAGTCGGCGCGCGAGCCGTTGGACGGATGGGTGTCGACGATTTCCTTCACCCGCCCGGGCCTGGCCGTCATCACCGCGACGCGGTCGGCGAGATAGACCGCCTCGCGCACGTCATGCGTGACGAACACCACTGTTTTCGGCGTCCGCCGCATGATCGCCAACAACTCCTCATGCATCAGCGTCCGGGTCTGCGCATCGAGCGCACCGAAGGGCTCGTCCATGAGGAGGGTCTGCGGGTCGATCGCGAGCGTGCGCGCGATCGCGACGCGCTGCTTCATGCCGCCCGAAAGCTGCGACGGATAGCTATCCTCGAAGCCCGAGAGGTGAACGAGGTCGATCAGCTCTTGCGCGCGCTTCTCGCGCTCCGCCTTGGGCAGGCGCTGCTTCTCCAGCCCATAGAGCACGTTCTGGCGCACGGTCTTCCACGGGAAGAGCGCGAAATTCTGGAAGACGACGCCGCGATCGGGGCCGGGCCCGGTGACCGGGTGGCCGCCCACCGAGATCGAGCCCGCTTCGCAGGGCAGGAATCCTCCGAGGAGATAGAGCAGCGTGCTTTTCCCGCAACCCGACGGACCGAGCAGCGCGACGAATTCGCGCTCGCCGACATCGAGCGAGACGCCGTCGAGCGCCAGCACCGGGCGCCCGCGCGGCGGCCGATAGGTGTGACTGACCTGACCAAAGCTGATACCCGCGCCCATATGAACCGAACCTCGAAAGATTACACGTCTTTAATGTTTGCGCTTTGCGGCGTCGTCCACCAACGACAGATCGGCATATTTTTTGACGTCGATGTCAATATTGAGGAGTCCCAATTTCCTCTGCGTATCGATGTTGTTCTGCATCGCGGTCAGGTTGGGCCGCGCGTCCGGATCCCGATAGTAGTCGCTTTTCGTAAACAGCCAATCGGCAAAATCGGCGGTTGGTTCCTTGGTGAAGGCGGCGACGATGCGGATGCCCTCGTCGCGGTTCTTCGGATCGAGATACCAGTGCAGCATCGTCTGGACGTCTTCGAAGAAATCGACGAGCGCGGCGCGGTGCGCCTTGATGAAGGGCTCGCGGGTTGCCCAGACGGTCAGCTGCGTCGGACCCATGGCTTGGCCGACATCGAAGAGACTCACCGCCTTGCCCTCTTTCTTCGCGACGATCGAATAGGGCGTGCCGATCTCGATCATGTCGACCTTCTTGCCCTCGAGCGCCGAGACCATGTTGGGAAAGGCAACCTCGATCAGCTGATAGTCGCGCGGCGTTTCGAGGCCGTGGCGCAGCAGCATGACTTTGGCGGCGATATCGACCGCACCGCCGATGGCATTGGTCGCAACCACTTTGCCCTTCAGGTCTTCGATCCGTTTGATCGCGCCGTCGGGGCGAACCATGTCCTGGTTCGAGTAGTAGCCCGGGACACCGTCCTGATAAAGATCGGACACCACCCGCAAATCGTTCATATGCGCGTTCTGGATGGCGAGCGCGAAGGAGGAATAGGCCAGCGCGGCCAAATCCAGCTCGCCCGCGGCGAGCGCCGTGATTTGGGGCGTGCTGCCGCGGAAGTGGATCGCCTCGACGGTGTAGGATTTGCCGTAGTGCCGGAGCAAATCCTTCTTCTCGAAAAGAACCGAGGTCAGCTGGGCGGGCACGACAGCCCAGGCGATCCGCAGCTTGAGCGGCTCTGCCGCGCGAACCGGGCCGCTCGCCGCGAGCAGCACCGGTAACGCGGCCGTGAGCGCCCAAAGGCGCCATCTGATCATAGGCGATCTCCTACCCTGTCCATTCTTGTTGGCGCATCATCCGCACGGCCGGCGCGCATTGTCAATGCACCGTCGCAACCGGCCGCGTCAATCAATGCAGCCGCGCCGCGGCGTCATCGATGAGCGAGAGGTCGGAATAGGCTTTCACATCGATGTGCGTTTTCAGCCCACCCAGCTTGCGCATGATGTCGAGATTTTTCTGCATGGCGTCGAGGTTGGGGCGCGCATCGGGGTCGTGATAGTCGTCCCCTTTGGTGAAAATCCAGTCGGAATAGCCGGAGGCCGGCCGCTTCGTGAAATCGGCGATGAGCTTGATGACGGCGTCACGATTTTTCGGATCGAGCGTCCAGCGCATGGCACGTTGCGTGTCCTCGAAATAATCGACGAGGGCGGCGCGGTGGGCGTCGATGAAGGGCTTTCGCGCGGCGATGATCGTCAGCTCGGTCTCCCCGCCCATCGCATCGCGCATGGTAAAGAGCACACGGATCTTTTTCTCTTTGAGGGCGCTCACGGAAAACGGCGTCGTAAAGAAGCCGAGATCGATGCGCTTGGCCTCGAGCGAGGCGAGCATGTTGGGGAACTCGACCTCGACGACCGAATAGTCGCGCCGGTCGGCCATGCCGTGCTCGGCCATGTAGTTGCGCAGCCCCATATCCATGGCGCCGCCGATGCTGTTGTCGCCGATGACCTTGCCCTTGAGATCGGTGACCGAATGAACGGGGCTGTCCGGCAGAACCGCGAATTGCCGAGAATAATAATCCTTATAGCCGTCGCGGGTCGCCTCGCCGATCACGCGCAAATCGGTCATATGGGCGTTCTGGATCGCCAGGGCGAAGGCCGCCGGCGAGAACAGCGCGAATTGCAGATCGCCCGAGGCGAGAGCCGTCGTTTGCGGCCCGCTGCCCGGCATGCGCACCGCATCGACGGTATAGGACTTGCCATAATGCCGCAGCTGATCCTTCTCCATCATCAGGATCGGGAACAACTGCCCCGGGATCGCCGCCCAAGCCTCGCGGATCACCAGCGGCGCCTCAGCGCGGGCCGCCGGGCCGCCCATCATCGCGCCCACCAGGGCGGCAAGCAAAAGCAACGGGAATCGGCTCATTCTGTCGGTCCTTCTTTGTCCCCGCCCCGGCTGGTGACGCACCCATGGCCGCTGCCCCGGGCTGCAAAAGCCCTTGAGCGCCTGCGGCCATGACCGAGGCGGTCCTCCCCTGTTTCCGGGCGCATGATCCACACGCGGCGGCGCGATTGTCAACTGCGACTAATTTGTTATTAAGCTGCGTCGGTTAGACAATCGGCGGCGGGCGAGCGCGCCTTGCCATTTTCGCGCGGCGGAAGGGATTATGGTGAACGCACCCGAGCTGACGGTTGCCGTCCCGACCTTCGATGAGGTCATGGTGAACGCGCCCGAGCTGACGGTTGTCGTCCCGACCTTCAACGAGCGCGACAATATCCTGCCGCTTGTCCAGCGCCTCGCTGCCGCGCTCGAAGGCTGCGCCTGGGAGGCGATTTTCGTCGATGACGATTCCCCCGACGGCACCGCCGAGGCCGTCCGCGCCGTTGCCCGCCGCGACCCGCGCATCCGCTGCCTGCAACGCGTCGGCCGGCGCGGCCTATCGAGCGCCTGCATCGAGGGGGTTCTCGCCTCCGCCGCGCCTTTCGTCGCCGTCATCGATGCCGATTTGCAGCATGACGAGCGCTTGCTGCCGCGCATGCTGACGGCGCTCAAGACCGAACCTGTCGATCTCGTCGTCGGCAGCCGCTATGTCGCCGGCGGCGGCGTCGGCGCCTGGGACGCCGGGCGCCAGCGCGTCAGCGCATTCGCGACGCGTCTGTCGCGCATCGTCACGCGCGCCGAGATCGCCGATCCCATGAGCGGCTTCTTCATGATGCGCCGCGGCGTCTTCGACGATGCCCTGCGCCGGCTGTCGGCGCAGGGCTTCAAGATTCTGCTCGACCTGATGGCGTCCACCAGCCAGCCGCCGCGGATCAAAGAGCTGCCCTACGAATTCCGGCCGCGTCAGCACGGCGAAAGCAAGCTCGACGCACTCGTCGTCTGGGAATTCGTCATGCTGCTCGCCGACAAGCTCATCGGCCACATCGTGCCGGTGCGGTTTGCGCTCTTTGCCTTCATCGGCGCGTTCGGCGTCGTCATCCACATGGCCGTGCTGTGGGCAGGCCTGACGCAATTCTCGCTCGAATTCACGACCGCGCAGACCGTCGCGGCGATCGTCGCCATGACCGGCAATTTCTTTCTTAACAACGTTTTCACCTATGCCGACCGCCGGCTCAAAGGATGGCGCATCCTTCGAGGCCTCGTCTCGTTCTATTTGATCTGCAGCCTGGGCGCCGTCGCCAATGTCGGCATCGCGTCCTATCTCTTCGCCGAGCGCCACATCTGGTGGGCCGCCGGCATCGCCGGCATCATCGTCGGATCGGTGTGGAATTACGCCGTTTCGGCCGTCTTCACCTGGAAAGGCCGCTGAGGCCGCTACTGACGGCGCCGTGCCCGGAGAACGTAGCGGCCGCCGCTGAAGCGCTCGAACATCTCGTCGATGGTCGGATGGGTGATCGGCCCGTTCTCGCCGTCGGGCAGGAGATTCTGCTCCGAAACATAGGCCTCATAGGGGCCGCCGCTCTCGTTCTGAGCGAGCAGATGATAGAAAGGTTGATCCTTCGACGGGCGCCGCTCGGCCGGTATCGACTGATACCATTCCTCGGTGTTGTTGAACACCGGATCGACGTCGAAAATCACGCCGCGAAACGGATAAAGCCGGTGACGCACGATCTGACCGACCGCGAATTTACCAGTGCGGAATACCCGCGGCCTGTTCACGATCGGCCCCCTGACGCGCCTTGCAATAGATTTGCGGTCGATGTTCTCGACCGGACGTGGCGCTTTATAAGAAAAATCCGCGCGCGCCTCAAGCCCACCACCCGTCGCGGCAGCGCTCGGTCAGCGGCGCAGATATTTGCGCGCGAGGCGAAGCAGTTCCAGATCGCAAGTCTGCTTGGCGATCTCTTCGAGATCTTCGAAATAATTGGTCAGCGATTGCGCGCTCAACCGGCCGATCAGCCAGCCGACGAATTGCTCGGGCGTGCCGATTCGCTCCGGCACAGGCTCCAAGCCCTGCCCGCGCGGCAGGGCGACGCGCAGAATGCGCCAACGACGCCGCCGCAATTGTTCATCGCCCGGATCAAGGTCGGTCTCGAGCGTCCAGCCTGCGCGCGGCGCTTCGCTGTTGCGTGCTGCCATTTTTCCTTCCCCGAGCCGGGCCCGATCGCAATGCCCGTCCGAATCACTTGAATTTGCGCCAAAATCCTTCGATCTGCGAAATATCGAAAAATGGCAAATAATGCAACGAAAACCTATGGTTAACGGGTGATCTCGTGGTGGCTCAGATCTCGTGCGCGGCCAAAACGCCGGGGAGCGCCTGAACCGAGGCGATGACCCGCGGCGAAATCTTGAACCCGCCCGGCAAGGCGATCTCGACTTCCTGGGCGGCCAGCGGCACGAGCACGCTGACCCGCCCGCGCCCGCCGGTTTCCCCCGCAATGAGTTTGCGCAGCGGATCGAGCGCCGCGCTTTCGGAGACGACGATCTTCATGCCCGCCGCCGCCTCGGCAACGATGCGGTCAAGCGGCTCAAGTCGTTGCGCGGTGATGCGGAACGAATCCTCTTCGGCGCGAATATCGGCGGTGACGAGCAGCGGCTGTCCGCTTTCCAGTAAAGCCCGGCTTTGCGCCAGCACCTCGGAGAAGAGCGTCACCTCGAACATTCCGCTCGCATCCGACATTTGCACGAAGGCGAAGCGGCGGCCTTCGGCCGAGCTGCGCTCTTTCTTGCCGATGACGATGCCGGCAAGGCGATAACGCGTCGAGCCTCCGGCGGCGAGACGCTCGGGCAGCTCGCCGAAGCGGACGACGCCGACACGCTGCAGGCTCTTGCCGTAAGCATCGAGCGGGTGGCTCGAGAGATAGAATCCGATCGCCGCGAACTCCTGCTGCAAGCGCTCGACCGACGGCCAGTCGGCGACGGCCGGCAGCATGGCCGCTTGCCGGTCACCATCGCCATCGCCGAAGAGGTTCACCTGCTGGCTCTCGCGCTCCGCCGCGGCCGCGCCGGCATAGCGCAGCAGAAGGTCGATAGCGGCGAAGGTCTGCGCGCGGTTGCGGTTGAGCCCATCGAGCGCCCCGGCGCGGGCGAGGCTCTCGAATTGCCGCCGGTTGAAGCTCTTGACGTCGAGGCGCCGCGCAAAATCGAACAGGTCCTTGAAGGGGCCGCCCGCACCGCGCTCGCGGAGGATTTGCTGCATCGCCACGGCGCCGACGCCCTTGACCGCCGCCAAGGCGTAGCGGATCGCCGCGCCTTGAGCAGTCTCTTCGACGCAAAATCCGACATCCGAGCGGTTAATGTCCGGCGGCAATATCTTGACACCGAGCCGGGCGCATTCCTGGCGAAACTCATTGAGCTTGTCGGTATTGCCGAGATCGAGCGTCATGGACGCGGCAAGGAACTCGACTGGATGGTTCGCCTTGAGATAGGCGGTCTGATAGGCGATGAGCGCATAAGGCGCCGAGTGCGACTTGTTGAAGCCGTAGCCCGAGAATTTCTCCATCAGGTCGAAGACGAAATTCGCCTGCGACTCATCGATGCCCTTTTTCACGGCGCCGGTGACAAAATTCGCGCGCTGCGCGACCATCTCCGATTTGATTTTCTTGCCCATGGCACGGCGTAGGAGATCGGCGCCGCCGAGGCTGTAATCGGCCATGATCTGCGCCGCCTGCATCACCTGTTCCTGATAGGTGAAGACGCCATAGGTCGGCTTCAAAATCGGCTCGAGCAGCGGGTGCGGATAGGAAACCGGCTCTTCGCCGTTCTTGCGCCGGATGTAGCTCGGAATGCTGTCCATCGGACCGGGCCGATAGAGCGCATTCATCGCGATGATGTCCTCGAACCGATTGGGCTTGAGCTTGCGCAAGCTGTCGCGCATGCCCGAGCTTTCCAGTTGGAAGACGCCGTGAGTGTCGCCGCGGGCGATGAGCTCGTAGGTCGCGCTGTCGTCCAGCGGTATTCGCGCGAGATCGAGCGGCATACCGCGCGCGGCCATGAGGTCGATGGTCTTTGCCAGCACATCGAGCGTCTTGAGGCCGAGAAAGTCGAACTTCACCAGGCCGGCAAGCTCGACATATTTCATGCTGAATTGCGTCACCGGCATGTCGGAGCGCGGATCGCGGTAGAGCGGCACGAGTTCGTCGAGCGCACGGTCGCCGATCACGACGCCCGCGGCGTGGGTCGAGGCGTGGCGGTAGAGGCCTTCGAGCTTCATCGCGATTTCGATGAGCCGCGCCACCGATTCATCGCTGTCGCGCATTTGCTGCAGCGCGGGCTCGCCGTCGATCGCCTGGCGCAAGGTGACGGGATTGGCCGGATTGTTCGGAACAAGCTTGCAGATGCGATCGACCTGGCTGTAGGGCATGCCGAGGACGCGGCCGACATCGCGCAGCACGGCGCGCGCCTGGAGCTTGCCGAAAGTGATGATCTGCGCGACGCGGTCCCGGCCGTATTTCTCCTGGACGTGGCGAATGACCTCGTCGCGCCGCTCCTGGCAGAAATCGACGTCGAAATCCGGCATCGACACGCGCTCGGGATTGAGAAAGCGCTCGAAGATGAGGCCGAAGCGCAACGGATCGATATCTGTGATGGTCAGCGCCCAGGCGGCCACCGAGCCCGCGCCCGATCCGCGCCCCGGCCCGACCGGAATTCCTTGCGCCTTGGCCCATTGGATGAATTCGGAGACGATGAGAAAGTAGCCGGCGAAACCCATCTTGATGATAACGCCAAGCTCGTATTCGAGCCGCTCGCGATAGGGCTTGGCCGCGGCTTCGCGCTCGGACTCGCTCATCCCCTCGCGCCAGAGATGGGCTTTGAGCCGCGCTTCAAGTCCGGCAAACGCGGCGCTCCGCACCTCGTCCTCTTCCTTGCGCCCGCTGGCGCTGGGGAAAGGCGGCAGGATCGGCGCGCGCGGCTCCGGCATGAAGGCGCAGCGTTGCGCGATGACGAGGGTATTGTCGCAGGCCTCGGGAAGATCGGCGAACAGCACGCGCATTTCCGCCGGCGATTTGAAATAATGCTCGCGCGTCAGACGGCGACGCTTGGGCTCGCTGAGCACGACGCCTTGGGCGATGCACAGCAGCACGTCATGCGCCTCGAAATAGCTCGGATCGGCGAAGAAGGCGTCGTTGGTCGCAACGAGCGGCAGGTTCTTGCGGTCGGCGAGTTCGATGAGATCGGCCTCGATGCGGTTTTCCTCGGCCACCCCATGCCGCATCAATTCGATATAGAGCCGCTTGGGAAACAGCGCCTCGAGCCGCGCGAGCATCGCCTCGGCAGCGGGACGCTGACCCTCGAGGAGGAGGCGTCCCACCGGCCCGGCGGGTCCGCCGCTGAGGCACAGGAGACCGTCGGTCGATCCTTCAAGCGCAGCCAGATCGAGCTGCGCCGCTTCGCCCGCCGGGGTTTCGAGGAAGGACCTGCTGACGAGCTTCAGGAGGTTGCGATAGCCCTGCTGGTTTTGAACCAGCAGCAAAATCGGATCGGGCGGGAGCGCCGGTCCGATCCGCGCGCCGAGTCGGTGCTCGCCATCGCCGCGGCGTACACCGAGACTGCAGCCGATGATCGGCTGCACGCCCGCATCGGCGGCGGCAATGGCAAATTCGAGCGCGCCGAAGAGGTTGCCCGAATCGGCGATCGCGACCGCCGGCATGGCGGCTTTCTTCGCGAGCGCCACAAGCTCCTTGAGCTTGATCGCGCCCTCGGCGAGCGAATAGGCGGAATGAACGCGGAGATGAACGAAATCGGCATATGGCATGGAAGATCAAACTTGGCAGAGCGGCGCCACGACGCAAGCGGAATCTGCTCGGATCGCGTTGGGCGCCCGATCGATCGGCACGAGCCGAACGCCGCGATCTGCGCTACACTCGCTGGCGAGACCAAAGCCAAAACGGGAGGTGGCAGTGACACGCATTCGGATTTTGAAGCGCGAAGAGATGAACGCCGAGCAAGGCCGCGTCTACGACGAGGCCAAGGCGGCCAATGCCCCGGTCGGCGGGCCCTACTACGCCTATATCCGCAACCCGCAGCTTTTCACCGCCGCGCAGATCATGGGCAAGACGTCCGGCGCCTTCAAGCTGTCGGCCCGCGAGCGGCTGATCGCGGTCCTGACCGTCTGCCGCTTCTGGAATGCGGGCTATCCCTGGGGCGCGCAGGCGCGCAACGCGCTGAGCCAGGGCGTCGATCAGGCGATCATCGATGCCATCAACGCCGGCAAGACGCCCAATCTCGCCAATCCGCGCGAGGCGATGGCGCATAAGCTCGCGAAGGAGTTGCTGACCAACAAGGGGCTGGCGCAGGCCACCTATGACGAGGCGGAGAAGCTCTTCGGCACCGACGATCTCGTCGGCCTCGTCGCCGCGATCGGCCAGTTCTCGATGGTGTGCTGCAGCGCCAACGCCTTCGACATCACGCCGCCGCCGGAATTCAAGAAGCTGGCGTAGCGTGACGTGACGGCCGTACCGAACCACGCGGCGTTAGAGTTCCGGCTTCTCTGACACTGCGACGGGTGAGACAGCGGCCTCATCTTCGATACCGCCGGGCAGTCGAACAGCGTCGCCGCCCTTTGCGGGTTCGCTCAAGGAAACCTCGGGGAGCGGCGATGCGCCGGCGCTTGGCGGCAAATTGGTCGCACTCAACCACGCCACCATAAAAATCGACCACAAAGACCGTCCTGCCATCTCCGCCTCCCGAGCCGCATCAAGCCCGTTCTAGGGCGAGGGCGGGCGAACCAACCCCGTCGCTTTTGGGCGCTTTCGCGGCAATTTGGCGGAAATCTCAGCGCTCGACGACGACGCCGTCCTCAAGCGACAGCATGCGGTCCATGCGCCGCGCCAATTCAAGGTTGTGCGTCGCGATCAGCGCGGCGAGCCCGGTGCGCCGCACGAGATCGATCAGCACCGCCGTCACCTCGTCCGCCGTGCGGTGATCGAGATTGCCGGTCGGCTCGTCGCCGAGGAGCAGCCGCGGCGCGTTGGCGAGCGCTCTTAAGATCGCGACACGCTGCTGCTCGCCGCCCGAGAGTCGCGCCGGCCGATGCTCGGCTCGCGCCTGGAGCCCGACCAGGCCGAGAAGCTCCAGGGACCGCGCGCGTGCCGCGCGGCGCGAGGAGCCGGCGATCATCTGCGGCAAAGCAATATTCTCCAAGGCGGAGAATTCGGGCAGCAGATAGTGGAACTGGTAGACGAAGCCGATCGAGGAGCGCCGCGCTTCGGTGCGCTCCAAATCGCTCATCCGGCTGCAATCGACACCGTTCAGAAGGACCGCTCCGCCATCCGGCCGCTCCAACAGCCCGGCGAGATGCAAGAGGGTCGACTTGCCTGCGCCCGACGGGCCGACCAGCGCCACAATCTCGCCGGGAGCAATGGTGAGCGAGAGGCCGCGCAGCACCGGCAAGGGCGCGCCAGCCTGCTGATAGGTCCGGACGACCTGACGCATTTCGAGCGTCGGCGCCGCCGCGTTCATCCCGCCTCACTCATAACGCAGCGCTTCGACCGGGTCGAGCCGCGCGGCCCGCCAGGACGGATAGATCGTCGCGAGAAACGACAGCCCGAACGCCATCGCCAGCACCGCGCCCACCTCATAGGGATCGACGCGCGCCGGGATCTGGGTGAGGAAGTAAATCTCGGCGGAAAAGAGGTCGGTGCCGATGATCGCTTGGATGAAGCGGCGGATGGCCTCGATATGCTCGGCGAATTCGACGCCGAGCACGAAGCCCGCCAGCGTGCCGACCAGGCCGACGCTCGCGCCGGCGAGAATGAAGATGCGCATGATCATGCCGCGCGTTGCGCCCATGGTGCGCAGAATCGCGATATCGCGCCCCTTGTCCTTGACCAGCATGATCATGCTCGAGACGATATTGAACGCCGCGACGAGAATGATCAGCGTCAGGATGAGGAACATGACGTTGCGCTCGACCTCGACCGCGTTGAAGAAACTTAAGTTGCTCTGCTGCCAATCGAAGATGCGCGCCTTGCCGCCAAGCGCCTGGTCGATCTCGCGGTCATAGGCGCGCACATTGTCGGGATCGGCCACCATGACTTCGAGGCTCGTCACCGCCTTGTCGAGATTGAAGAAGGTTTGCGCCGTCTCCATCGGCATGAAGATCACGGAATTGTCGAACTCGTACATGCCGACATCGAAGGTGCCGGCGACGCGATAGGTCTTGATGCGCGGCACGGTGCCGAAGACGGTCGTCGTGCCCTGCGGCGAAATCAGCGTGATGCTGCCGCCCGGCCGGATGCCGAGGCGGAGCGCGAGCCGATTTCCGACGATGATGGCGTCGTTCTTGAATCCGGCGAGGGCATTGGGCGAGAGGTGATCGGCGATGAGAGATTGGCTCGCGAGATCCTTCTCGCTCATGCCGCGCACGAGAGCACCCGAGGCTGCCGCGCCCGCGCTTGCCATCACCTGTCCTTCGATGACCGGCCGCACCGAGACGATGCCGGGCAGACGCCGGACCACGGCCGCCTCGGCGTCGTAATCCTTCAGCCCGCCTTGCACCGCATAGACGTTGACGTGGCCGTTGAAGCCAAGAATGCGCCCCAATAGCTCGGCGCGAAACCCGTTCATGACCGCCATGGTCACGATCAAGGTCGCGACGCCCAAGGCGATGCCCAAAAGCGAGAAGATCGCGATGACCGAGATGAAACCTTCCTGGCGGCGCGCGCGCAGATAGCGGAACGCGATCAGGCGTTCGAGGCTGCCGAAAATCATCGAGGACCGGCGAAGAAATTCAACGCGGCCTCGGGCGCCATCTCGCGGCGCTCGCCCGAGGCGCGGGTCTTCACCTCGACGAGATTGTTGGCAAGCCCGCGCGGGCCGAGGATGAGCTGATAGGGCAGGCCGATCAGATCCATCGCGGCAAATTTCGCGCCGGCGGATTCGTCGCGATCGTCATAGAGAACATCGACGCCGGCCGCGCGCAGCTTGCCGTAGAGATCATCGCAGGCGGCGGTGCATTTGGCGTCCGCTGCGCGCAAATTGATGAGGCCCAGCTTGAAGGGCGCGACGGGCTCGGGCCAAACGATTCCGGCATCGTCATGGCTCGCCTCGATGATCGCGCCGACGAGCCGCGATACGCCGATACCGTAGGAGCCCATCTCCACCGCCACGGGCGCGCCGTCGGGCCCGGCGGCGACGGCGTTCATCGGCGCCGAATATTTCGTGCCGAAATAGAACACCTGTCCGACCTCGATGCCGCGAGCCTGGCGACGGCGCGCCTCGGGCACCCGCGCCTCGAACTCCGCCTGGTCGTGCTTCTCGTCGGTGGCGGCATACCAGCCGGCGATATAATCCTGCACCTTGGGCGATGTCGGATCGATGCCGGCCTCGTCGAGCTGCACGACATCGCTGTCGTAGAACAGCTCGCTCTCACCAGTATCGGCCTGAACGTGGAATTCGTGGCTGAGATCGCCGCCGATGGGGCCGGTATCGGCACGCACCGGAATGGGCGTGAGGCCCATGCGCTTGAAGGTCTTCAGATAGGCGGCGAACATCCGGAAATAGGAGGCAACCGCCGCGAGCTTGTCGATATCGAAGGAATAGGCGTCCTTCATCAGGAATTCGCGCCCGCGCATCACGCCGAAGCGCGGCCGAACTTCATCGCGGAACTTCCACTGGATGTGGTAGAGGATTTTCGGCAGGTCGCGATAGGATTTGACCGAGCTGCGGAAAATGTCGGTGATCAACTCCTCATTGGTCGGGCCATAAAGCATGTCGCGCTCGTGCCGGTCGCGGATGCGCAACATCTCCTTGCCGTAATCCTCATAGCGTCCGCTTTCGCGCCACAGCTCGGCCGGCTGGAGCGTCGGCATCAGCATCTCCTGCGCGCCCGCCGCGTCCTGCTCCTCGCGCACGATCTGCTCGACCTTTTGCAGCACGCGGAAGCCGAGCGGAAGCCAGGAATAGATCCCGGCCGACGATTGCCGAATCATGCCGGCGCGCAACATCAGCCGATGCGAGACGATTTGCGCCTCGCTCGGATTTTCCTTCAGCAGCGGCAGAAAATAATCGGAAAGACGCAAGGTTTCGCCTGGGACCCAAGAAAGAACACCGCCGAGGAACTTAGGCAATCGCAGCGGGACTGTCTATTCGCCGGACACGGGTTAGCGGCGCGCTTTGCGGCACGCGGCAATCAGCGCCGCATTCTCGTCCGCGGACAAGGGCTTGCCGTTGAAGAAGGCCGCATCGCCGCGCACGGTGACGTAGCCGAGGATCGCCTTCGCCCCGAAGGTGCCTCCCGCCGGCGGAACGCCGAAAAGTCCGGCGAGGTTCTTGCGGATTTCGATGGGGAAATTATCGAGCTCGAGCGGCGCCGGCGCGGGGAGATCGGCCGGCGCGACCTTGCGCCCATTGATGTCGACGCCGGGCTGGTAGGCGGCGCCCGGAACGGCGGCATCGGCCGCGAAGGCCGCGCAGATGGCGGGCGAGATGACGACACTCCCCTGCTCCGACCGCTCGACCGCCCCGGGCGGCAGCGGCAGGTCCGCGGCGAGCGAGGGCGAGGCCAGGAGCAGCGAGAGGGTGATCGATGCCGTGGACCGCATCAGAATTCGCCGGCCCTGGGGCGCAGCTGAGCCGCGGTCTTTTTCGCCTGCAATGACAATTTATCCACAAAATTAACGTGACGAATCGAAAGCATTTTCGTACACTCCTGACCGCTTTCGCAAACGCAATGCAAGAAAGCGACCGGGCCCAAGTTTAGGGAGGAAAAGCCGCCGACGGGCGGTTTGGGGAGCTACCCTTTAACAGAAGTCCACAACCGTCACGCATGCGTGCTCCAGGCAAGATCATCAGATCTTGCCTAATTTTTTGGCACCGAGGCTGAAACACGCTTCGCCGCTTGCCAGGGCGGTCCCAGAGCGGCAATCGCCGCCTGAACCGGACAGCTCGGGACATGAGCCCCTCGCAAATAACCGAGGCTCATGAGGAACTCATTGACGATCTCGCCGCCGGTAAAGCGGAACGTATCGCGAAAGAGCTTCACCCAGCGCTCTTTGGGCAAGGGATGATGCGCGTCGAGCCAATAGGCGAAGGAGCCATGCGAGCGCCGGATCGCCTGCAGGCGGCGCGCATTCTCGATGACGGCCTCGATTTTGAGCCGGTTGCGGATGATGCCGGCATCGGCCATCAGCCGCTTCACGTCCTTGGCGGCAAACGCCGCGACGCGGTCGATGTCGAAGCCCTGGAACGCCACCGCAAAGGCGGCGCGCTTCTTGAGGACGGTGAGCCAGGAGAGCCCGGCTTGGTTAATTTCGAGCACCAGCCGCTCGAACAAAACGGCATCGTCGCGCGCGGGGAAACCATATTCGGTATCGTGATAGGCACCGTGGAAGGGATGGCCCGGCGCGAGGCGGCAATATTCGGCGCTCATGTCACGACCGGAAGTCGATCAGCTGCACGGATATGGCCCAGTAGACGACCAGCCAGATGAGCCCGGCAACGATGCTGGTGATCGCCGCTTTGCGCCAGAGCCGCGGGTTGCGCGGCGCGCCGGCACGCCGCCCGGGATCGTCCTCCTCCGCCGGCTTCACGCCCCAGGGCAGGACCGCGAAAATCGTCACCCACCAGATCACGACATAGGTGGCGATGCCGATGAACCAGCTCATGGCATCAGGCCTGTTCGAGCTCGATCAGCGTGCCGCAGAAATCCTTGGGATGGAGGAAGAGCACCGGCTTGCCATGGGCACCGATGCTCGGCTCGCCATCGCCCAGGACCCGCGCGCCCGCGGCTTTGAGGCGATCGCGCGCCGCCTCTATATCCGCCACCTCATAGCAGAGATGGTGCATGCCGCCCGCCGGGCTGCGCTCGAGAAAGCCCGCGACCGGCGAGTTCTCTCCCAAAGGCGTCAGCAATTCGATCTTGGCGTTGGGCAAGGTCACGAACACCGTTTTGACCCCGTGCTCGGGCAGATCAACCTCGGCGGAAACCTCGGCGCCCAGCACATCGCGATAGAGCGCCGCCGCCGAGGCAAGGTCCGGCACGACGATTGCGACGTGGTTGAGCCGGCCGATCATCGGGGCGGTTCTAGCGCAAGCCCACGCGCCGTGAAAGCACCGGCTAATCGGCGCTCGACTGGCGCACCGGGCTCAGCCCCGCCGGGATGCGGAAAGCCAGCACAAAGAGCCCGATCGCGAGGAGGCCGGCGATCAGATAGACATTGAACATCGAGGTTCCGATCGCCGCGCTGAGTCGCGCCACCTCGGCGCCGCCAAGGCCGGAGCGGCTCGCAGGATCGAGGAGGCGATTGATCTCGCTTCCCGCGCGGCTGATCTGCTCGGCGACGCCCAGATTGAAGACCGCGCCGAAAAGGCCGGTGCCGACGGATTGCCCGACGGTGCGCATGAACATATTGGCCGAGGTCACGGCTCCGCGCTGTCCCCAGCCGACGCTGGTCTGCACGGCGACGACGAAGGTCGTGTTGCTGAAGCCCATGCCGAGGCCGAGCACGGCGGCGCCTGCCGTCGCCCAGGCCGCGCCGCGCGACGGGTCGGCCGTCAGCAGCAGGATGCTGCCGAGGATCATGATCACGCCGCCGATGAGCGCCGCGGCGCGGTAGGACAGCGCGACCATGAAACGGCCCGCACCGAAGGTGCCGCAGGTCCAAAGCACCGAGGAGGCGCCAAGCGCAAGACCCGCGATGACCGGGGTCGCGCCCATCGCGCCCTGCAGATAGGTCGGAAGGAACGCGCCATTGCACATCATCAACGCGCCGATGACGAAAGAGCCGAAATTGCCGACCGCGATGATCGGCACGCGCCACAGCTTGAACGGCACGATAGGCTCCGCGACGCGGGCTTCGAGAAGCGCGAGCCCGGTCAGGCCCACCACGGCAACGAGGCCGAGCGTCCACAGCACCTGGCGATCAAGGGTCTGGATCTGGACGATGACGACCATCAGCGCGCCGATGCCGATCATCAACAGCACCGCGCCGCCGTAATCGACCTGGTGCGGCCGCGCCTCGATGCGCTCATGCAGGAACACCGCAAGCGTGATCATCGCCGCGAGGCCGATCGGGATGTTGACCCAGAACACCAAGGCCCAGTTGAGATGCTGGACGATGAACGCGCCGAGGAGCGGCCCCGCGATCGCCGATGCGCCGAACACGGAGGAGAGATACGCCTGCACGGTCGCGCGCTCGCGGGCGCTATAGAGATCGCCGACGATCGTCCAGGCGATCGGCTGGATCGCGCCGGCGCCGAGGCCCTGGATCGTGCGCAGCGCGATGAGCGGCACCATCCCCCAGGCAAAGCCGCAAGCCGTCGACGCCGCGACGAACAAGGCGGCGCCGGCAATGAAGACGCGCTTGCGGCCGTAGAGGTCGGCCAGCCTGCCATAGATGGGCGTCGAGGCGGCTTGGCTCAGCAAATAGGAGGCGAACACCCAGCTGAACAGATCGAAGCCGCCGAGATCGGCGACGATGGTGGGCATCGCCGTGCCGACGATGGTCGATTCGACCGCCGCCATGAACTGAGCCATGAGGCAGGCGGACATGATGAGACGCCGGCGCGTGAGGGCCGCGCCCGTGCGTTGCGTCTCATCGGCGTCGCTCAAAGCCAATCGCGCCTCTCCAAAGCGCCGAAACTATCGGCGCGGCCGCAGCCTGACCAATGCGCTCTGAGCATGCCGGGGGTGAGAACGGCATCGTTGCACGGCGCCCGCACCGGCACCGCCCCGGGTCAGGCGATCCGCACCACGTGAATCTCCGTGACCGGCCGCTTGCCGGACGAGGTTTTCAGCGCGCGGCGGATGGCGAGGCGCACGGCTTCGCGCAGCGCCGCATCGTCGCGGCGCTCGCGCGTTGGAAGCTCGGTGACGGCCTGCTGAACCGCGCCCTGGAGCGCGGCCGCGACCGCGGCGGCGTCCTCGGCGAGGCCTTGCACGCTCACCTGCGGCGGCGCCTTGAGGCGCCCTTCCCCATCCACCACCACGGTGGCGAGCGCGGCGCCGTTCCACGTCATGCGCTGGCGGTTTTTGAGCGCCTCGCCGCCCAGCGGCAGCAGGCTCTTGCCGTCGGCGACGAGCCGTCCGGTTTCGACCTCGCCGATCACGGCCGGCGCGCCGGGCGCGAGCTTCACCACCTCGCCGTCGCGGGTCACGATCGCTTGCGGCACGCCGCAGGTCTCGGCGAGCCGCGCATGCGCCAGCAAGTGGCGCGCCTCGCCATGCACCGGCACGGCGAGGCGGGGCTTCACCATCTCGTACATGCGGGTGAGCTCGTCCTGCGCCGGATGGCCCGAGACATGGACGAAGTGGTCGTGCTCGGTCAAAACCTCGACGCCCAGATCGGCGAGCTTGTTGTGCAGCCGGCCGATCGAGCGTTCATTCCCCGGAATGATGCGCGAGGAAAAGATCACCGTGTCGCCCGCCTCGAGCACGATCTGCGGATGCTCGTCATCGGCGATGCGCGAGAGCGCCGCACGCGGCTCGCCCTGGCTGCCGGTACAAATCAGCACCACCTTGTCGCGCGGCAGGAAGGCCGCCTCCTCGTCGGTGAGGAACGGCGGCACGTTCTCGAGATAGCCGGTTTCGCGCGCGGCATGATCCATCCGCCACAGCGAGCGCCCGACCAGCGCCGCGTGCCGGTCATTCGCCGCCGCAGCCGCGGCAATCGAGGCCAGCCGCGCGACATTCGAGGCAAAGCACGCGACGGCGACGCGCTCCTTGCATTTGCCGACGAGCTCGATCAGCGCGCGGCGCACATCCGCCTCCGATCCCGCCTCGCCCGGCCGCAGGACGTTGGTCGAATCGCAGATCATGGCGAGCACGCCTTCATCGCCGAGGCGCCGCAACGCCGCCTGGTCGGCGGTCAGTCCAACCAGCGGATCGGCATCGAACTTCCAATCGCCGGTATGAAGGACGGTGCCGAAGGGCGTCCGCAGCACGACGGCGTTGGGCTCGGGGATCGAATGGGTGAGGGTGATCAATTCGAGCTCGAACTGCCCGACGGAGAACCGCCCCGAGAGCGGCACCTCGTGGATCGGCACGTCGTGCTCGAGCCCGGCCTCGATCAGCTTTTGCCGCAGCACCGCGGCGGTGAAGGGCGTCGCATAGACCGGGCAGCCGAGGCGCCGCCACAGATAGGGAATGGCGCCGATATGATCTTCATGCGCATGGGTGCAGACGAGACCATCGAGCGCGTCGGCGCGCTCGGCGATGAAGCGCGGATCGGGCATGATCACATCGACGCCCGGCACCGTATCGTCGGCAAAGGTGATGCCGCAATCGATCATCAGCCAGCGTCCGCCATAGCCGTAGAGCGTCAGATTCATCCCGATCTCGCCAATGCCGCCGAGCGCGAGCAGCGCCAGCTCGTCGGGCTGATTGGGAGGCGGCAGAAGGGGATTTTTCATCGCTTCGAATTGCGCGCATGAACAAGCTGGAGGCCCCATAGGATCAAGCTGTGGTCGATCCTGCCGATCACCGGGGTCGCATTCTCGAACAACGGAGCAAGGCCCCCGGTTGCAACCACCTGCATCGGCGCGCCGAATTCCGCCTTGATGCGCGCGACCAGCCCCTCGATCAGCCCGACATAGCCCCAGAAAATACCCGACTGCATGCAGGCGACGGTGTTGGTGCCGATGACCGTGTCGGTGCGGCGGATCGGTATCGCCGGCAGCTTTGCCGCGGCCGCCTCGAGCGCGTGGAGCGACAGGTTGATCCCCGGCGCGATCACCCCGCCGCGATAATTGCCCTCGTCATCGACGACATCGAAGGTCGTGGCCGTGCCGAAATCGACGACGATCGCCGCGCCGGGATAGCGGTCGTGAACGGCGATGCTGTTGAGGAGACGATCGGCGCCGACTTCATCGGGACGGTCGACCAGCGCCTTGACGCCCAGCTCGACCCCCGGCTCACCCACCATCAGCGGCGTCGAGGCGCAATAATCCTCGCAGAGCTTGATGAGGTTGAAATTCGCCTCGGGCACGACGCTCGCGACAATCGTCGCCGAAACCTCGTGGCGCGCGTGATCGCTCAATCCCAGCACATGGTCGAGCCAGACGACGTACTCGTCGGCCGTGCGCTTGCCGTCGGTCGAAATGCGCCAGGCACCGAGCAACTGCCCGGCGTTCCAGAGGGCGAAAACCGTGTTCGTGTTGTTGGCGTTGATGGCGAGCAGCATCGGCCCTCCTCTTGTCACGAAACGGGCGCGGCCGGAAAGACCTCGCCAGCCTCGATCCGGCGCCGACCGGACGCAACATCGAGCAGGAGCGCCCCGTCGCTGTCGAGCCCGGCGAAGACGCCGGAGAGCGTATCGCAAGCCAGGCGCACGCGCAGCCCTCCCCCCAGCCCCACCGCTCGCACGAGCCAGGCGGCGCGCAGAGCGGCAAAGCCGTCGCCCTGGTCCCATCGCCCATACCAGGCGAGGAAATGCCGCGCCAGAGCCGACAGCATCGCTGCCGGTGTCACCTCGACGCCGCAGGCGCCCAACGCCGTGGCGGGATAGTCGGTCGCCAAGGGGTAGGTTGCGAGATTGACGCCGACGCCGAGCACCAGCCAATCGACCAGCCCCTCGCCGTTCATCTGCGATTCGAGAAGGATGCCGGCGAGCTTGCGCCCGGCGAGCAGGACATCATTGGGCCATTTGAAGCCGATCGCCGCGTCTGGCGCGATCTCGAGGCAGGCCTCGCCCAGGGCGAGCGCCGCGGCGAAGCCGAGCTGCGCCGCCCGTGCCGGCGGGACCCTCGGCCGGAGGATGATCGAGACGTAGAGGTTTCCGGGCGGCGACACCCAAGGCCGGCCTTGGCGCCCATGTCCCTTGGTTTGCTCCAGAGCCCAGACGAGCGTGCCCTCGGCCGCGCCCGATGCGGCGAGCACTTTCGCCTCGTCATTGGTGCTGCCGAGGCGCCGATGGCGCAGCAGGCGGTAGAAATCAGGAAGCAGAGGCTCGCCCTCCTCCCCAACCGAGCACGGCGAAGCGGCGTCGCCTTCGCCCGCCGGAGCATCGCTCATCCGGTGAAGAGGGCGGCGGCAACCGCATCGGCGCCGTCGGCAAAGACGCCCGGCCAGGCGAAAAAGAACAGGGTCACGAGTGCGCAGACGATGAGCACCGCCCCGATCTCGCGCCCGATCGGCCGATCGAACGCCGCCACGGGATCGTCGAAATACATCAGCTTGACGATGCGGATGTAATAAAAGGCGCCTACCACGCTCGCCAGCACCCCGATGATCGCAAGGCCGTAAAGTCCGGAATCGATCGCCGCAATGAAGACATAGATTTTGGCGAAGAATCCGGCCAAGGGCGGAATGCCCGCAAGCGAGAACATAAAGATGGCAAGCGCCAAGGCCAGACTCGGCTGCGTCCGCGCCAAGCCCGCGAGATCATCGATCGCTTCCACCGCCTCACCTTGGCGGCGCATGCACAAGATGACGGCGAAGGCGCCGATATTCATGAACAGATAGATTGCGAGATAAACGAGAACGCCGCGCACGCCGATGGCGCTGCCCGCGGCGAGGCCGATCAGCGCATAGCCCGCATGGCCGATCGAACTATAGGCCATCAGCCGCTTAATGTTCTTCTGATTGATCGCGGCGAACGCGCCCAGCACCATCGACGCGACGGAGATGAACCAGATCACCTGGCGCCATTCGACGAGCAGCCCGTAAAACGGCCCAACCATCACGCGGACGAACAGGGCCATGGCCGCGATCTTGGGCGCGACCGAGAAGAACGCCGTCACCGGCGTCGGCGCGCCTTCGTAAACGTCCGGCGTCCACATATGAAACGGCACGGCGGAAACCTTGAACGCCAGCCCGACCACGATCAAAACGATGCCGATGATGAGACCAATCGAGGCCGTGCCGCCATCGGCAAAGGTCTTTGCGAGCGTGTCGAAGCTCGTCGTGCCGGCAAAGCCGTAGACCATCGAGGCGCCGTAAAGCAGCATGCCGGAGGCCAGCGCGCCGAGGACGAAATATTTGAGCCCGGCCTCGGTCGAGCGTGCGGAATCGCGCTGGAAGGCCGCGACCACGTAAAGCGCCAGGCTTTGCAGCTCGAGACCGACATAGAGCGAGATGAGATCGTTCGCCGAGATCATCATCATCATGCCGGCGGTCGAGAGCAGCACGAGCACCGCATATTCGGGGCGGGCGATTCCTTCGAGCTCGTTGAAGCGCAGCGCGAGGACAAGCGAGAGCGCCGACCCCACCAGCACCAAGAGCTTGGCGTAGGCGCCAAACCCGTCGGTCACGAACATGCCGTAGAGGGCCACCTGGCGCACGGCGCCGTGGCTGTAGAGCGGCGCCGCGACGAGCGCGAGAGCGATCACGAGCGCCGCAACGGCAAGCCAGGCGATCTCGCGCGCGGCCTTGTCGCCTTGAAAGACGCCAAGGATCAGCAAGACCATCGCCGCGCAGGCCGTGAAGAATTCCGGCAGCACGGCCAGAAAATCGGGAGACACCGCGTGAAGCATCGATGCCTCTTATCTTTCTGCCAGATGGTGGCCGGTTTCGCGCGCCGCCTGCACGCTCTGAATGAGGTTGGCGATCGTCGGCTGAATCGGCTTCAGGAAGGAATGCGGGTAAATCCCCATCCACAGCACGACGCCGACCATCGGCACGAAGACCACGACCTCGCGCCAATGAAGGTCGAGCATCGCCCTCACGTCGTCGCGCGTGATCGCTCCGAAGACGATGCGCCGATAGAGATACAGCATATAGGAGGCGCTCAGGATCATGCCGGTGGTCGCAAAGAACGTGACCCAGGTGTTGACTTGGAACGCGCCGATCAGCGCGAGGAACTCGCCGATAAATCCGCTGGTCCCCGGCAGGCCGATGGAAGCCATCATGAAGACCATGAAGAAGAACGCGTATCTCGGCATATTGTGGACGACGCCGCCATAGCGCGCGATCTCGCGGGTATGGAGCCGGTCATAGACAACGCCGACGCACAAGAAGAGGGCGGACGAAACGACGCCGTGACTCAGCATTTGGATCATGGCGCCTTGCAGGCCCTCGGAGGTCACCGTAAAGATGCCCATGGTCACGATGCCCATATGCGCGACAGAGGAATAAGCGATCACTTTCTTCATGTCGTCCTGGGCCAGAGCGACGAGCGAGGCATAGATGATCGCGACCACACTCAGCGTGTACATTAAGGGCGTGAACAGCGAGGAGGCCTCGGGGAACATAGGTAGCGAAAACCGGATGAAGCCGTAGCCGCCCATCTTCAGAAGCACGCCGGCGAGAATGACCGAGCCCGCAGTGGGCGCCTCGACATGCGCGTCCGGCAGCCAGGTATGCACCGGCCACATCGGCACCTTGACCGCGAAAGAGGCGAAAAAGGCGAGCCAGAGCCAGGTCTGCATGCGCGGCGGGAAATGTGTATTGAGAGCCGCGACGATGTCGGTCGAACCGACCTGAAAATAGATCGCCAGGATGGCGAGCAGCATTAGTACCGAGCCGAGGAGCGTGTAGAGGAAGAACTTGAACGCGGCATAGACGCGCCGAGGCCCACCCCAAACGCCGATGATGAGGAACATCGGAATCAGCACACCCTCGAAGAACATATAAAAAAGCACGAAGTCGAGCGCGCAGAACATCCCGACCATCATGGTCTCAAGCACGAGGAACGCGATCATATATTCGCGCACGCGCGTCTTGACCGAGGTCCAGCTCGCAATCACGCAGATCGGTGTGAGGAATGCGCACAGCACGACGAAGAACAGCGAGATGCCGTCGACGCCCATCTGATAGCCGATCTTGAACTGGGGCAGCCAGGCCGCCTGCTCGACGAATTGGAACTTGGCAGAGGTGGGGTCGAATTCCGCCCAGATGACGAGGCTAAGCAACAGATCGATGCCCGACGTCCAGAGCGCGATCCAGCGCGCATTGCGCGCCACATCCTCAACCGTGCCGCGCAGAAGCAAAATCGCGGCAACGCCGAAGATCGGGAGGAAGGTGACGAGGGTGAGGAGCGGCCAGTTTTCCATCGCGCGCCCTCAGCCGATTTGAACGAGCAGGTACCACGACACCAGCACGACGAGTCCAATCAACATCGCGAAGGCGTAGTGGTAGAGATAGCCCGTCTGCAGTCGGCCCGAGAGCACAGCGAGGCCACGCGTCGTTTCCGCGAGTCCATCGGGCCCCAACCCGTCGATCACCGCGCCGTCGCCCTTTTTCCAGAGCCCGAAGCCAAGCGCCATGGCCGGGCGCACGATGAGGAAATCGTAGAGCTCGTCGAAATACCACTTGTTGAGAAGGAAGAGATAGAGCGCGCGGAAATGGCTCGCGAACCATGCCGGGATGCCGCGCCGCCAAATATAGGCGACCCAGGCCGTGGCGATGCCGATCAGTCCCGCGGCGAGCGGCAACCACGCCGCCCAAAGCGGGATCGACTCGGCGCGTGCCAGGCTGTCATGGGCGGGCAGCGTGAGGATGGAGTCTCGCCAGAACGCCTCTCGTCCCTCGCCCACGAAGGCATTGTAGCCGAGGAAGCCGGCAACGATTGCGCCGGCGGCCAGCACCGCCAGGGGCCACAGCATGACCGGCGGCGATTCATGCACGTGATGCATGACCTCGCGGTCGGCATGCGCTTCGCCGTGAAACGTCATGAAGATGAGCCGCCAGGAGTAGAAGGCGGTCAGGAAGGCGGCGAAGGTGCCGAGCCAGTAGGCATATCGCCCGACGCCGGTGCCCGCGGCATAGGACGCGGCGAGGATCATGTCCTTAGAATAGTAACCCGCGAACGGCCAGATGCCGGCGAGCGCCAGACTGCCGATCCACATCAGGACATAGGTGTAGGGGACGAGATAATAGATCCCGCCCATCTTGCGCATGTCCTGCTCGCCCGACATGGCATGAATGACCGAGCCAGCGCCAAGGAACAGGAGCGCCTTGAAGAAGGCATGCGTCATCAAATGGAAGATCGCCGCGTCATAGGCCGAGATGCCCGCGGCGAAGAACATGTAGCCCAATTGGCTGCAGGTCGAGTAGGCGATCACGCGCTTGATGTCGTTCTGCGCCATGCCGATGCTTGCGGCGAACATCGCGGTCGTCCCGCCGACCACCACGACGACCGCCAGCGCGGTCGGGGAATATTCGAAGAGCGGCGACAGCCGCGCCAGCATGAAGACGCCGGCCGTGACCATGGTGGCCGCATGGATAAGGGCCGAGACGGGTGTCGGTCCTTCCATTGCGTCGGGAAGCCAGGTGTGAAGGCCGAGCTGCGCCGATTTGCCCATGGCGCCGACGAAGAGAAGGAGGCAGGTGACGGTCAGCGCCGGGAAGGGATGGCCGAGAAAATTGAGCGTGCCCTTGGCGATCTCGGGCGCCGCGGCGAAGACGGTGTCGAATTGCAGCGAGCCGAAAAGATAGAAGACGGCGAAGATTCCGAGCGCAAAGCCGAAATCGCCGATGCGGTTGACGACGAAGGCCTTGATCGCCGCGGCATTGGCGCTCGGCCGGTCATACCAGAAGCCGATGAGAAGATAGGAGGCGAGCCCCACACCCTCCCAGCCGAAGAACAGCTGCACGAAATTGTCGGCCGTCACCAGCATCAGCATGAAGAAGGTGAAGATGCTGAGATAGGACATGAAGCGCGGGATCGAATGATCGTGCGCCATGTAGCCGACGGAATAGATATGCACCATGGTCGAGACAACGGTGACGATCGCGACCATCACCGCCGAGAGCGTGTCGAAGCGCAAGGCCCATTCGACCTGGAGATCCCCGGTGTCGATCCAGTTGAAGAGGTCGATCACCCGCGACTGGCCGTGAACCGCCACGTCGACGAAGACGATGCAGCCGAAGACGGCGGCGAGCGCCAACGCAATGCAGGTCACGAGCTGCGCGCCGCGGTCGCCGATCCACCGGCCGAAGAAGCCGGCGATGATCGAGCCGACAAGGGGAAGGAAGACGGCGGCAACGGGCACGGCGGATCACCCCTTCATCAGGTTGATGTCTTCGACCGCGATCGAGCCGCGATTGCGAAAATAGACGACGAGAATGGCAAGACCGATGGCCGCCTCGGCTGCCGCCACGGTCAGGACGAACATAGCGAAGATCTGACCGACGAGATCGTTCAGGAAGGCCGAGAACGCCACGAAATTGATGTTGACCGCCAGAAGCATGAGCTCGATCGACATCAGGATGACGATGACGTTCTTGCGGTTGAGGAAAATGCCGAAAATCCCGAGCGTGAAGAGGATCGCGGCGACGGTGAGATAATGTGCAAGACCGATTTCGAGCATCGCCTCAAACCCCTTGGCGCGGCCGCACCTTGACGACCTCGATCGCCTGAGCGCGCGGGCGCCCGACCTGGGTGGCGATCTTTTGCCGCCGCACGCCTTGGCGCGCGCGCAACGTCAAGACGATGGCGCCGATCATGGCAACGAGAAGAATCAGCCCTGCCGCCTGGAAGGCGTAGACATAACGTGTGTAGAGCAGGGCCCCGAGCGCCGCGGTGTTGGTTGCGGCGGCGAGCGCCGGCATCGGCGCCGCGGCGACGCTCGAGGCCTCGGGCGCCACCGTCCAGGCGCCGAAGATCAGCACCAGTTCCACGAGCAGGATGAGCCCGATCAGCGCCCCGACCGGCAGGTATTGCAGAAAACCCTGCCGCAGCTCGACGAAATTGATGTCGAGCATCATGACGACGAAGAGGAACAGCACCGCCACCGCACCGACATAGACGATGACGAGGATCATCGCCAGGAATTCCGCCCCCAGCAGGACGAACAGGCCGGCAGCGTTGAAGAAGGCGAGGATCAGGAACAGCACCGAATGGACCGGGTTGCGGGCCGAGATCACCATCACGCCCGATGCGACCGCCACGCCCGCGAAGGCGTAGAAGCAGATCGCCTGGATGAGCGCCGCGACGTCCATCAGCGATACGGCGCGTCGAGCGCGATATTCTTCGCGATCTCCGCCTCCCACCGGTCGCCATTCGAGAGGAGCTTGTCCTTGTTGTAGAACAGCTCCTCGCGCGTCTCGGCCGCGAACTCGAAATTGGGCCCCTCGACGATCGCATCGACCGGGCAGGCTTCCTGGCAGAGGCCGCAATAGATGCACTTCGTCATGTCGATATCGTAGCGCGTGGTGCGGCGGCTGCCGTCTTCGCGTGCCTCGGCCTCGATCGTGATGGCCAGCGCCGGACAGACGGCCTCGCACAGCTTGCAGGCGATGCAGCGCTCTTCGCCGTTGGGATAGCGCCGCAAGGCATGTTCGCCGCGAAAGCGCGGGCTGAGCGGCCCTTTCTCGAACGGATAATTCACCGTCACCGGCGGTTTGAACATGTATTTCAAGGTCAGCCACAAGGCGGAAGCGAGCTCCGCGAGGAGCAGGCTGCGCGCGCCGCGATCCATGATCGGCATCTTGCTATCCTCTTCCCGGCAGCCAGCCGAAACCGACCAGCACGCCCGCCGTCGCCACCAACCAGAACAGGGACAAAGGCAGGAACACCTTCCACCCCAGGCGCATAAGCTGATCGTAGCGGAAGCGCGGCATGGTTGCGCGGACCCAGAGAAAACAGAAGAGCACGAAGGCGATCTTGGCCACGAACCACAGCACCGACCAGAGATGGCCGAGAACGCCGGTGAAGGGCTGCCAGCCGAACGGCGCGAGCCAGCCGCCGAGGAACAACACGCTCGTCATCGCGCTCATCAGGATCATGTTCGCGTATTCGCCGAGATAGAAGAGCGCGAAGCTCATCGAGGAATATTCGACGAAGAACCCGGCGACCAGCTCCGATTCGCCCTCGACGAGATCGAAGGGCGACCGGTTGGTCTCGGCCAGCGCCGAAATGAAGAAGACGACGAACATCGGGAAGAGCGGAATGCAGAACCAGACGGTCTTCTGCGCCTCGACGATCGCCGAGAGGTTGAGCGAGCCGACGCAGAGCAGCACGCTGACCATGACGAAGCCGATCGAGACCTCGTAGGAGACCATTTGCGCCGCGGCGCGCAGCGCGCCGAGAAACGCATATTTCGAATTGGACGACCAGCCGGCCATGATGATGCCGTAGACGCCCAAAGAGCTGATCGCGAAGAGATAGAGAATCCCGACATTGATGTTGGCGATCACCACCCCTTGATCGAAGGGGATGACGGCCCAGGCGATGAGGCTCAAAACGAAGGTCAGTATGGGCGCCGCGATGAAAACGCCCCGATTGGCGCCGGTCGGGATGACCGTCTCCTTCATCAGCAGCTTTAGCCCGTCGGCGATCGGCTGAAGAAGGCCAAAAGGCCCGACGACATTGGGTCCTTTGCGCAGCTGCGCCGCCGCCAGCACCTTGCGCTCGGCATAGGTGAGATAGGCAACAGCCAAGAGGAGCGGCACGATGATCGCCAGGATCTCGCCGATCAGCAGCGCCGTCGGCCAGCCATAGCTTCGCCAGGCATCAACCATGCGTGCCCGTCTTCCCGGCCGCAATTTCGGCCCTGACCGCGGCGCAATCCGCCATGGTCGGCGAGGCCCGGCTGATAACGTCGGTGCGATAGAAATCCGCGACCGGATAGACGAAGGGCTGCGCATCGACCGCACCGCGCGCGCCGAACGCGCCCCAGGCGGCGCGCGGCGCAACCTCGGGCACGGCGAAGCTCGGATAAGACGCCGCCATGCGCGCGCGCAGCGCGCCGAGCGAATCATAAGGCAAGGTCTTGCCGAGAACGCCCGACAGCGCGCGCAGGATCGCCCAATCCTCGCGCGCATCGCCCGGCGGGAAGACGGCGCGGCGCGCGAGCTGGACCCGGCCCTCGGTGTTGACGTAGGTCGCGTCCTTCTCGGTGTAAGCGGCTCCCGGAAGCACCACATCGGCGCGCGCGGCGCCGCGGTCGCCATGGTGCCCCTGATAGACAACGAAAGCATTCCCAAGCCGCGCCGTGTCGATCTCGTCGGCGCCGAGGAGATAGAGGAACTCGATCTCGCCGCTGGCGCAGCCGGCGAGAATGCCGGCGACGTCGCGCCCGCTTGCGCCTGGAACAAAGCCGAGATCGAGACCGCCGACGCGCGCCGACGCGAGATGCAGCACGTTGAAGCCGTTCCAATCCTCGCGCACCATCTTGGCGCTTTCCGCGAGCTCGCGCGCGAGGCCGAGGATCGCCCCGCCATCCTTGCGCCGCAAAGCCCCCTGCCCCAGGACGAGCATCGGCTGCTTGGCATCGCCGAGGAATTCGCGCGCGCGCTCGACAAGGCCCTGCGGCCCGATCGCGAGAAGCGTTGCCGGATAGGTCAAATCGAGCGCCGGACCGATGGCGCCGATGCGGAATCCGCCCTGGAGCCAGCGCTTTCGCAGCCGCGCATTGATGATCGCCGCTTCGGAGCGCGGATCGGTGCCGACGAGAACGCAGGCATCCGCTTTGTCGATCCCGGCGATCGTCGTGTTGAAGAGATAAGCGGCGCGGCACGATGCGTCGAGCTTGGCGCCGTCCTGGCGGCAATCGAGATGCGGCGAGGAGAGCGCGGTCATCAAATCCTTGAGCGCCATCATCGCCTCGGCATCGGCAAGGTCGCCGGCAATCGCGGCGCAGCGGTCGCCGGCAACGCCCGTGAGGCGATCGGCGATGGCGGCAAAGGCCTCGGGCCAGGTCGCCTCGACGAGCTTGCCGGCGCGGCGGATATACGGCCGGTCGAGCCGGCGCTTGCCGAGCCCGTCGATGGCGAAGCGCGTCTTGTCGGAAATCCACTCCTCGTTGACGTCCTCGTTGAGGCGCGGCAGGACGCGCAGCACGGCGGGGCCGCGGGAATCGACCCGAATGTTCGAGCCGACGGCATCGAGCACGTCGACCGATTCCGTCTTGCGCAGTTCCCAGGGCCGCGCGACGAAGGAATAAGGTTTGGAGGTCAGGGCGCCGACCGGGCACAGATCGATAATGTTGCCGGAGAGCTCCGATTCCAGCGCCTTGCCGACGAAGGTGTCGATCTCCATATGCTCGCCGCGGCCGATGCCGCCGAGATCAGCGACGCCCGCGACATCGCCGATGAAGCGGATGCAGCGGGTGCAATGGATGCAGCGATTCATGCTGGTCGCGACCAGCGGGCCGAAATCCTTGTCCTTGACCGCGCGCTTATTCTCCTGATAGCGGCCGCGATCGAAGCCATAGGCCATGGCTTGATCCTGCAAATCGCACTCGCCGCCCTGATCGCAGATCGGACAATCGAGCGGGTGATTGATGAGCAGGAACTCCATCACGCCGTGGCGGGCTTTTTTCGCCTTCTCGCTTTCCGTGTGGATAACCATGCCATCGGCGACCGGCTGGGCACAGGACGCGATCGGCTTCGGCGCCTTCTCCTGCTCGACAAGGCACATGCGGCAATTGCCCGCAATCGCCAAGCGCTCGTGATAGCAGAAATGCGGCACTTCGATGCCGAGAAGCTGGCACGCCTGAAGCACGGTCGATCCAGCGGGTACTTCGACCTCGATCCCGTTGATGGTGAGCTTCGGCATCGATCCCGATCCTCAGGCCGCGCGCGCGGCCGCGTCCTTGCGGTATTGCGCGATACGACGCTCCATCTCGGGCCGGAAGTGCCGGATCAACCCCTGAACCGGCCACGCCGCGGCATCGCCCAAGGCGCAGATCGTATGACCCTCGATCTCGTAGGTGACGTCGAGCAGCATGTCGATCTCCTCGACCGTCGCATTACCCTTGACCATGCGCTCCATCACGCGCCACAGCCAGCCCGTGCCTTCGCGGCAGGGCGTGCACTGGCCGCAGCTTTCATGCATGTAGAATTTCGAGAGCCGCGAGATCGCCTTCACGATGTCGGTCGATTTGTCCATCACGATCACCGCGGCCGTGCCGAGGCCGCTTTTCACTTCGCGCAGCGCGTCGAAATCCATCAGCACCGTGTCGCAGATCGATTTCGGGATGACCGGAACCGAGGCGCCGCCGGGGATGATCGCCAAGAGATTGTCCCAACCGCCGCGCACGCCGCCGGCATGGCGCTCGATCAGCTCTTTCAAGGGAATGCCCATCGCCTCTTCGACATTGCAGGGCTTTTCCACATGGCCCGAAATGCAGAAGACCTTGGTGCCCTCGTTCTTTGGCCGACCGATGGCGGAGAACCAGGACGCGCCGCGCCGCAGAATGGTCGGCACCACGGCGATGCTCTCGACATTGTTGACCGTCGTCGGACAGCCATAAAGCCCGACCCCAGCGGGAAAGGGCGGCTTCAGCCGCGGCTGGCCCTTCCTGCCTTCGAGGGATTCGAGCAGCGCCATTTCCTCGCCGCAGATATAAGCGCCCGCGCCACGATGGAGATAAAGCTCGAGATCGTAGCCCGAGCCGCAGGCATTCTTGCCGACGAGGCCGGCGGCGTAGGCTTCCTCGATCGCCTTCTGCAAGACGAGCGATTCGGTATGAAACTCGCCGCGGATATAGATGTAGCACGCGGTCGCGCCCATGCCGGCGCTCGCCAGCAGGCAGCCCTCGACCAGCTTGTGCGGATCGTTGCGGATGATGTCGCGGTCCTTGCAGGTGCCCGGCTCGCTCTCATCGGCATTGACGACGAGATAGCGCGGCCGGTCGCTGGTCTTCGGCATGAAAGACCATTTGAGGCCGGTCGGAAATCCCGCGCCGCCGCGGCCGCGGAGCCCTGAGGCCTTCACCTCGTTGACGATCCAGTCACGGCCCTTGAGGATCAGCTCCTTGGTCCCGTCCCAATCGCCGCGCGCGCGCGCGCCGGCAAGATGAGGATCGTGCTGGCCATAGAGGTTGGTGAAGATGCGATCGCGGTCGGCGAGCATCACTTCGTCTCCAAGAGCGTCTTCGGGCCGCCCGCGGGCGCCGAACCCTGCCGTCCCGTCGCCGATCCCTCGGGCGGTTTCTCGCCGCGCGCCAGCGCATCGATCAGCTTCTCGGTCGATTGCGGATCGAGATCCTCGTAGAAATCGCCGTTGTTCACCTGAATGATCGGCGCGTTGACGCAAGCGCCGAGGCACTCGACCTCGAACAGGGTGAATTTCTTGTCCGGCGTGGTCTCGCCGATGCCGATGCCGAGCTTTTTCTTGCAGGTCGCGACGATCGCATCCGACCCGCGGAGCCAGCACGGCGTCGTCGTGCAGATCTGCAGGAAATAGCGGCCGACCGGCTTCAGGTTGAACATCGTGTAGAAGCTCGCGACCTCGTAGACACGGATGCGCGGCATGCTCAGCAGGTCGGCGATATGGTCCATCGCGGCGCGCGGCACCCAATTGTCGTGCTGGTCTTGCGCGAGATAAAGCAGCCACAGCACCGCGCTGGCCTGGCGTCCGGGCGGATATTTGGCGATGTAAGCCTTCGCCTTCTCGAGATTCTCCGGCGTGAAGGAAAAGCTCGCCGGCTGCTCGAAAGCCATCGCCTCGCTTTGCGCGCTCATCGATCGATCTCGCCGAAGACGATGTCCATCGAGCCGATGATCGCGACCACGTCGGCCAGCATGTGGCCGCGCGACATGAAATCGAGGCCCTGCAGGAAGGGAAAGCCCGGCGCGCGAATCTTGCAACGATACGGCCGGTTGCCGCCATCGGCGACGAGATAGACGCCGAACTCGCCTTTCGGGGCTTCGACAGCGGTATAAGTTTCGCCCGCCGGCACGTGATAACCCTCGGTGTAGAGCTTGAAGTGATGGATCAGCGCTTCCATCGAGGATTTCATCTCGTGCCGCGGCGGCGGCATCACTTTGCGGTCGTCCACCCGAACCGGGCCGGACGGCATGCGATCGAGCGCCTGCTTCATGATCCGCAAGGATTGACGCATCTCCTCCATGCGAATGAGATAGCGGTCCCAGCAATCGCCGTTCTTGCCGATGGGAATATCGAAATCCATCTGCTCGTAGCCGTCATAGGGCTGCGCTTTGCGCAAATCCCAGGGAACGCCCGAGCCGCGCAGCATCGGGCCGCTGAAGCCCCAATCGAGCGCCTCCTTGGCGCTGACGACGCC
>DATNGG010000180.1:0-12862 GCA_035605975.1 Allostellaceae bacterium | reverse complement strand
CGGCGATACCATCGAGTGGACCAACAAGGATTTCGTCGTCCATACCGCGACAGCGCGCGACAAGAGCTTCGATCTACCGATCAAAGTCGGCGGCACGGTGAAGCTTGTGCTGAAAACGGCAGGCACGATCTACTATTACTGCCGCTTCCATCCGACGATGAAGGGAGAAATCAAGGTCGAGCCATAGGAGGCACGAGCGCGGCGGCCTGCGCAGCAGGCCTGAACGAGAGCGAGGTCCAATCGGCTGACTCTGCCTATCGTTACTTATCGTCGTTGCCGGGCTTGACCCGGCAACCCATGGACCCGCGCGTCAAGCCCGCAGGCGAAGACAAAAGGAAGCGATTCAACCCGGCGACCGCTTCCAATTCTTCAATCGCCGTGCCGCCTCGGCGATCTCCGCGGTCGCGCCGGCAAAGCACAGCCGGACCATGCCGCGGCCGCGCTCGGGATCGAAATCCGTTCCGGGCGTTGCGCCGATGCCGATCTCCTTCAGCATGCGGCGGCAGAATTCCTCGCTGTCGTTGCTGAGATTGGCGATGCCGGCATAGAGATAGAAGGCGCCATCGGCCGGCGCGAAATCGCGAAAGCCAGCCTTGGGCAATTCCTCGAGCAGCAGGGCGCGGTTCTCGGCATAGCGCGCGACATTGGCATCGAGCTCGGCGCGGCAGGAAAACGCGGCCAGCGCCGCGTGCTGCGACAGCGCCGGCGGCGAGATGAACATATTCTGCGCCAGGCACTCGATCGCGCGCACGAGATCGGGCGGCGCGATCATCCAGCCGATGCGCCAGCCGGTCATCGAATAGTATTTGGAGAAGCTGTTGACGATGAAGGCATGGGCATCTCCGGCCGCGCTCGCGGCATGCTCGCCATAGACGATGCCGTGATAGATCTCGTCGGAGATGAGGCGGATGCCCGCCCGGGCGCAGCCGCGCACGAGGTTCGCAAGCTCAGCGGCGCCGATCATCGCCCCGGTCGGGTTGGCGGGGCTGGCGAGGATCAGCCCTTCCACCTGGCCCTCGATCTCGCGCAGCAACGCGCTCGTTGCGCGATAGCCGCTTTGCGGCTCGGCGGCGAGCTCGACCGGGACGAGGTCGAGCGCCTGGAGGATATTGCGGTAGGCGGGATAGGTCGGCGAGACCAGCGCGATCCGGTCGCCGGGGTCGAAGGCGGCGAGGAAGGCGAGGATGAAACCCGCCGAGGAGCCCGTTGTCACGACGATCCGGGCGGGATCGACGACGACCCCATAGGCGGCGCGGTAATGCGCCGCAATCGCCTCGCGCAAAGCGGGCAGGCCACACGCATCCGTATAGCCGAGGGTCTCGCGGCCGAGGGCCTGGCGCGCCGCCTCGAGCACGGGCTTGGGCGCCGGAGTCGAAGGCTGGCCGAGCTCCAGATGGATGATATCCTCGCCCGCGGCGGCGCGGCGATTGGCCTCGCGCAGCACATCCAGGGCGGTAAAGGCCGGGACCTGGCCGCGCCGCGACAATTTGAGCGTCATTGCGGCATAGACCCATGGGCGAGTTGACGCCGCAAGGCCGACAGGCCAATGCTGGGACCGGAGGACTGGGATCGGAGGACGATGCGCGGGCTCATTCGAACGGTATGCTTGATATTGGCGGGAGGCCTGGTGCTGGCGCAGCACGCGCGCGCGCAAGAGCCGATAAGGCTGCTGCGCGACGCGGAGATCGAGACGACGCTCCGGACCTTCGCGACGCCGGTGTTCAAAGCGGCCGGGCTCGATCCCCAGGCGATCCATATCTATATCGTCAACGACCCAACGCTCAACTCCTTCGTCGCCGGCGGACAGAATCTTTTCATGAATACGGGCACGATCCTGCGCGCCCAATCGCCCAACCAGCTGGTCGGGATCATGGCCCACGAAACCGGCCATATCGCCGGCGGCCATCTGGTGCGCTCCACCCAGATGATGAAGAACGCGATGATCGAGAGCATCATCGGCATGGTGCTGGGCGGCGCGGCGGCGGTCACCGCGCATGGCAATGGCGGCGCCGGTGCCATTATCGCGGGCGAGAGCGTCGGCCAGCGCGCCTTCCTGCAGAACTCGATCACGATCGAAGCCTCGGCCGACCAGGCGGCTTTGCGCTTCCTCGACCGCACGCATCAATCGGCGCGCGGCCTGCTGGAGTTCTTCCAGATTCTACAGCAGGAGGAGTTCCTCACCGCCCAGCATCAGGACCCCTATCTGCAGAACCATCCGCTGACCGAAGAGCGCGTCAATTATGTGCGCGAGCATGTCGAGCATTCGCCGTGGTCGAACGCCAAGGACCCGCCGGACTGGATCGCCGCCAACAATTTGATGAAGGCGAAGCTCGACGCGTTCCTCTCGGACCCGCAGACGGTGCTACAGCACTACCAGGCCGACGATACCTCGCCCCAGGCGCGCTATGCCCGCGCCATCGCCTATTACCGCATCCCCGATCTCGGCCACGCCCTGCCCCTGATCGATGGGCTCATCAAGGATTTTCCGAGCAACCCCTATTACCACGAGCTCAAGGGCCAAATGCTGTTCGAGAACGGCCGCGTCGCCGAGGCCGTCGCGCCCTATCAGCGCGCGGTGCAACTCGTGCCCGACCAGCCGCTCTTCAACATCGAGCTGGCGCAGGTGCAGCTCGAGACCAACGATCCGAAATACCTCCAGCGCGTGCGGGACGAGCTCAATGTCGCGCTCAATGCCGAGAGCGACAATGGCCAGGCCTGGCGCTTCCTCGCCATCGCCTATGGCCGCGCCGGCAATGAGGGCATGGCCTCGCTGGCGCTTGCCGAGCAGAACATGGCCGAAGGCAATTACCGGGAGGCGGGCCACCAGGCGCAGCGCGCGCAAAAGCTGCTGCCGCCCGGCGCGCAGCGGCAGCGCGCACAGGATCTGGGTCAGGACGCCAAGCGCCAGCAGGATCAAAGCCAGTAAGCGAAGGAAAGATCGCCGCGCGATGAAGCTCGACCAAATTCGGCGCTGCGCCCTCGCTTGCGCTCTCGCCCTTGTCGCAGCGATGACGGCACCTGCCTTATCGCGCGCCGGCGATACCTTCTCGCCGGCGCAGAAATCCGCAATCGACCAGGCGATCCATGATTACCTCCTCGCCCATCCCGAGGCGGTGCTCGATGCGCTGAAGGCGGCGCAGGAGAAGAGCGACCGCGAAGTCGCGGCGGAGGCGCGCCGGCAAATCGCCGTCCGCCGCCAGGAGCTCGTCGCCGACCCCGACGACCTGGTGCAGGGCGACCCCAAGGGCGACGCCACGATTGTCGAGTTCTTCGATTACCGCTGCCCTTATTGCAAGGAGATCGAGCCCACGCTCGATGCGCTGCTGCTCGAGGACAAGCGGCTACGCATCGTCTACAAGGAGTTCCCGATCCTCGGCGAGGCCTCGATCTATGCCGCGCGCGCCGCCCTCGCCTCGCGCAGCCAGGGAAAATATCCGGCGTTCCACCGCGCGATGATGGCGCAGAAGGGCAACATCACCGACGAGACGGTGCTGAAGGTCGCGGCCTCGGTCGGACTCGATCTCAAGACGCTCAAAGCCGAAATGGACTCGCCCGCGATCGCCCGCATCATCAAGGACAATTTCGCCCTCGCCGAGGCGCTGCACATTCAAGGGACGCCCGGCATCATCGTCGGCGACACGCTGATCCCCGGCGCGGTCGATCCCGACACGCTGCGCAAGGAGATCGCTGCGGCGCGCAAAGGAAGCTGATTGGCCCTCACTTCCAGCTGAGGTCGCTCACCTCGAAGCCCAAGGGCGTGAAGCGGCTCGATTGCGCGACCGCCACATCCTTGGTGTGGACGAGCACGGTCGGATAGGGCACGAGCGGCACGAAATAGACCTGCTCCGTCGCGCGGTCGAACATTTTGCGCCCAATCGCCTGGCGCGCCACGGGATCCATCTCGGCGTCGCTCTCGGCCGCGAGCTGATGCAAGGTCTTGTCGCCGGAATAATCCGCGGGCCCCGGCCCGAAGAACGCATCGACCGTGCCGGCGACATCGGGAATATTGCCGGCGGGCCATGCCGCGACCATCACTTGGATTTTTCCCGCCGCCTGCTTCTTGCGATAGGCGATCAAGGGCAGCGCGTCGACCTTGGCGTGGACGCCGAGCTTTTCCCATTGCCCCGCCACCGCGACGGCGATGTCGCGCGGCGTGCCGATGAAGGTGGTGATCTCGATATCGAAGCCTTGCGGATAGCCGGCCTCGGCGAGGAGCTTCTTTGCCGCCGCGAGGTCATGCTTGGGGAGCGGCGCTGAATAATCGCAGCCGACCTGCGCCTTCCAGCACATCGCGCCGGGCGCCTCGATCTTGGCATCGCCTGCGAGAAGCCGCAGCAGCGCGGGCTTGTCGATCGCCATCACCAGCGCGCGGCGCACCCGCGCATCGGTGACGGGCTTGGCGCCGCTGCGCCCGGCGGCATCGAAAGCCGCGTACATAAAGGAGCCGCCCTGCACCACCGAGAGCGCAAAGCGCGGATCGCGCGCCAGCCCCTCGGCCTGGGCATAGGCGACCTGGATCATGTCGAGATTGCCGGCGAGGAGCTGCGCGATGCGCGTGCCCTCGTCGAGAATCGGCTGGATGGTGATGCGGCCGATGGCGCCGCCGGGCTTCGCCGGATTGCCGTGCTTATAAGCAGGATTGCGCTCCAACACGATGCCCTTGGCATCGTCCACCTGCACCGCGCGATAAGGCCCCGTCCCGATCGGGTGATAACCCTTCTCCTGCGGCGTGCCCGGCTGATGCTGCGGCAAGATCGCCGTGACATAGGCAAAGCGCATGAGATCATAGGGGGTGGGCGTCTTGGCGGTGATGCGCACGCGGTCGGAACCGAGCTGCTCGACCTTGGCGATCCACGACCAGTTCTGCTTGAAGCGCAGCACCGTCTTGGGATCGCTGAGCCACTCCAAGGTCGAGACCACGTCGGCGGCGGTGAAAGGCTTGCCGTCCTGCCAAGTCACGTCGTCGCGCAGTTGGAATTCGAGCGTCGTCGGATCGATCCGCTTCCAGGCTTTGGCGAGGAGCGGCTCGAACTTCGCGTGCTTCACGTCATAGGAGATGAGATCGTCGTAGACCGCCTCGGATTCGAACACCGTATCGGGCGAAGGATCGAAATAATAGCTCACGGTCTGGACCGGCTGCGCCGCGGCAAGCCGCAGCGTGTCGGCCGATTTCTCCGCCTCGGCCGGAACCGCGCCGAGCGCCGCCGCTGCGATCAACGACAATCCCACTGCGAGCCGCATGGCCTTGCCTCCCCGGATATGTTTTCTTGCCGCCATGATCGGCCAGGACGGCGCGCGGCGCAACAGCGTAGCGCCGCGCGCAGCCGGGCATTGATTTCGCCGCATTTCGGAAACGCCGCGGCGATTGCTAGGATGGCGCTTTGACGAGCGAGCGCGGGTGCGGAGGGTAAGGCAGCAATGGCGAAACGCTTTCAGGTCATCATCGTCGGCGGCGGGCCGGTGGGCGTGGCGCTCGCCGTCGAGCTCGGTCTGCGCGGCATTTCCTGCGCGCTCATCGAGCGGCGCACCGAGATGCACCGCATCCCCAAGGGCCAGAATCTGGCGCCGCGCACGCTCGAGCATTTCTATTATTGGGGCATCGCCGACGCGTTGCGCGCCGAGCGCATCATGCCCAAAGGCTATCCGATCAGCGGCATCGTCGCCTATGGCAATCTCATGAGCGAGTACTGGTACGCGCCGCCGCAGCGCGAGATCATCCGCCCCTATTATTTCGAGGATGTCGAGCGCCTGCCGCAATATCTGATGGAGAAAGTGCTGCGCCGGCGCATGGCGGAGATCCCTTCGGTCGAGGCGCGCTTCGGCTGGATCGCCGAGCGCATCGAGCAGGACGAGAAGAGCGTGCGCGTCACCATCGCCGAGCCGAACGGCGGCCGCGAGACGCTCGAGGCGGAGTACGCTGTCGGCTGCGATGGCGCACGCTCGATCGTGCGCGAGCAGATCGGCATCGCGCAAGGGGGCGCGAATTTCGATCAAATGATGGTGCTCGCCGTGTTCCGCTCGCGCGAGCTGCATGAAGGGTTGAAGCGCTTTCCCGAGCGCGCGACCTACAACGCGCTCCATCCCGAGCGTAAAGGCTATTGGCAGTTCTTCGGCCGGGTCGATGTCGGCGAGAGCTTCTTCTTCCACGCGCCCGTGCCGCTGGGCACCACCACCGAGAATTACGACTTCAAAGCCCTTATCCAGGAGGCGGCGGGATTTTCCTTCGCCTGCGACTTCGATCATGTCGGCTTCTGGGATCTGCGCGTTGCGGTTGCCGAGAAATATCGCGTCGGCCGCGTCTTCATCACCGGCGATGCCGCGCACAGCCACCCGCCCTATGGCGGTTTCGGCTTGAACAGCGGGCTCGAGGACGCAACCAACCTCGGCTGGAAGCTGGCGGCGCGGCTTCAGGGCTGGGGCGGCGAGGCTCTGCTCCACTCCTACAGCGACGAGCGCTGTCCGGTCTTCGAGGAGACCGGCCGCTATTTCATCGCCGACCGCATCGAGACCGACCGGCAATTTCTCGAGCGCTACAGCCCCCAGCGCGACCGCGCCGCTTTCGAAGCGGCTTGGGGCGAGCGCAAGGCACGCACCAGCGCGTCGCTCCACGAATACGAGCCCAATTACGAAGGCTCGGGTGTGGTGATCGGCCCGCCCGGCGGCGTCAACCGCGCGCGCGGCATTCACACCTACGCCGCCAAGGCGGGGCATCATTTGCCGCCGCAGCTGCTCTCCTCGGGCCGCAACGTCTTCGAGGAGCTGGGGCCGTGGTACACGCTCCTCGCCTTCGGCGCCGACGAGGCGGCAATCCGTCCGATCGAAGAAGCGGCGAATGCCGCGCGCGTGCCGCTGAAGATCGTGCGCGATACCTACGCCGCCGGCCGCGAGGCCTATGGCGCGCGGCTGATGCTGGTGCGGCCCGATCAATATGTCGTCTGGACCGGCGATGCCGCGCCCGCCGAGCCGCGCCAGATCATCGAGAAGGTCGCAGGCCGCCTCTAGCTCTCAAGCGCCGCCGCACCGGCAGCCGCGCCGCCCTGCCACGAGAGCGCTGCGCCTTCCGGCGTCACGAGCTCCGCGCCCTCGGCGCGTGCCGCATTGACCGCGCGGCCCAAGGGCACGGCGCGCAGCACCGCGTTGGGCGCGGGCGCGAGGAGCGGCATCAGCTTCTCGGCCTCCTCGTCGGGATCGAGCCAACGCTCATAGGCTTCCGGAGCCAGCACCACCGGCATGCGGTGATGGAACGGGCGCAGGAAGTCATTGGCATCGGTCGTGATGATGGTGAAGCTGTCGATCGCCGCTTGAGGGTCCTGGCGCGGGCCCCAACGGTCCCAAATCCCGGCGAAGGCAAAGGGCGCTTCGTCGCCGCGCTCGATCAGCCAGGGCTGCTTGGAGCGGTCGCCCTCGCGCCATTGATAGTAGCCGTCGGCCGGCACGAGGCAGCGCCGCCGCCGAAACGCCGCGGCGAAGGCGCGCTTCTCCAAAAGGCTCTCGGCGCGCGCATTGATGAGCGGCGCGCCCGATTTCACATCATCGGCCCAGGGCGGAACGAGGCCCCAGCGCAGCGCCTGGATCGTGCGCTCGCCCTTGGGCGCGCGGCGCTGGCGCACCACCGGCGCTGCTTGCGTCGGCGCGATGTTGTAGCGCGGCGCGAGATTGGGATGCTCGATGAAGCCGAAGATCGGGCGCAATTCGGATTCCGCCGATTTCAGCAGATAGCGCCCGCACATCGCCTTGCTCTCTCCTTTGGCCTATCCTAGCAGGATGGAACCCGATCTGCGCGCTCTGCTCGATGCGGCGCACCGCGCCGCCCGCGCGGCAAGCACGGCGATTCTCGAAATCTACGCCGCGCCCTTCGATGTGCGGCGCAAGGAGGATCTCTCGCCTGTGACCGAGGCGGATGAGCGCGCCGAGCGCATCATCATCGAGGCGCTCCGCGCGGCGGCGCCGGGCATTCCCGCGATCGCCGAAGAGCTCGCCGCGGCGGGCAACCTGCCCCAATCCGGGCCGCGCTTCTGGCTGATCGATCCGCTCGACGGGACCAAGGAGTTCATCGCCAAGAACGACGAATTCTCGGTCAATATCGGCCTCATCGAGGGCGGCCGCCCGGTGCTCGGCGTGATCCACGCGCCGGTCGCCAATGTCACCTACGCCGCCGCCGGCCCCGGCAGCGCTACGCGGCAAGCGGGCGACGCTGCGCCGGTGCCGATCGCGGCGCGGCGCGCGCCGGCCGGCGGTCTCGTCGTCGCCCATAGCCGCTCGCACCAGAACAGCGCCCGGCTCGACGCTTTTCTCGCCGATTATTCCGGCGTCACGCGGCGCATCGCCGGCAGCGCGATCAAATTCTGCCTCGTCGCGGAAGGATCGGCCGATCTCTATCCGCGCTTCGGCACGACGATGGAATGGGATACCGCCGCCGGCCAGGCGATCCTCGAAGCGGCGGGCGGAAGCGTCACGACGCTCGACGGCGCGCCGCTAAGATACAACAAGCCGCTCTTCCGCAATCCCGGCTTCCTCGCCCGCGGGCGGCAGTGACTGCGGGCGCGGCCCGCGGTCGCCGGCAAAAGCGAGTGCCTCCGCGGCAAGCGCCGCGATCTCGGCCGCGGCAAGGCTCGCGCGATCATAGTCGAGAATGCCTTGCCCTTCGTTGAGCGAGGCGGCGAGCGCGACCCGGTTGCCGATCTGCGCCGCCGCCAGCGGCACATCGAGCGAGCGGAAGGCTTCGAGCATCGCGCCGGTGAGGCTCGAACGCGCCGGAACGCGGTTCAGCACCAGGAGGGCTGGCACCTTCTCCGCCCGCGCGAGATCGAGGGTGGGCTTGGTCGCCCAGAAATCCATCGGCGAGGGCTGCACCGGGACGAGGACGAGGCGGGCGGCGCGTACCGCAAGGCGCGCCTCGGTCTCGGCATGGGGCGGGCTGTCGATCAGCACGATGTCGTGCGCGCGCGCCTGACGCTCAGCCTCGGCGGCAACGCGCCAGCCGGCAAGCGCAACCGCATCGATCGCCGGCGCGTTCCCGGGATGCGCGCTGCGCAGGCGGAACCAGCTGGCAACGCTCGCTTGCGGATCGATGTCGAGGATCGCGACGCGGCGGCCCCAACTCGCGAAGGTGAGCGCCAGATGGATCGCGAGCGTGGTCTTGCCGGCGCCGCCCTTTTGTTGCGCGATGGTGATGATTGTTGCCGCCATGTTTGCCTCCGGCCGCAAAGCAAGACTATATCTCGCAGTGCAACATCGAGGCGAGCCTCGTGACGAGTCGTTTGAGTGCCGCAGAGATCGATCGCGCCGCCGCGCTCCTGCGCCGCGGCGAGCTGGTCGCGTTCCCGACCGAGACCGTCTATGGCTTGGGCGGCGACGCGACCAACGAGGACGCCGTGGCGGCGATCTTCAGTGCGAAGGGAAGACCGCGCTTCAACCCTTTGATTATACATATTTTAAATTCGGATCAGGCCGAGCGTTTGGCGCGCGTCGATGCCCGCGCGGCGCAGTTGATGCAGCTCTTCTGGCCGGGACCGCTGAGCCTCGTCTTGAAGCGCGCGCCGTCCTGCGCCGTCTCGCTGCTGGCGAGCGCGGGCCTTGATACGCTGGCGCTGCGCGTGCCGGCGCACCCCTTGGCGCAAGAGCTTTTGCGAGTCGCGCAAGTTCCGATCGCCGCGCCCTCGGCGAATCGCTCGGGCCGCGTTAGCCCCACCACCGCCGCGCATGTGCTGAGCGAATTGGACGGACGGATCGCCGCCGTGCTCGATGGCGGCCCGTGCAAGGTCGGGATCGAATCGACCGTGCTCGACCTCACCACCCCCAACCCGATCCTCTTACGCCCGGGCGGGGTGCCGCTCGAAGCGCTCGAGCGGACGATCGGCAAGATCGCGCTCGCGGCGGGCGCAGGCGAGGCGCCGCGCTCGCCCGGCATGCTCGAGAGCCATTACGCCCCCACCCTGCCCTTGCGCCTCGACGCGCGGGCACCGCGCCCGGGCGAGGCGCTTCTGGCCTTCGGCGGCGAGGTGCCGCAAGGCGCGCTCGAGACGCTCAATCTCAGCGCCAGCGGCGATCTCGAGGAGGCGGCTGCCAACCTCTTCGCCATGCTGCGCGCACTCGACCGCGCCCCCTTCGCGGCGATCGCCGTGATGCCGATCCCCGATCGAGGGCTCGGCCGCGCGATCAACGATCGCCTGACGCGCGCGGCCAAACGCTGAACGGGATCGCGGCGCCTATTTGCTGCCGGGCAGAGGAATGGCGTAGCGCTTATCGACCAGCTCTTCGGCCTTCACCTCGCCGCGGATCTGCCCTTGCGACTCATACCAGGCGATCTGGCTGGCGATGTCCTTCATGTCGATGCGCCCCTGGGCGTCGACATAGGGCGTGGTCTTGTCGATCGTCGCGGCCGGGAGGCCGGTGAATTTCGACAACAGTTCGAGCATCGCCGGGGCGGTCGGCCCGTCCTTGCGCTTGCCGTTCGCGTCGGTGAAGGCGTCGTGGAAATCCTTCATGCCCTTGCGATAGGCGATGAGGAAGCGCTTCACCAGATCGCCGCGCTCATTGGCGGTCTTGGTGCCGGTATAGGCGGCGCTTCCGGTGTTGCCCGGCACGTCGTCTCCGACCCAGGACAGCACCTTGACCTCGTCCTTCTGGATCAGCTTTAGCGCCGGTGTCGCCGGGATGATCGCGGCATCGACCGTGCCGCCGGTCAGCGCCGAGACGACGTTCGAATTGGATTGCAGCGGCTTGATCTCGACGGATTTGAGATCGACGCCGAATTTCTGGGCGATGCGCGCGAAATTCAGCTGCAGGCTGGTGCCGAGCTGGGTGACGGCGACGGAGTGGCCCGGCAGGTCCTTGGGCGATTTGAGCCCGGCATTATAGGCTTTGAGCGAGCCGAGCAGGACGATGTTGTAAAAGCCCGGCTGCTCATAGCCCGAGGCGGCGATCATGCGCAGCTGGCCTTTGCCGGCCAAGGTATAGAACGCCGCGGAGAGGCCGGAGACGCCGAAATCGACGCTGCCCGAGGCGACGGCGACGGCGACCGGCTGAGCCGAATCGAAAAACACCATCTCCGCGTCGATGCCCTGCTCCTTGAAATAGCCGTGCTCGATCGCGATCGGCGTCGCCGGATAGGACAGCAGCTTCGAGAGGCCGATCTTGATGGTCTCGCTGCGCGCCGGTGCGGCGGAGATCAAGGCGGTGAGCGCGATGATCGCAAGCGTCGGACCGAGTTTCTTCGTCATGTGCGGCATTCTCCCCAATGTGGCGCGCATCTCTAGCGCAACGCGCCGCTGCGGCCAAATGGACAATCGGGATGCGAAGCCGTGGCCGATACGCTAGGACTCGGAGCCATGACAGACAAATCTGGCGGCGAACTCATCCCGGCAACGCTCATTCCCGGCGACGGGATCGGTCCCGAGATCGTCGAGGCGGTCCGGCTGGTGCTCGATGCTTTGGGCGCGCCCTTCGCCTGGGAGGTGAAGCAGGGCGGCATGGCGGCGATCGCGCAAGGGGGCGACCCCCTGCCCGCCGAGACGCTGGAGAGCATCCGGCGTACCCGGCTCGCGCTCAAAGGACCGCTGACTACGCCGGTCGGCGGCGGCTTCCGCTCGATCAATGTGCGGCTGCGCGAGGAGTTCGGGCTCTTTGCCAATGTGCGCCCCGTCAGGACCATCCTGCCCGGCCAGCGCTACGACAAGATCGATCTCGTGCTCATCCGCGAGAATCTCGAAGGCCTCTATGTCGGTTTCGAGCACTACATCCCGATCGGCGACGATCCGCGCGCGGTCGCGATCGGCTCGGGCGTCAACACCAAGGCCGGCAGCCGCCGCATCATCGATTTCGCCTTCAATTATGCGCTGCGCCACGGTCGCAAGACCGTGACCATCGTCCACAAGGCCAATGTCTTGAAGTCGCTGACCGGCCTTTTCCTCGAAGTCGGCCGCGAGGTGGCAAAGGACTATGCCGGCCAGGTGGCGATGGATGAGCGCATCATCGATGCCTGCGCCATGCAGCTCGTGCTCGATCCCTGGCAGTTCGATGTGCTGGTCACCACCAATCTCTTCGGCGACATCCTCTCCGACGAGATGGCCGGGCTGGTCGGCGGACTGGGCTTGGCGCCGGGCGCCAATATCGGTCCCAACGCCGCGATATTCGAGGCGGTGCATGGCTCGGCGCCCGACATCGCCGGCAAGGGCATCGCCAACCCCACGGCACTGCTGCTGGCCGCCGGGCTGATGCTCGACCATCTCGGCAAACCCGAGCTGGCGCTGCGCCTGCGCGCGGCGATCGATGCCGTCATCAATCTCGATGCGCTGCGCACGCGCGATATGGGCGGAACGGCCTCGACGCAGGCCTTCGCCGAAGCGGTCGCGTGCCGCGCCGCCGGCTAAGGCGGGACAATCTCAGCGCGGCGGCAGTCCCGCCACTTGGCGCCAGCCGCGCTTGCGATAGGCGGCCGCCGTCATGTCATAGAAGGCGGCCGCGCCGACGCAATTCCACAGCGCGAAGAGCACCATCATCACGCCGTGGCGGTCGCGCGGAAAGGCGCCGGCGCCGAGGATGACGAGCATCACACCCAGCGCCTCGGTCGCCGCGGAGAGCATCGCCGCGGCATAGGCGCGCTTCGCCAGCAAATAGAAGGCGCCGAAGAAAAACGTCAGCCAATAGGCCTTCAGCCCCCCGGCCTGCTCGACATGTCCCGTGCGCGACGGGTGCATGAAGTAGGTCGCCATGTGCTGCATCTCCCTTACCCGGCGTTTGAAACGCAGGGGCGGCGGTTTTGGTTTCGCCGACCGCCCATGCGGCGCGGGAATTGTCGTCATGCATCCCGCGCGTGCCGTGCCGCTTTCGGCGCCGGCGCGCGATGCGCAAGCCGCTTATT
>DATNGG010000179.1:0-6255 GCA_035605975.1 Allostellaceae bacterium | reverse complement strand
GGCGAGCCGCGCATAGTTGCCCATGGATAAGCAATTGCCCAGGGTGCGCGCGACCGGGAAGCCGAAACGCGCATTGGCGGCGGCGATGCGCAGGTCGCAGGCGGCGGCGATGGCGCCCCCGCCGCCGGTGCAGGCACCGGCGATCGCGGCGATGGTCGGCACCCGGCAGCGCTCCAGCGTGCCGATCACGCGGTCGATGCGCGCCTCGTAAGCGATCGCGTCCTCGGCCGTCTTGAAGCTCTTGAACTGCGAGATATCGGTGCCGGCGGCAAAGGCCTTCTCGCCGGCGCCGGTGATCAGCATCGCCTTGATGCTGCGGTCGCCTTCGGCCGCCTCGCAGATCGCGGCGAGGCGTTCATACATCGCGAAGGTGAAGGCGTTGCGGGCTTGCGGGCGGTTGAAGGTCACGCGCGCGATGCCGTCGCGCAGCTCGTAGAGCAGGTCGTCGTCCACGGGGAAAAACTCCGGAAAGTTGACGAAGGCTACTATGCCACGCCCGACACGCCGCGCAACGCGCTCGCACACCTCGAATTGATTGGCCGCGCGATGCGCCTAGGCTATGCTCCGGGGTCACGGCTCGAGGAGGGCATCCCGTGTCGAGCGCAGCGGTGCAACAATACGCGAACTCATCGTTCCGCTTCTGACTTGCACAAAGCCATGTCGGAACCGCGGATTCTCGGCAGCGTGCGGCGCCGCCGATATACGGCCAAAGAGCATGGCCCCGACCCTATCGATGTCCATGTCGGCCGCCAATTGCGGCTCGCGCGCGAGCTCGCCGGCTTGACCCAAACGGATGTCGGCCGGGAGTTGGCGATGAGCTTCCAGGTCGTGCAGAAATACGAGCAGGGCGAAATTCGCGTCTCGGCCAGCCGGCTGTTCCAGCTCTCGGCGCTGCTGGACAAGCCGATCGCCTATTTCTTCGACGGGTTCGAGGAGGCGCTCGATGCGCCGACCGCGATGGCGCGCCACGAGGTCGACCTCGTCCGAGCCTTCCGCCTGATTCGCAGCGTGGAGGTCCGGCAATGTCTCCAGCGTTTGCTGCACGAAATCGGCGGAGCTTCGCCTGCCGCCCCAACAGATAAACCTTAACCCTCTGATCGGGCTTGGTTAAGGCGGCGGCAGAGGGTTAATCGCGGCGGCGAATTGTGGCCAACCGGTGATTTTGGAGCGGCACTGCGGAATCCCACTTGTGCTTTTTCCCCAGGCTTGGCACCCTCCCGCCCAAATTGGCCAAACAAAACTCGGGAGCGCCTCATGGATGACAAGATGAAGACCACTCGACATGCTGGCTTACCCACTTTAGGCATGTCTGTCGTGCTGGGCGCCGGACGTATCAACGCGCGCGAGCTCATGCGCCGCAAGATGATGCGGAAGATGATCGCACGCCGCTTGCGCAATGCGGAGATGATTTCCGCGAAATAAGCGACGTGCCGCGGCCGGCTTGCCGGCTGCAGGCAAACGAGAGGCCCGGCCACCCGCCGGGCCTTTTTCTTTGCCCTCGTCTTCACGCCGCCAAGGTGACAGCGCCCGCCGTCGCAGCCTACTCTTGCATCGGGCGCGGCGCGGCGCGCCAAGCATTGAGTGGAGACTTCGCATGTATGTCCATGTCCGACCCGATTTCACGGTAGTGCTCGAGGAAGCGCAGGACTTCAAGCGCTTCAAGCTCGTCGTGGCGCCTTCGCGCGGCGAGGAAGCGCGCTTGAAATCGGCGCTTGCCGGCATCGCCACCTTGAGCAGCGAGGGTCATGCCTGGATCAGCGAGGCTTGGCTGCGCCGCCATGATGCCGCGCCGGGCTGGCAGCAGGGGCTCGATGCGATGATCGCAGTCGCGAAAAAATACGGCTGGGTCGACGAGCAGGCCAAAGCCATCCGCGCGCATATCGAATGGCCGGGCGAAGCGGCGGCGAAGAGCTAGCCATGCGCAAGGTCCTGCTCGTCACCGGCGGCGGGCGCGGCATCGGCGCTGCCACGGCGCTCGCCGCGGCGCGGCGCGGCTGGGATGTCGCGGTGAATTACCGAAGCAACGCGGCACGGGCGGAAGCAATTGTCGACGAAATCGAGAATGCCGGCGGCAATGCGCTGGCGCTGCAAGCCGATATCGCCGACGAAGCCGCCGTCGCGGCGATGTTCGCCGCCATCGACGGCGCCTTCGGCCGCGTCACCGGACTCGTCAACAGCGCGGGAATCATTGGCCCGCATGGCCGCATCGAAGCGGTGGGCGCGGCGGCACTTGCCGAGCTCTTCGCCATCAACATCACCGGCACGCTGATCTGCTGCCGCGAGGCGATCCGGCGCATGTCGACGAAGCATGGCGGCGCAGGCGGCGCCATCGTCAATCTGTCCTCGGCCGCCTCGCGCCTCGGCGCGCCCGGCGAGAGCGTGCCCTATGCAGCGAGCAAGGGCGCGATCGACAGCTTAACCTTCGGCCTTGCGCAGGAAGTCGCGGGCGAAGGCATCCGTGTCACCGCCGTCAGCCCGGGCGTCATCGACACCGAGATCCAACCGCCCGGCCGGGTGGAGCGCGTCGGGCCGAACCTGCCGATGAAGCGCGCCGGCCGCGCCGAGGAGGTGGCCGCGGCGATCGTCTATCTCCTGTCGGAGGATGCGTCTTACATATCGGGCACGGTGCTGAACGTCTCCGGCGGGCGCTAGCCTCGTCAGACTGCATCGGTCCAATAGCGCCGCACCAGCCCGGCGACGATCGTCAGCACCACGAGCGCCATGGCGACGCAGCCGGGCCAGCCGGCAAGGATCCAGGCAAAGCCCGCGGCAATGCCGCCGACGCTGCCGCCGAGATAGTAGAAGGTGACATAGAGGCCGACCGCGGAGGAGCGGCCGCGCCGCGCCGTGAGCGCGACATAGCTGGTCGAGCAGGCCTGGCAGATGAAGCCGAAGGCGGCGGCGATGGCGAGGCCGGCAATGACCGCAACCAGGCTTGGCAGCAGCGTCAGCCCCAGCCCGGCGGCCCAGATCAGCAGCGCCAGCAGCACCAGCTTTTGTCGGCCCAACAGGGCCACGCCGCGGCCGACCAAAGGCGTCGTCAGCACGCCGGCGAGATAAGTGACAAAGAGCGAGCCCAGCGCCGCGGTCGAGAGCAGGAAAGGCGGCGCCGCCAGCCGGAAGGCGATGAAGGTGAAGATGGTGATGAAGGTGAAGAGCGCGCAGAACCCGACGCTATAGGTCGCGACGAGCTGCCGATTGCGGAAATGCTGCAGCATCTCGCGCGCCGAGCCGATGAGCGAGGTCGAGCCGGAAAAGCCGCGCTCTTTCGGCATCAACAGCGCGACGGCGATCGCGATCCCGGCGGTGAGCAGCGCCAAGCCCAGGAAGGCGCCGCGCCAGCCGAAGGTCTCGGCCAGCAGCGCCGTCAGGAACCGGCTGAGAAAGCCGCCGAAGACGCCCGCCGCGGTATAAAGCCCGGTCGCGCCGGTCGCCTCGCCGGGCGGAAACTCGTCGGCGATATAGGCGACGGTGCCGGCGAAAATCGGCGGCACGAAGAGGCCTTGGCAAAACCGCCAGAACACGATCGCGCCAAGCGTCGTCGAAAACCCGACCATCACCGTCGGCACGATGAGCGCGAAGATCGCGGCGATGATCACGCGCTGGCGTCCGAGCACATCGGCGATCACCCCGGTCCAAGGCGCGATCAGCGCGATCGCCAAGGGCGGCATGCTGACCGTGAAGCTGACCGCGACCGGCGTCGCGTGGAGCTGCTCCGCCAGCATCGGCAACAGCGATTGCGTCGCCCAGAGATCGAGGAACGAGGCGAGGCCGCAGAGAATCACGGCGCAGCGGCGGCGGTCGAGCATCATGGCGGCGGACTATCGGGGCTCTGGCAAATTGTCGGACGGCGGCTTTGCGTCCCTCATCCCTCGACACGCTCGGGATGAGGTGCTCGGCTATGCTCTGGCACAACCTCGCGCTCGGGATGAGCCGCTTTTCCTCAATCGCCGATCTCGGAGACGCCCTCGAGCGCGATTTTCTCCATCGGGATGGGTTTCTGAAGCTCGCCCATGGCGATCAACACCTTCATGAGATTGCCGAGCAGCGCTTTGGAGAGCTTGCCGGTCGTCTCGAAGACGGGAATCCTTTGGCCGAAGGCGTAGCTCTCGACGATCGCCTTTTCGTCCAGCTTGCTGACCTTGCGCAGGATATCGATCGACGCCTCGCGGTTCGCCGGGTCCTCGAAGAAGGCGAGGCTCTTCGCATAGGCCGGCATCAGGCGCTGCAGCACCGCGAGATGGCCCGCCGCCCAGTTGCGATTGACCACCATGCCGCCAAAGGGAAGGTCCTTGGCGTAGTCATAGGCGAGGCCGATATTGCGAAAACCAGCATCCTCGGCCTGGAACAGGATCGGCGGGATGAGCAGGGAGGCGTCGGCCGCGCCCGATTTCAACGCGGCGAAGCGCCCGGGCGTCGCACCGATGATGGTGATGTCGTAATCGCCCGCTTTGAGGCCGTTGCCGCTCATCATGCGATCGAAATAGACGCGCGTGATGTCCTTCAAGCCGCCGATGACGATGGTCTTGCCCTTCAAATCCTTGATCGAGGCGATGCCCGGCCTCGCCACCATCGCATAGGGGCTCGCCTTGGTGATGATGCGCGCGATGGCGATCGGCGCGCCCTTATCGATCGCGTACAGCGGATCGCTGAGGCCGGTGCCCGAGACCATGTCGAGCGAGCCGGCGCTCACCTGCTGCACGATGCCGGGCGCGCTCGGCACATAGATCGGATCGATCTCGACGCCGGCCGCGGCGAAGTAACCCTTCGCCATGCCGACGAACCAGGGCCAGCCGCTCGCCGTCGGCCCGCCGACGAAGCCCGTAGTGATCTTGTCCATGGCGAACGCCGGCATTCCCGCCAGCGTCAGACATGCGCCGAGAAAAATCGCTGCCGCCCGCATTCCCACCTCCCGCCGTGCCTCGGGCGTTTGTCGCAGGCGCGCCGCGGGAAGTCCAGCGTCGCCACCGCGCTGCGGCTAGCGATCCAGCGGTTGAGGCGTGCCGGGCCGGAGTCTAGACTGCCGCCGCGCGCCCCGAGCGGAGAGCCAGATGATCGTCGACATCTACACCCATATCCTGCCCCCGGCCGTCGCATCGGCGCTCGAGAAGCTGGGCTCCGGCCTCGGTATCGCCAAGCGGATGAAGGCGGTGCGCGACGTTCACGATTTCGACTCGCGGTTTCGCGCGATGGACGAGATCGGCGAATACCGCCAAATCATCTCGCTGCCGAACCCGCCGATCGAGGCTTTCACCACGCCGCGACAGGCGATCGATCTCGCCCGGATCGCCAATGACGGCATGGCGGACCTGGTGCGCAAATATCCCAAGCGCTTTCCGGCTTTCGTCGCGGCTTTGCCGATGCACGAGGTCGAGCCTTCGCTCGCCGAGGCGCGGCGCGCCATCGATCAGCTCGGCGCCCGCGGCATCCAGCTCTTCACCAATGTCAACGGCAAGCCGATCGATGCGGCCGAATACGCGCCGCTCTTCGCGCTCGCCGCGGAATACGATCTGCCGATCTGGCTTCATCCGACGCGCAGCGCGGAGTTTCCCGATTACACGTCGGAAAAATTCTCGCGTTATGAGATGTGGTGGTGCTTCGGTTGGCCCTATGAAACTTCGGTGGCGATGGCCCGCCTCGTCTTCACCGGGCTGTTCGATCGCCATCCCGGCATCAAGATCATCACGCATCACGGCGGCGGCATGATCCCCTTCTACGACAAGCGCATCGAGAACGGTCTCGCCGCGCTGGGCGGGCGCACCAAGGAAGAGGATTACAGCGGCGTTCTCAAAGCGCTGAAGCGGCCCTTCATGGAGTATTTCCACGATTTCTACGCCGACACGGCCCTGTTCGGCGATTCTTTGGGGCTCGATTGCGCGCTGAAATTCTTCGGCACCGATCACATGGTGTTCGCCTCGGATGCGCCCTTCGGGCCGATCAAGCTCCACACCGATGCGATCGCGGCACGCGAGTTCGACGCGAAGACGCGCGAAGCAATCGTCCGGCGCAACGCCGAAAAGCTGATGAAGATGACCATTCAATGAGCGAGCCGGCGTGCTTCGTCCTGGTGCATGGCGCATGGCAGGGCAGCTGGGTCTGGCAACGCGTCGCCGAGCGGCTGCGCGCCCAGGGCCATCGGGTCGAAATTCCTTCGCTCACCGGGCTTGGCGAGCGCGCGCATCTCGCCGGACCCGAGATCGACCTCGAGACGCATATCGCCGATGTGATGGGCGCGATCGAGCATCACGAGCTCGA
>DATNGG010000178.1:0-39583 GCA_035605975.1 Allostellaceae bacterium | reverse complement strand
GGGGTCGATGCCGACGCTGCTTTCGATCGGCGGCGCTTCGATGGTCAGGACTTCAGCCCTCGATTCAACCGTCGGTATGTGGTCGGACTGGACTTGCTCGGACAGCGGCGCGTGCTCGGCCGCGCGCGCCGCAGTTTCGGCGGGCGCTGGCGCAGGCTGCTCCTCGCGCGTGAAGACGCGCCGGAATGCGGAAAAGAAGCCACCTCGCTTTGCAGGTTTGTCGGTCACGGCGCACACTTGGGGGCAAGCGGCTCACCGTGCAAGCGCGAACCGTCGGACCCAGTGACGCGGACGTGCACGAGCTCGCCCGACTCCGCCGCACCGCCATCGGTCTCCACCTCGGCGAAACCGGGTGTGCGGCCCAAGCCACGGCGCTCCATCAACAATTCCGTCTCGCGACCGACTTGCGCATCGAGGTACGCGGCGAGCGCCGCGCGCCCCTTCTCGCGCAGCCTCGCGGCGCGCTCCTTGATGGCGGGGCTGGTGACCTGTGGCATGCGGTCGGCCGGGGTGCCGGCCCGCCGCGAGTAGGGGAAGGCATGGAGGTACGTGAGGCCGCAATCATCGACCAACCGCAGGGAATTGATAAACATTTCCTCAGTTTCGGTCGGAAACCCAGCGATCAGGTCGGCCCCGAACACGGCATCCGGCCTGAGCCGCCGGACCTCGGCGCAGAACCTCACGGCGTCGGCGCGGGCGTGGCGCCGCTTCATGCGCTTGAGGATCATGTCGTCGCCAGACTGCAGGGAAAGATGCAGGTGCGGCATCAGGCGGGGCTCGCCGGCGATGGCCGTGAGAAGGTCGGGGTCGGCTTCCACCTGGTCTATAGACGAAAGTCTAAGACGTTGGAGATCGGGCACGTGGTGCAGGATGTACCTGACGAGCCCGCCCAGGCGCATGCTGCCGGGCAGATCGAGGCCATAGGCGGTGAGGTCCACGCCGGTCAGCACGATCTCGGGGTGGCCGGCCTCCACCAGCCTACGCGCCTGGGCCACGACCTCGCCGGCGGGCACCGAGCGGGAGGGGCCGCGGCCAAAAGGGATGATGCAGAAGGTGCAGCGGTGATCGCAGCCGTTCTGCACCTGCATGTAGGCCCGCGCACGCGAGCCGAAGCCGTCGATCATGGCCGACGCGGTCTCCCGCACCGACATGATGTCGTCCACGATCACCCGCGGGCTGTCCGCGATGCTCAAGGCGGCGAAGGTCTCGGCCCGCATCTTCTCGGCATTGCCGATGACCGCGTCCACCTCGGGCATGCCGGCGAAGCGCCCCGGCTCGGTCTGGGCCGCGCAGCCGGTGACGATGATGCGGGCGTCGGGGTTCTCCCGGCGCAGCCGGCGGACGGCCTGCGTCGCCTGTCTGACGGCCTCGGCGGTGACGGCGCAGGTGTTGACGATCACCGCGTCATCGAGTCCCGCCGCGCGGGCGTGGCCGCGAATCACCTCCGATTCAAAGGCGTTGAGCCGGCAGCCGAAGGTGACGATTTCGGGCTCGGCCATCACTCACCCGAGGAGGGAGGGATCGAGCGTGCCGGCAAAGCTCGTTGCGACCGGTCCGGTCATGATGACGCGATTGTCGGCGCGCCACTCGATCGCCAGCGCGCCGCCATCGAGCAGCAGCTCGGCGCTGCGCTGGATCAAGCCGCGCCGCGCCGCACCAACCAGCGCCGCACAGGCGCCGCTGCCGCAGGCAAGCGTCAGCCCGTCGCCGCGCTCCCACACGCGCAAGCGCAAACGCTGCGGCCCAAGCACTTGCGCGACGCCGATATTGGCGCGCGCGGGAAAGATCGGGTCGCGCTCCAGCACCGGGCCCAGCCGCGGGAGATCGATCGCCTCGGCGTCGGCAACGAAAAACGTCGCATGCGGATTACCCATGCTGGTGGCGACGGCATCGGCAAGCGGCCCGAGGCTCAGCGGCAGATGCAGCGTGTCGCAGTCGCGTGCCAAGGGAATCGCCTGCCACTCCCAGCGCGGCTCGCCCATATCGACGGCAACGCGGCCCGCGCCGGCGCGGCTCGCGGCCAGTGTTCCCGCCGCGGTCTCGATCGCGATCTCGCTGCGGTTTTCGGCGCGCATCAACAGGTCGGCGACGCAGCGGGCGCCATTGCCGCAGGCTTCGGCCTCGCTGCCATCGGCGTTGAAGATGCGCATGAAAGCGGCGGCCTCTGCCGCGCGCGGCTTTTCGAGGATCAAGACCTGATCGCAGCCGACGCCGCGATGCCGGTCGGCAATGGCTCGTGCCGCCGCCGCGCCGAGATCGGGCGCGATTCCTCGCGCGTCGATGATGACGAAATCATTGCCCAGCCCGTGCATCTTGACGAAGGCGACGGGGGGCGCGGCAGGGCTGCGCATGCCGCGCTATATAAGGAGCGGCGGGTTTTCTGTCCAACGCAAGGGGGCGTGCCCGCGATGCTCTGTGAACAGGCGCGGGACCCCGCGAGGATCCCGCGCCGATCAAGCTGTGCGCGCCGCTCGATCGCGGCGCGATAATTTAGTGCTGAACCGACGCGCCGGCCTCGGCGCCCGCTTCGCCCGAGACGGGCGGCAGCTTCGCCGATTGCGCGTGCTTCTTCGCGCTGTCCTTGGTGGCGCGGACATGCTTCTTCGCGGTGTCGGTGGTCTTCTTCTCGGTTTGGTCCATCTTGGCGCCGGTCGAAACCGCGGCGTTGCCTTCGATCGCCGCGCCGGGCGCCGGGGTGGCGGGCGTCATCTCGGCCGCGAGCGCCGGAAGGGCGGAAGCGGCAAGAAAGCCGGCGAGGGTCAAGGCACGGAGGGCGAATTTGCTGCTCATGAGGGTCCTGCTCTGGTTGTTCGTCTCGAAGGCGAGACGGCAGGACAACGGCAGCCCGGTTGCGCCAGTCCGGGGCAAAGCGGCGATATTGTGATGGCCGAATTGGGGCAAGGTTTATGGTGCGCCGCCCTGCCGCCCCCGGGTTTGACAGAAAGACCTGCACCCCTTAGGTTTCCGCCCGCTTCCCAGGAAGCAGTCAAGACCAGCGGCCCCTAAGGGCAGGCCAGTCCGCGAGTATCGCGCACTGGCCCGTTTGGGCTTGAGGTCACGCCAGCGTTTTCGAGACGGCCATGTTCGACAGTCTGAGCAACCGATTTACCGAGCTGTTCGATCGCCTGAAGCGGCGCGGCGCGCTGACCGAGGCCGATGTCGATGCGGCGATGCGCGAGATCCGCGTGGCGCTGCTCGAAGCCGATGTCGCGCTGCCGGTGGTCAAGGATTTCGTCGATGCGGTCCGGGCCAAGGCCGTCGGCCAGGACGTGCTGCGCTCGGTCTCGCCCGCCCAGATGGTGGTAAAGATCGTTCACGACAATCTGGTCGCGACCCTGGGCGAGGAAAGCGCCGGCGCGCTCAACCTCAATGCCGTGCCGCCGGTTGTGGTGATGATGGTCGGGTTGCAAGGCTCGGGCAAGACGACCAGCGCCGCAAAGCTCGCGCGGCTCTTGAAGGAGCGCGAGCGGCGCAAGGTGCTCTTGGCCTCGCTCGACGTGAACCGTCCAGCCGCGCAAGAGCAACTCGCCATCCTCGGCAAGCAGATCGACGTCGCCTCCTTGCCGGTGGTGGCGCTGGAGCGGCCGGTCGCGATCGCCAAGCGCGCGCTCGAAAGCGGCCGGCGCGAAGGCTTCGACGTGCTGATCCTCGACACGGCGGGGCGGCTTCATATCGATGAGCCGCTGATGCAGGAAGTGGCGGCGGTGCGCGATGCGACCCAGCCGACCGAGACGCTGCTGGTCGCCGACGCCTTGACCGGCCAAGACGCTGTCAATCTCGCCAAAAGCTTTGCCGAGCGCATCGGCATCACCGGCATCGTCTTAACGCGGGTCGATGGCGATGCGCGCGGCGGCGCCGCCCTCTCGATGCGCGCGGTGACGCAGCGGCCGATCAAATTCATGGGCACGGGCGAGAAGCTCGACGCCATCGAGCCGTTCCATGCCGAGCGCATCGCCTCGCGCATTCTCGGCATGGGCGACGTCGTCGGCCTCGTCGAGAAAGCCGCCGAGACGATCGATCGCGAGGAAGCGGAAAAACTCGCCAAGAAGCTGCAAAAGGGCGGCTTCGATCTCGATGACTTGGCGGCGCAGCTGAAGCAGCTCCGGAAGATGGGCGGCATGGGCGGCGTCATGGGCATGCTGCCCGGTATCAACAAGATCAAGAAGCAGCTCGATGAGGCGCGGCTCGACGAGACGCTCTTGAAACGCCAGGAAGCGATCATCGGCTCGATGACCAAGAAAGAGCGCCGCAACCCGAAAGTGATCGACGGATCGCGCCGCCGGCGCATCGCCGCCGGCTCGGGCACGAGCGTCCCCGAGATCAACCGCCTCCTGAAGCAGTATCAGGACATGGCCGACATGATGAAGCGCATGAACAAGCTCGGCAAAAAGGGCTTCGCGCGACACGGCATTCAAGGATTGCTGCCGGGCGGCGGTTTCCGTCCTCATTGATTGGACCAACGAGAGCAAGGAGCGTTCATGGGTCTCAAGATTCGGATGGCGCGGGGCGGCGCGAAGAAGCGCCCCTTCTACAGCATCGTCGTGGCGGATTCGCGCAGCCCGCGCGACGGCCGCTTCATCGAGAAGCTCGGCACCTACAACCCGATGCTCGATCGCGGCCATCCCGAGCGGCTGGTGATGAAGACCGAGCGCATCCAGCATTGGCTGAAAGCGGGCGCGCTGCCGAGCGAGCGCGTGCAGCGCTTCCTCGGCGATGCGGGACTTGCGCCCAAGCCCGAGATTCGCGAGCGGCCGAAGAAATCGGCGCCCAAGGCCAAGGCGCAGGAGCGCGCCAAGGCGGCGAGCGCCGCGGGCGAAGCGGCGGCGCCGGCGGAAGCCGCGCCGAGCGCCTGATCGGATAACGCTGAGAGATCATGCTCGCTGCACCCCCCACCAGCGCCCGCTCGCGCGGTCGCTCCCTTCCCCTCAAGGGGGGAGGGGCAACGCCCAACCTCCCCTCGAAAGGGGAAGGCGAGGACGGGGGCGACGATGCGCGCATCTGTCTCGGCGTCGTCACTGGCGCGCATGGCGTTCGCGGCCGCGTCCGCGTCAAGAGCTTCACCGCCGAGCCGCACGCGATCGCGCGCTATGGCGCGCTCGAGAGCGAGGCGGGCGAGCGGCGCTTCGAGCTCGAGATCACCGGCGCGGGCAAGGGCGTCCTCATCGCGCACATCGATGGCGTCGATGATCGCGACGCGGCCGAGCGCCTCAAAGGCACGCGGCTCTATGTGCGGCGCGCCGCGCTGCCGCCGCCCGAGGAAGAGGAATTCTATCAGGCCGACCTCGTCGGGCTCGAGGCGCGGCGCAGCGACGGCACGGTGATGGGCAAGGTGAGCGCGGTCCACGATTTCGGCGCCGGCGCCAGCCTCGAGATCGAGGACGCAGCCGGCAAAGCGCTGCTCGTGCCTTTCACGCGCTCCGCCGTGCCGCAGATCGACATCGCTGGCGGCAGCGTCGTCATCGTTCCGCCCGAGGGGCTCTTCGATGCGCCGAAACCGGAGGAGGGGGCCGACGCATGAGCGCGCCCTGGACCGCGACCGTGCTGACGATCTTCCCCGAGATGTTCCCGGGGCCGCTCGGCCATTCGCTCGCCGGCAAGGCTTTGGCCGAGGGCCGCTGGAAGCTTGCGACGGTCGATATCCGCGATTTCGCGCGCGACAAGCATCGCTCGGTCGATGACGCGCCGTTCGGCGGCGGGCCGGGCATGGTGATGCGCCCCGATGTGATCGATGCCGCGATCGCCGGAACCGACGCGCCTGGGCCTTTGCTTTGCCTGACGCCGCGCGGGCGTCCGCTCGATCAGGCGCGGGTTGAAGCGCTGGCCGCAGGGCCGGGCGTGCGGCTCCTCTGCGGGCGGTTCGAGGGCATCGATCAGCGCGTGATCGAGGCCGATGCGATCGAGGAGCTGAGTCTCGGCGATTTCGTGCTCTCGGGCGGCGAACCGGCGGCGATCGCGCTGATCGATGCCTGCGTGCGTCTTCTGCCCGGCGTCGTCGGCGATGCCGCGACGCTCGATGAGGAAAGCTTTCAGAGCGGGCTCCTCGAATATCCGCATTACACGCGGCCCCAGGAATGGCGCGGCCGCGCCGTGCCCGAAATTCTGCTCTCCGGCCATCACGAGCAGATCCGGCGCTGGCGGCGGGCACAGGCGGAGGCGGCGACGCGTGAGCGGCGCCCGGATTTATGGCAACGCTACCGTGCCCAGACGGGCGGGGCGAAATAGGTTAGGGTTCTCGAGACAGTCGGAGGCGAACATGAATTTGCTGCAATCCCTCGAGCAGGAAGAGATCAAGAAACTCGCGAGCGCGCGTGCCACGCCGGAATTCCGGCCGGGCGACACGCTGCGCGTCAGCGTCAAAGTGGTCGAGGGCGAGCGCGAGCGCATCCAGGCCTTCGAAGGCGTGTGCATTGGGCGCAAGAACGCGGGCGTCAACTCCAATTTCACGCTGCGGAAAATTTCCTATGGCGAGGGCGTCGAGCGCATCTTCCCGCTCTATTCACCGCGCATCACCGCGATCGAGGTGGTGCGGCGCGGCGCGGTGCGGCGCGCCAAGCTCTACTATCTGCGCGGGCTGCGCGGCAAGGCGGCGCGCATCGCCGAGCGCAGCCGCGACACCAGCAGCGACACTGATGGCGCCGCGGCCGAGGCCGCCACTCAGGAAAAGGCGTGAGCATGGCCAATCCCCGCACGCTGTTCGATAAGATCTGGGACGCTCACCTCGTCGAGCAGCAGCCCGACGGCACCTGCCTCCTTTATATCGACCGGCATCTCGTTCACGAGGTGACGAGCCCGCAAGCCTTCTCGGGCTTGCGGAAATCGGGCCGGACGGTGCGCCAGCCCAAGGCGACCTTGGCGACGGCCGATCACAACGTGCCGACCACCGACCGCTCGCACGGCATCGCCGAGCCCGAATCGCGCTTTCAGGTCGAGACGCTCGAGCGCAACGTCAAGGAATTCGGCATCCCCTATTTCGGGATGGACGATATCCGCCAGGGCATCGTGCATATCATCGGCCCCGAGCAGGGCATGACCCAGCCCGGCATGACCATCGTCTGCGGCGACAGCCACACCGCGACGCATGGCGCTTTCGGCGCACTCGCTTTCGGCATCGGCACCTCGGAAGTGGAGCATGTGCTGGCGACGCAGACGCTGATCCAGCGGCGCGCCAAGAACATGCTGGTCTCGGTCGAGGGTGATCTGCCCTTCGGCATCACGGCGAAGGATTTGATCCTCGCGATCATCGGCCATATCGGCACTGCCGGCGGAACCGGCCATGTCATCGAATATGCCGGCTCCGCCATCCGCAACCTGTCGATGGAAGGCCGCATGACCGTCTGCAACATGTCGATCGAGGCCGGCGCGCGCGCGGGGCTCGTCGCGCCCGACGAGACGACTTTCGAATATTTGAAAGGCCGGCCGATGGCGCCCAAAGGCGCGGCTTGGGAGCAGGCGCTCGCCTTTTGGAAGACGCTGCCCTCCGATCCGGGTGCGCGCTACGACACCGAGGCAAAGCTCGACACCGCCAAGGTCGCGCCGCAAATCACCTGGGGCACGAGTCCGCAGGACGTGCTGCCGGTGACCGGCGCGGTGCCGAACCCCGCCGATGAGCGCGACCCGCTGAAGCGCCAAGCGATGGAGCGCTCGCTCCAATATATGGGCCTGACACCGGGCACGCCGCTGCAAGAGGTCAAGATCGAGCGCGCCTTTATCGGCTCTTGCACCAACGGCCGGATCGAGGATATGCGCGCCGCCGCCGCGGTCGCCAAGGGTCGCAAAGTGGCCGAGGGCGTCAACGCCCTGGTCGTACCGGGCTCCGGCCTCGTCAAGGAACAGGCCGAAGCCGAAGGGCTCGACAGGATCTTTATCGAGGCGGGCTTCGAATGGCGCGAGCCTGGCTGCTCCATGTGCCTTGCGATGAATGCCGACAAGCTCGAGCCGGGCGAGCGCTGCGCCTCGACCTCCAACCGCAATTTCGAGGGGCGGCAAGGCCGCGGCGGGCGCACGCATCTGATGAGCCCCGCCATGGCGGCGGCGGCGGCGGTCACCGGCAAGCTGACGGATATTCGCGAACTGAAATAGGTGCTGGCGGTCTCTGTCAAAAAACCGTCACGCGACTGTAAGAAAAGCGACCCCGCTCGCGCCTAAAGTGGCGCCGTCGCCGCACGCGCACGCGCGTCGGCGCGCGATCGCGAAACATGGGACGAGGGGACGGCGAATGAACAAAGCCATTCTATGGGGTCTCGCAGGCTTGGCGGCGACGCTCGCGGCCGCGTCGGCCGAGGCGAGGGATTTGAACGGCGCGGGCGGGACCGCGATCTATCCCGTCATCGCGAAATGGAGCGACGCCTACAAGAAAGAGACCGGCATCGCGGTCAATTACCAGGCCATCGGCTCGGGCGGCGGCATCAAGCAGATCACCGAGAAGACGGTTGATTTCGCCAACAGCGACAAGCCGCTGACGCCCGACGACCTCAAGAAGATCAATGTCGCGCAATTTCCGGCGGTGGTGATCTCGATCACGCCGGTGGTCAATCTCGACGGCGTGAAGCCGGGCGAGCTGACGATCAGCGGCCCCGTGCTCGCCGATATCTATCTCGGCAAGATTTCCCAATGGGACGATCCGGCGCTGAAGGCGCTCAATCCCGGCGTCAAGCTGCCGCATCAGGCGATCACCACCGTGCATCGCTCCGACGGCTCGGGCACGACCTTCAACTTCACCAACTATCTCGGCAAGGTCAGCCCCGAATGGCAGCAGAAGGTCGGTGCCGATGTCTCGGTCGACTGGCCGAACGGCGTCGGCGGCAAGGGCAATGCGGGCGTCGCCAATTACGTGCATCAGGTGAAGGGCTCGATCGGCTATGTCGAATACGCCTATGTGATGGAGAATCATCTCGCCTACACGAACATGACCAACAAGGCGGGTAAGACGGTCGCGCCCAGCATGGACGCCTTTACGGCCGCCGCGGCCAATGCCGATTTCAGCAAGGTCGAGGATTTCTATCTCATCCTCACCGACCAGCCGGGCGAGAAGAGCTGGCCGATCACGGCGGCGACCTACATGCTGATGCGCAAGGACTATCCGGCCGATCAGAATCAGCCGGTGCTGACCTTCCTCGACTGGTGCATGAAGCACGGCCAGCAGCAGGCGAGCGCTCTCGGCTACGTGCCGTTGCCCGCTCCGGTGGTGAAGCAGATCGAGGCGGCTTGGGCGAAGACGTTCAAGGGCGAGGACGGCAAGCCGCTCTGGACGGCGCAGCGCTGAGCCCGCGCGGCTCGCAACGGCGTCCGAAACCGAGCCGGATCGAAAGATCCGGCTCTCTTTTTTCCGGCGTCAGAGCCGGCGCAGAATGCCGGCGAGAACGACGCCCAACACCAGCGCGCCGAGAAGCGGCAGGGTCAGCGCCGCAATTCCGAGAAAGACGAGGAAGCCCACGGCGGAAAACGCCGCGAGGCCGAGGAAGATGAGAAAAATGCCGAGCGGTCCCGGCCGGCTGTAGCGGAACGGCGCGGCGCCGGGTTCGCTCGACCACATGAAGACGCGCGTCTCATCTTGCTGGCGATCCCGGTTCTGCGACCAGCGCGGCCGGCGCGGCTCCGGCTGGCCGGGCGGGATGATTTCGATGTCAGGCTGGCGAGGCTCGTTTCCCATCCGCCCAATGTGTGCTTGCGCCGGCCGCAAAACAAGCCAGGCTTGCGCGAAGTTCGGGCGTGCCTTAACAATCCCCCGTCGAAGCCGCGCTTCGGCCATTTTTCCGAGATTTCCGGGAGCAGGTCTCGTCATGGAGAAGTTCACCACCTTGACCGGCGTCGCCGCGCCGCTGCCGATGATCAATGTCGATACCGACAAGATCATTCCGAAGCAGCATTTGAAGACGGTCGAGCGCACCGGCCTCGGCAAGGCGCTGTTCGAAGAGCTGCGCTATCGCGCGGATGGCAGCGAGAATCCCGATTTCGTTCTCAACCAGCCGGCCTATCGCCAGGCGAAGATTCTGGTCGCGGGCGAGAATTTCGGCTGCGGCTCCTCGCGCGAGCACGCGCCCTGGGCGCTGATGGATTTCGGCATACGCTGCGTCATCGCGCCGTCCTTCGCCGACATCTTCTACAACAACAGCTTCAAGAACGGCATGCTGCTGATCAAGCTGCCGCAGCAAGTGATCGACGAGCTGATGGAGGACGCGAAGAAGGGCGCCAATGCGCGCCTCTCGGTCGATCTCGCGAGCCAGACCGTCACGCGGCCCGATGGCGAGAAGATCCATTTCGAGCTCGACCCGCATCTGAAGCATTGTCTTCTGGAAGGGCTCGACGATATCGGCCTGACGCTCAAGAAAGAGGCGAAGATCGCGTCCTTTGAGGGAAAGCGCCGCTTGAGCCAGCCCTGGCTTTAGAGGCGGAGGGAAGCGCAATGGCGGCCAACCGCAAAATTCTCTCGCTTCCCGGCGACGGCATTGGTCCCGAGGTGATGCGCCAGGTCGGGCGCGTCGTCGAATGGTTCGACAAGCGCCGCATTGCCAGCTTCGATGTCGCCGAGGACCTCGTCGGCGGCGCGGCGTTCGACAAGCACGGCACGCCCTTGGCCGAAGAGACGATGAAGCGCGCCTTGGAGAGCGATGCCGTGCTGTTCGGCGCGGTCGGCGGACCCAAATGGGACAATCTGCCTTTCGCGCAAAAGCCCGAGCGCGGCCTGCTGCGCTTGCGCAAGGACATGGATCTTTTCGCCAATCTCCGGCCCGCTCTCGTGTTCGATCCGCTGGTCGGCGCCTCGACCTTGAAGCAAGAGGTGGTCCAAGGCCTCGACCTACTCATCATTCGCGAATTGACCGGCGGTGTTTATTTCGGCGAGCCGCGCGGCGTGACGACCTTGCCCGACGGCACGCGGCGGGGCATCAATACGCAAGTCTACACGACGCCCGAGATCATCCGCGTCGCCCGCGTCGCCTTCGAGCTGGCGCGGAAGCGCAACAACCGAGTCTGCTCGGTCGAGAAGGCGAATGTGATGGAATCGGGCCAGCTCTGGCGCGAGGAAGTGCAAAAGCTCCACGACGCCGAATACCGCGATGTCGAGCTCTCGCATATGTACGCCGACAATTGCGCGATGCAGCTGGTGCGCAATCCCAAGCAGTTCGACGTGATCGTCACCGACAATCTCTTCGGCGATATCCTGTCGGATTGCGCGGCGATGCTGACCGGCTCTCTGGGCATGCTGCCTTCGGCCTCGCTGGGCGCCGCCGATTCGAGCGGCCGGCGCCGCGCGCTTTACGAGCCCGTGCATGGCTCGGCGCCCGACATCGCGGGCAAGGACGCGGCGAATCCGCTCGCGTGCATTCTCTCCTTTGCGATGATGCTGCGCTATTCCTTCGATATGAAAGACGAGGCCGATCTCGTCGAGAAGGCGGTGAAGAACGCATTGGCCAAAGGCGTGCGCACCGGCGACATCATGCAGCCCGGCATGACTCGCGTCTCGACCACCGAGATGGGCAACGCGGTGCTGGGCGAGCTCGAGAAGCTGGTTTAGTTTCTCCGCACTTCCTCTCTCGGCGTCATGGCCGGGATTGTCCCGGCCATCCACGTTTTTGAAGCCGTGGATGCCCGGCTCAAGGCCGGGCATGACGAATCGAATTCGGAGAGATCGGCATCGATATATGCGAACCGCGCAACGGATGGCGGCTCATCGGAACGCCGGGCGGACCTCCTCGGCAAAGCGCTGCATCTCGTCCTTCACCTGCTCGTGCGGCTTGAGGCCGACATTGAAGTAAAGGATCACCTCGTCGAAGCCCGCCTGCTCGGCCTTCTTCAGCGTGTCGGTGATCTGCTGCGCCGAGCCGAGCAGCACCGAGTTCTCGGTCAGATCCTCGGGCTTCACCGTGTGGAGGCGCTCGGTCATCTCGACCATGTAGCGATAGGAGGCCGGCGCGGTCTTCACATCAGCCGGGAAAGCCGGGATGACGCATTCCTTGTAATAGCGGATCTGGCGCGCGCGCTGCGCCATCTCCTGCTCCTTATTGTCGGCGAAATGCGTGAAGTAGCTGCAGATCAGCCGGCCCGGCTCTTTGCCCGCGGCACGGCAGGTCTCCTTGTAGAGATCGGCAACTTGTTTCAAGCCGCCATAGCTCATCGCCGCGGCGAAGGGCGCAACGACGAGGCCGCAGCCGAGCCGCGCGGCGAGCTCGATCGAAGGCTTGGAGAAGGACGCGACATAGGAGCGGATCGGGCGCTGCACCGGCTGCGGCGTGATCTGCACATTCTCGAAGGAATAATATTTGCCCTTGTGGCTGATCGGCCCGTCGGCCGACCACAGCCGGCGCACGATTTCCATGCCCTCGTTGAAAACCTCCTGGTTGGTCTCGAAGGAGCAGCCCAAGGGCAGGTATTCGCGCCGGTCATAGCCGCGCCCGGCGGCGAAATCGACGCGGCCGTTGCTGAGGAGATCGAGGCTCGCCCATTGCTCGGCGACGCGGATCGGATGATGCAGCGGCAGCACCGTGACCGCCGGTGCGAGCCGGATCTTCTTGGTGCGCGCCGCGGCATAGGCGAGCACGAGATCGGGACAGGAGAGAACGCCCAGCGAGCTGAAATGATGCTCGCCGATCCAGGCGGAATGAAAGCCGAGCGCATCGGCGTGCAGCGTCTCGTCGAGAATATCGTCGATGAAGCTGTTCGCGGCGCGCTGATTGCCGATGTAGTGATTGTCGCTGAGCGTGAAATACCCGAATTCCATGGGCGTCCTCCCTCGCGGCGTCGGTTGCGACGACCCGCCAAGATAGTTGCACGTGCAAATATTGTCTATACAATTGATTCGGGCGCCGCTTGGGGCATGTCTCGGCCGCGAAACCGGGATCGCGCCCGCCGGATGTGAGGACGACCGTGGCGGCAAAAGCCGATCTCAATCTCGACGCATATTTTCCCTATCTCATCAATCGCGTCGGCGTCGCGCTGGCGACGACCTTCGGCAAGGATCCGCTCGGGCGCCATCGGCTCAATATCGGAATGTGGCGGGCGCTGGCCGCGCTGTCGCGCAATGGCGGTCAGCGCCTTGTCGACTTGGCGGCGCTGACCAGCATCGACGTTTCGACCTTGTCGCGCATGGTGACGCGGCTGATGCGCGCGGGCCTCGTCATGCGCACGCGCTCCAAGACCAGCGAGCGCGAGGTGGTGGTGATGCTGACGCCGAAGGGGCGGCGGCTGCTCGACCGTCTCATTCCCGTCGCGCGGGACTTCGAGGCGGCGTTGACGCAAGGGATTGCGCCGGACGATCTCGCCGTCGTCAACCGCGTCCTCCACCGCATGCACGCGAATATGATGCCGTCGCCTTCTGCGCCGCGGCGCAACGGCAATGGCGCCTCGCCGCGCGCGCGCAAATGACGCGGCGCTGCAATGCCGCTCAGCCCTTGGGTTGCGCCTTCAACTCCGGCCACAGGCGCTGCGCGATCGGCCCGTTCTCGGCAAACGCGTGGCAGGTGTTGAGGAGGCGCGGCTTGCGGCTCGAATCGGCAGTTTTGCCTTCCGCCGCCGCCATGCGGTTGCGATAGGGGAAGATTGTCTGGAACGCCGTGGTCGCGACCGGCCCCACCATCTCGACCAGATGGGTGCAGCCTTCGACGCCGCCCAACAGCTCGCGCACCTTGTTGATGAAGCCCTTGCCGATGCGCAGCCCTTTGAGGCGCTGAAAATTGGGGATGATCGCCGGGCACACCGCAAAGGGGCTGTGATCGGTCGCGGCCTCGACGGCTGTAATCGTCATCGTGTCATCGAGCGTCAAGCGCAGCCACATCTCATGGATGGGCTCGCCCGCCGCGACCTCGCCGCGATGCTCGTTCTGGAAGGCGTAGCTCTTGGTGTCGATGAGGTGGCCTTCGATGTCCCAGAGCCCGTCGGCGCGGCGATAGCCGCGGCATTCGATCTGCCTTCGATGGATGGGCTCGCGCGGCGCGGCGGCGGAAAGCGGCATGGCTGTCTCTCGGGCTGAGATCGGTTGCGTCTAGGAGGGACGAGCGCTCGCGGCGGGAGCGGTCTCGGCGGCAAGAAAGGCCTCGAGCGTTCCGCGCTCGATATCGCGGGCGATGAAGGCGTCGCCGATCTCGCGCGCGAGGATCAGGGTGATCTTGCCGTCGCGCACTTTCTTGTCGCGGCTCATATGGCGCAGGAGGTCGGCGGGCGCGAAGCGGCGCGCATTGGCGATTTGATCGAGCCGCGCCGGCAGGCCAACCGCCGCATAGTGGCGGCGCACCCGCGCGGCCGAGGGCGCGGGACAGAGCCCGAGCTGCGCCGAGAGATCGAAGGCAAGCCGCATGCCGAGCGCCACCGCCTCGCCATGGAGCAGCGTGTCGCCGAACCCCGTCTCGGCTTCGAGCGCGTGGCCGAACGTATGGCCGAAATTCAAGAGCTGGCGCTCGCCGGTTTCGCGCTCATCGACCGCGACGACGGCCGCCTTGGCGGCGCAGCTTTTGAGCACCGCCTCGCGCCGCAGATCGGCATCGCCCTCGACGAGCTTCGGCCCCGCGGTCTCCAGCCAATCGAAGAAAGCGCGGTCGCGGATGAAGCCGTATTTCACCACCTCGGCATAGCCGGCGAGAAGCTCGCGCCGCGGCAAGGTTGCCAGCGTGTCGATATCGGCGATGACGCGCACCGGCTGGTGGAAGGCGCCGATGAGATTCTTCCCATGCGCGCTGTCGATCGCGGTCTTGCCGCCGACCGAGCTGTCGACCTGCGAGAGGAGAGTCGTCGGCACCTGCACGTAGTCGATGCCGCGCAGCAGGGTTGCGGCGGCAAAGCCCGTCAGATCGCCAATGACGCCGCCGCCGAGCGCGATGAGCGGCGTTCCGCGCTCGATGCCGAGCGCCAAGATGTCTTCGACCAGCTTGGCGAAATGCGCGAAGCCCTTGGTGCTTTCGCCCGGCGGCAGGATGATCGATTGATGCGCGATGCCGGCCGCATCGAGCCCGGCGCGGAGCGTCGCCAGATGAAGCTTGGCGACATTCTCGTCGCTGACAATGATGGCGCGCTTCTGGCGGATGACCGGCGCGAGCAACCCGCCGGCGCGCGCGAGGAGTCCCGATCCGACCAGGATATCGTAGCTGCGCGCGCCGAGCTCGACGCGCAGGCTCGCGGGCGCGCTCATGGCGAGGCTCCGGCCCCGGCTGTCGCGCCGAGGAATTCTTCGAGCGCCGCCATCACCTTGGCGAGCGTCGCCTCGGGCGGCCCTTCGGCCGATTCGACGGTGATGTCGGCCTCGGCATAGATCGGGTAGCGCGTCTCGATGAGCCGCGCCAGGACCGCCCGCGGATCGCCCCCTTTGAGGAGCGGGCGGTTGGTGCGCCGGGCCACCCGCGCCATCAGCACATCGAGATCGGCTTTGAGCCAGATCGAGATCGCACGCTGGCGGATGAGGGTGCGGGTCTCGGCATCCATGAAGGCGCCGCCGCCGGTGGCGAGAACCTGGATCGGGCTGTCGAGGAGGCGCGCGATGACGCGGCGCTCGCCGCTGCGGAACGCGGCTTCGCCCTCGCGCGCGAAAATCTCCTCGATGCTGAAGCCGGCGGCGATCTCGATCTCGGTATCGGCATCGGTGAAGGGCAGCGCCAGGCACTGCGCCAGCCGCCGCCCGATGCTCGACTTGCCGGCGCCCATCAGCCCGACCAGCGCGATCGTCTTCGGCACGCAAAAGGGCGGCGTGCTCGTCACGGCCGCGCTCTCCCGACTCGGCGGAGCATCATTGCAAGGCGCATGGGCCGCCGATAGACTGCCGCGCGTTAATCATGGCCGCACCCTAGCATAGGGCAAGGCGCAATCGTCAATCGATGACCCCCCGCCGTGGAGGTAGCCCGGTCTCTCATGAGTAAACTGCTTTTAACCGTCGTCGCGGCCATCATCGTGATCATCATCGGCGGCGGCGCCTTTCTCATGGTGTGGAACATCCCGGCCCCGACCGTCCACGTCGAGAAGGTTATCCCCGATGCGCGGTTTCCGCGCTGAGCTCGCGGCAAGCGCGGCGATCGTCACTCTTCTGACGCTGCCTGCCTTCGCGCAGCTCGGCCCGCCCATCCCGCTGGTCCCCGCGACGAGCGGCTCCGCCGCCCAGCCGGCATCGCCCGAACCCGTTTCCGGCGACGATATCAGCACGACGCCGCTGGCGCCGATGGACGCCGCCTGGATCGGAATCCTCGGCCCGGCCGATGGTGCCCTGCCGCGCAATATGTGGGCCGGAACGCCACGGGCCAAGGTCGCGGCGGCGCTCCCGCTGCTGCAGCCGACCACTTCGCCCGAGCTGCAGGATTTGGCGCGCCGCCTGCTCTTGAGCGATGCGGTGGCGCCGGCCGGCCGCGATGCGCCGGGCGAGTCGCTGGCGGCGTTGCGCTTCGACCGCATCCTCGCGCTCGGGCGGCTCGATGGGATCAAGCTTATCGGCATCCTGCCCCAGGCCGAGATCACCGAGCCCGTCGACCGCGACAGCCTCGAGCTGCACTTTGCCGCCAATGACCTCGACGGCGCCTGCTCTCTCGCCGCGGACCGGGAGCAGCGCTATGCCAATCCCTGGTGGGAGCGCGCGCTCATCGCCTGCCAGGCGCTCAAGGGCAATTACGACCAGGCCTCGCTCGGCCTCAGCGTGATGCGCGACCGCAAGACCTTGGACGATCCGGCCTTCGATGCGCTGATCGAAACCATCGACGGGCGGCGCAAGAAGCTCGACAAGCTGCCCGATACGCGGCCAATGCGCATCGCCCTGCTGGCCGCCGCCAAGCTTCCCTTGCCCGCCGATGCGCTGAGCGACGCGGGGCCCGCCTCCCTCGCGGTCTGGGCGACGAGCGACAAGGTGCCCGCGGCGCAGCGGCTTGCCGCCGGCGAGGCGGCTGAGGCCCTCGGCGCCTTGCCGCCCGGCGGGCTCGGTCTCCTCTACGGCGCCATCGAGGCAAGCTCCGCGGAGCGGAAAGCCGCGCTCGATGCCGACAAGCTGCCGGACGAGCCGCGCGCCCGCGCGATTGTCTATGACATTGCGCGCTCGAGCACCGCGCCCGCCGCGCGGGTGGCGGCGCTCTCGCCGCTGCTCGAGGATGCGCGCCGGCGCGATGTGTTCGTCAATGTCGCGCGGCTCGTCGCGCCACTGGTGATCGAGCTTCAGCCCGACCCCGATCTCGAGGATTTTGCCGGCGATGCGGCACGCGTGCTCCTTGCCGCAGGCCATGCCGATCTCGCGGCGCCGTGGATCGAGATCGCCAAGGAGCCGGAGCTGCGCGTTCTTGCCGCGCTGGCGCGGGCGCCCTCCGGCGACAGCGCCGTGCCGCTGAAGGACGCAGCGGCGGCGCTCGCGGCGCAGGACGCCGTATCGGCGCCCGACCAGATCGATCTTCTCGTGGCGCTGCTCGCGGCGCTTGGCCAGCCCGTCGGCGACATCGATCCGGCGCCGCTCTTCAAGGCATCCTATGCGGGCGCCATGCCGGGAGCGGCGCTGTGGCTCGACCAGCAACAGGCGAGCGCGGCCGGGCGTCTCGGCGAGACCGTGCTGACGAGCCTGCTGCTGGCGGCGTCGGACGACAAGCTGACCTCCTCGCCGATCGTCCTCGCGCGCGTGGTTTCGGGCCTCAAAGCGGTCGGCCTCGAAGGCGACGCGCGCGCCTTGGCGCTCGAAGCCGCGCTCGATGCGGGAATTTGAGCGTGGCGCGCGACGCGGCGCTCTCGCCGCGAGTCGAAGCCTTCCTCGAAATGCTTGCGGCTGAGCGCGGCGCCGCTGCGTTGACGCTGTCGGCCTATGCGACGGACCTGAAAGATCTGGCGCGCTTCCTTGCGGCCGACATCGCGCAAGCCTCGAGCGCGGATCTGCGCCGCTATTTCGCGGCGTGCGCCAAGGCCGGATTGGGTGCGCGGACAGCGGCGCGGCGTCTCTCGGCCTTCCGGCAATTTTTCCATTTCCTGGTGGTCGAAGGCGCGCGGCGCGACGATCCGAGCCGCGCGCTCGATGCGCCGCGCCTGCCGCGCAGCCTGCCCAAATACCTCGATGAAAGCGAGACCACGGCGCTGATCGAGGCCGCCGCGAAACGCCGCGGGCCCGAGGGCTTGCGCCTTGCCTGCCTGCTCGAGCTGCTTTACGGCGCGGGGTTGCGCGTTTCGGAGCTCGTCGGGCTGCCGCTCGCCGCCGCGCGGCAGGATGCGCGCTTCTTGCTCGTGCGTGGCAAGGGCGAGAAAGAGCGGCTCGTGCCGCTGGGCGAGAAGGCGGGCGCGGCGCTCGCGGCCTATCTCGCCGAGCGCTGGCGCTTTCTCGCGCCCGGCAAGACCTCGCCCTGGCTTTTTCCCTCGCGCGGACGCGAGGGGCATTTGACCCGCCGCCGCTGCGGCCAGCTGATGAAGGAATTGGCGCTCGAAGCGGGGCTCGATCCGGCGCGGCTGTCGCCGCATGTGCTGCGCCACGCTTTTGCCAGCCATTTGATCGATCACGGCGCCGATCTGCGCAGCGTCCAGGAGATGCTCGGTCATGCCGACATCGCGACGACGCAAATCTACACGCATGTTCAAGGCGCGCGGTTGGAGCGGCTTGTCGCCGAGCGCCATCCGCTGGCGCGCAAGCGCCGTTAAGCCTTTTGGCCAAGCTCCGACGGCTGGCGCGCGCCAATTGCTTGTGCTAGGTCAACTTTGATGCGCCACTTTCTCGAATTCGAGAAGCCGCTCGCCGAGCTCGAAGGCAAGATCGAGGAGCTTCGGCATCTCTCCGACGGCGGCGATCTCAACATCGCGGACGAGGTCTCGCGGCTCGAAAGCAAAGTCGACCGGCTGCTTCGCCAGACCTATGCCAAGCTCTCGCCGTGGCAGAAGGTGCAGCTCGCGCGCCATCCCGAGCGGCCGCATGGCGGCGAGTATGTCGCGGGGCTGGTGAGCGAGTTCACGCCCTTGGCGGGCGATCGCGCCTTTGCCGAGGATCGCGCGATCATCGGCGGCATCGGCCGGTTCCGTGGCCGCGCGGTGGTCGTCTTGGCGCATGAGAAGGGTGCCGACACCGAATCGCGCGTCGCGCATAATTTCGGCATGGCGCGGCCCGAGGGCTATCGCAAGGCAGTGCGGCTGATGCAATTGGCGCAGCGCTTCGGCCTGCCGGTGCTGAGCTTCGTCGACACCGCCGGCGCCTATCCCGGCATCGAGGCGGAAGCGCGCGGCCAGGCCGAGGCGATCGCGCGCTCGGTCGAGGCCTGTTTGCAGCTCGAAGTGCCGTTCATCGCCACCGTGATCGGCGAAGGCGGGTCGGGCGGCGCGATCGCGCTCGCCGCGGCCAATCGCGTGCTGATGCTCGAGCACGCGGTTTACTCGGTGATCTCTCCCGAAGGTTGCGCCTCGATCCTGTGGCGCAGCGCCGCCAATGCTCAGGACGCCGCCGAGGCGCTGAAGCTCACGGCGCAGGATTTGCTGAAGCTCGGCGTCATCGACCAGGTCGTGCCCGAGCCGTTGGGTGGCGCGCATCGCGACAAGGAGGCGGCGATCGCCGCCGCGGGCGATGCGATCGAGGCGGCGCTGACGCCGCTCTTGGAGCTCGATGGCGGCGCGCTCAAGAAATTGCGGCGGGAGAAGTTTCTCGCGATGGGAACGCGCGGCCTGTAGCGGTCGAACTGCCCCTCTCCGCGCGAAGCGGGGAGAGGGAGGGGCCCACTGCGAAGCAGTGGGAGGGTGAGGTGTGCAACGGCCTGCACCCACCTCACCCGCTCAGCCGGCTTACGCCGGCTTCACACCCTCTCCCCCCAAGGCCCCAAGGGCGGAGAGGGTTACTCAAAGCGCAGCTTGCGCAGTCGATTGCGTTCTTACGGGTGCGCCGTTTCACGACGGCTTCAGCGTATAGCCGGCGCCGCGCACGGTGTGGAGCAGCGGGCTGTCGAAGCCCTTGTCGATCTTCTGCCGCAGCCGGCTGACATGCACGTCGATGACGTTGGTTTGCGGATCGAAGTGATGATCCCAGACCTTCTCGAGCAGCATGGTGCGGGTGACGATGTGCCCGGCATGCCGCATCAGATATTCGAGCAGGCGGAACTCGCGCGGCAGAAGCTCGATCGGCTGCGCCGCGCGGGTGACGCTGCGCGAGAGGAGATCGATCTCGAGATCGCCGACCTGCAAGCGGGTCTCGGCGCTCGTCCGCCGCGTCAGCGCTTCGAGCCGCGCGATCAGCTCCGAAAAGGCGAAAGGCTTACCGAGATAGTCGTCGCATCCCGCCCTTAGGCCTTTGACGCGCTCGTCGACATCGCCGAGCGCGCTCAACACCAGCACCGGCGTCTGGTTCTTGCCGGCGCGCAGCGCGGCGATGATCGACAGCCCGTCGATCCCGGGCAGCATCCGGTCGATGATCATGGCGTCGAAGCTCTCGCGCCGCGCGATCTCCAAGCCGGTCCGGCCATGCTCGGCCAGCTCGACCCGATGGCCGCTCTCGCTCAGCCCCTTAACGAGGTAGGCCGCGGCCTCCTTGTCGTCCTCGATCAGCAGAATGCGCATCGTACCAACCGTCCGAAAGAGAAGAGGCCGGCACGGCGCGGGGCGCCGGCCTCGCGACGCATTGCCAAATCAGCCGTTGTCCTGGTTGCTGATCGTCAGGGCCACATACTGGTTGACGCCGTTGCGATTGAGCAGGATCAGCACGTTCGTCCCGCCCTTGGCCTTCTTGGCCTGGGCAAGCTTTTCGATGACCGCCTTGGGCGTCGTCGTCGCCTTCTGATCGATCGACTCGATGACGTCGCCGCGTTGCAGGCCGAGCTCGTTGAAGGGGCTGCTCTCGGCGACATCCGTCACCACCACGCCCTTGACGCCCTTGCCGAGATGAAGGCGCTGACGCCATTCGCTGGTGAGCGGCGCGAGCTTCAGCCCCATCGCGCTGCTCGGCTCGGCATGGCCGCGCTCGCTGCGATGGGCCGTCGCGACTTTGGGGTTGTCCGGCATCGCCGCGATTTGCGGGGCGAGTGTCGTTTCGCCGCCCTTGCGCCAGACTTTTACCGTCGCCTTGTCGCCGACGGTGGTCTCGGCGACGACGATCGGCAAGTCGCGCACCTTCTGGATGGCGTGGCCGTTGAAGGACAGGATGACATCGCCCTGCTTGAAGCCGGCTTTCTCGGCCGGACCGCCATTGGTCACATCCGCGACCAGCGCGCCCTCATCCTTGGGGAGGCCGAGGCTCTTGGCGATCTCGGGCGTGACCTGCTGGATCTGAACGCCGAGCCAGCCGCGCTCGACCTTGCCGTGCTGGCGGATCTGGTCGATCACCGGCTTGGCGAGGGAGGAGGGGATGGCGAAGCCGATGCCGACCGAGCCGCCATTGGGCGAATAGATCGCGGTGTTGATGCCGATCACCTGGCCGTTGAGGTTGAAGGTCGGACCGCCCGAATTGCCGCGGTTGATCGAGGCGTCGATCTGCAGGAAATCGTCGTAAGGCCCGGCATGGATGTCGCGTCCGCGTGCCGAGACGACGCCCGGGCTGACCGAGCCGCCGAGGCCGAAGGGATTGCCGACGGCGAGCACCCAATCGCCCACCTCTTCGGCGTTGCTGTCGCCCCAGCTGACATAGGGGAGCGGTTTGGGCGCATCGATCTTCAAGAGCGCCAGATCGGTCTTGGGGTCGCGGCCGATGATCTTGGCCGGGTGCTGGGTGTCGTCCTGGAAAATGACCGTCACCTTGTTGGCGTTCTGCACCACGTGGTTGTTGGTGACGACATAGCCCGCCGGGTCGATGATGAAGCCCGAGCCCAAGGCGACGGTGTGCTCGGAGTGCGGGCGCGGCATCGGCCGGCCCTGCTGCTCGAAGAAGCGGCGCAGCAGCTCATCGAACGGCGATTGCGGGAAGCCCTGGCCGGAATCGGGGCCGGACTGGTCCTGATCGTCGCCCGGATCCGCGGTCTGATCGCTGCCCGGCTTGAGGCTCGCCGAGATATTGACCACGGCGGGCATCACTTTCTTGACCAGAGGCGCGAAGCTGGGGAGGGACGCGGCGAGCGGCGCGGTCGGCGATGCCGTTTCCGCCTGGGCGAGCGGGGCGCCGGTCAGGGCGAGGGCGAAGGCCGCGGCAAGGGCGGTGAAGCGCAGCTCTCTGCCGGCTTTGGGAAACGGGCGTGACAACATGGAGAAGACCTCTCGGGGTTCGGGTCGATTGGGAGGCAGGAGGCCATGCCTTTTGCCCGCGCTTCCGGTTTCGACCATGGAAGGGTGCGGGTTACGCCCCGCCTTCGCCGGTATTAAATCTGTGTAATCTCGAAAGCAGAGGGTCGGGGTCCGGCGCGGCTGGGACGCTCCCGCCCCAAGAACGCCGTTATGCCCGGCGCCGTTGCGCCCGGGCGAGAATTCCTCGGGCCGCGGCGCCGGCGCCGCTCAGACGCGGCCGTGGCAGTGCTTGAATTTCTTGCCGGAGCCGCAGGGGCAGGGGGCGTTGCGCGGCGTCTTCCCCCAGGGTGAGGGCGCGGTCGCCACGGCCGCGCCGGCGACCGCCTCGCCGCCGAGCGCCGGATCATCGCGGCTTTCAACCATCCGCACGCGCGGCGGCGGCGCCATCGGCCGCGGTGCCGGCGCCGGCGCCTGATCCTCGGGCCGCTGCACGCGCAGCTCGACATGGCACAGCACGCTCGTCACCGTCTCACGCAGATGCGCGAGCATCTCCTGGAAGAGCACGAAGGCTTCGTGCTTGTACTCGTTGAGCGGGTCGCGCTGCGCATAGGCGCGCAGATTGATGCCCTGGCGCAGATGGTCGAGCGAGAGGAGGTGATCCTTCCAGGCCTGATCGAGGATCTGCAGAAGCAGGCTGCGCTCGGCGAGCCGCATGATGTCGGCGCCGTAATTCGCCGCCTTCTGCGCCATCTTCTCGTCGGCCGCCTGAGTGAGGCGGTCGCGCAGCTCCTCTTCGGCGATGCCTTCCTCCTGCGCCCACTCGGCGATCGGCACGTCGATGTTGAGAAGACGCGCGCATTCCGCGTGAAGCGCCGCCGCGTCCCACTGGTCGGGCAGCGCTTTCTCGGGCACGCCGCGCTCGATGATGCGGTCGATCGTCTCGTGCCGCATATCGACCACCATCGCCGCGACATCGGCGGTATTCATGATCTCGCGGCGCTGCTGGTAGACGACCTTACGCTGGTCGTTCATCACGTCGTCGAAGCGCAGCAGGTGCTTGCGGATTTCGTAGTTGCGCGCCTCGACTTTCTGCTGCGCCTTCTCGAGCGCCTTGTTGATCCAGCTATGGATGATCGCCTCGCCCTCTTTGAGGCCGAGCTTTTGCAGCATGCCGTCCATGCGCTCGGAGCCGAAGATGCGCATGAGGTCGTCTTCGAGCGAGACGAAGAATTTCGAGGCGCCGGGATCGCCCTGGCGTCCGGAGCGGCCGCGCAGCTGATTGTCGATGCGGCGGCTTTCGTGCCGCTCGCTGCCGATGACGAAGAGCCCGCCCGCCTTGCGCACCTCCTCGCGCGCCGCGTCGATCTCGGCGCGGATTGCCTTGCCCCGGCTCTCGCGCTGCGCTTCGTCCTCGATTCCGCCGAGCTCCTGCCGCAGCCGCATCTCGAGATTGCCGCCGAGCTGAATATCGGTGCCGCGGCCGGCCATGTTGGTCGCGATGGTGACGGCGCCGGGCCGGCCGGCCTGGGCGATGATGAAGGCTTCCTGCTCGTGATAGCGCGCGTTCAGCACGTTGTGCGGAACCTTGCGCTTCTTGAAGATCTCGGCGAGCGCCTCGGATTTCTCGATGCTGACGGTGCCGACCAGAACGGGCTGCTTGCGCTCGCGGCATTCGAGGACCTGGGCGAGGATCGCCTCGTTCTTCTCGCGCGTCGTGCGATAGACCTCGTCGTCGTGGTCCTTGCGCAGCACCGGCTCGTTGGTCGGGATCTCGATGACGTCGAGCTTGTAGATCTCGCCGAACTCCTCCGCCTCGGTCATCGCCGTGCCGGTCATGCCGGCGAGCTTCGGATAGAGGCGGAAATAGTTCTGGAAGGTGATCGAGGCGAGGGTCTGGTTCTCGTTCTGGATGGTGACGCCTTCCTTGGCTTCGAGCGCCTGGTGAAGCCCTTCGGAATAGCGCCGGCCTTCCATCATGCGGCCGGTGAACTCGTCGATGATGACGACCTTGTCGTCGCGCACGATGTAGTCGGTGTCGCGCGCGAAGAGCTTATGCGCCCGGAGCGCCTGGTTGGCGTGATGGACGAGCGAGACGTTGTGGATGTCGTAGAGCGTGCCGGCCTGGAGAAGGCCCGCTTGCTCCATCAGCTTTTCCATGCGCTCGACGCCCGATTCGGTGAGCGTCACGGTGCGCTGTTTCTCGTCCTTCTCGAAATCTTCGGCCGCGAGGCTCGGGATCAGCTTGTCGACCTGGCGATAGAGGTCGGAATTGTCCTCGGTCGGGCCGGAGATGATCAGCGGCGTGCGCGCCTCGTCGATGAGGATCGAATCGACCTCGTCGACGATCGCGAAGTTGAACGGCCGCTGGACCATCTCCTCGAGCCGGAACTTCATATTGTCGCGCAGATAGTCGAAGCCGAACTCGTTGTTCGTGCCATAGGTGACGTCGGCGGCGTATTCGACGCGGCGCTGGCTGTCGTCGAGCCCGTGCACGATGCAGCCGACCGAGAGGCCGAGAAAGCGGTAGATCTGCCCCATCCACTCGCTGTCGCGCGTTGCGAGATAGTCGTTGACGGTGACGACGTGGACGCCCTTGCCGGCGAGCGCGTTGAGATAGACGGGGAGCGTCGCGACCAGAGTCTTGCCTTCGCCGGTCTTCATCTCCGAGATCATGCCGCGATGGAGGACGATGCCGCCGGTCAGCTGGACGTCGAAATGCCGCTGCCCGAGCACGCGCTTGGCGGCCTCGCGCACGGTCGCGAAGGCCTCGACCAGCAGATCGTCGAGCGATTCGTCCTGAGCCAGCCGGTCGCGGAATTGCTGGGTGCGAGCGCGCAAACCGGCATCGTCGAGCGCCGCGAGCTCGGGCTCGAGCGCGTTGATCATCTCGATCAGCGGCCCGAGGCTTTTGACGTAGCGGTCATTCGCGGACCCAAACAGTCGCCGGGCGAGGGCGCCGATCATTCATGCCTCAGTTTGGTTGGCGGCAGATGCAAGGGAGAAATAGGAACATCGCGGGAAAGTGTCAATTCACGCCGGTTTTTGGCGGATTTGGGCGCGGCTTGGATGCTTGTTCGCCCGGGCGCTTTATGCTTTAAGGCGGCGGGCCCGGCCGAAGGGATTCTTTCGCCCGAGCCAAAGATTGATCGAAAGGACCCGTTGCCATGGCGTGCCGTGCTCTTCTTGCCGCCTGCCTCGTCGCGCTCATGGCGACATCGGCTTTCGCGCAAAAGAAGGAGAAGGCGACGCCCGAAAAGGGCGGAGACCCGATCGTCGCCCGGGTCAACGGCCAGGTGCTGCACCGTTCGGATATCGAGCTCGCGATGCACAGCCTGCCGCCCGACGCGCAGAAATTGCCGCCGCAGCAGCTCTATTTCCAGGTGCTCGAGCATGTCGCCGGCGATCTGCTCCTCGCCCAGGCCGCGCGCAAGGCGAAGGTCGATGCCGAGCCGGCCGTCAAGGCGGAGATCGCGCTCAGCGAGAACGAGATCATCGCCAACGCTTATATCGCCTCGCTCGCGCGCACCCAGATCACCGAGGCCAAGCTCAAAGAGGCCTATGCGCAATATGTGAAAGCCGCCTCGCAGGAAGAGGAGGTGCGCGCCCGGCACATTCTCGTGCCGACCGAGGAAGAGGCCAAGGAAATCATCGCACAGCTGAAGAAAGGCGCCGATTTCGCGACCCTCGCCAAGGAAAAGACGATTGACCCGCAAGGCAAGGCGACGGGCGGCGATCTCGGTTATTTCACGCAGAACGAGATGGCGAACGAGCCCGAATTCGCCGCCGCGGCCTTTTCCCTCAAGAAGGGCGAATACACGCAATCGCCGATCCATTCGAAGCATGGCTGGCACGTGATCAAGGTCGAGGATCGCCGGCCGGTAAAGGTCGGCACCTATGACCAGGTGGTCAACCAGCTCGCGCAGCGGCTTGCGAGCGAAGTCGCCGGCCGCAAGGTCGACGAGCTGCGCCGGCAGGGCAAGGTCGAGCTGTTCGATCCCCAAGGCAAGCCGGTCGCCATGGGCGAGCCGCCCGCGCCGACGGCGCCGGCCCAGGCGTCCAAATCGGCGCCGGCGCAGAAACCGGCGGCGCCTCCGCTGGCGATTCCGGGCCAGCCGCTGGGCGGCGCCGCCCCTGGCGCGCCGACCTTGGCGCCCGGCACCGCGCCCGATCAGCTGAAACACTAAGGTCCCGGGTCCAGCGCCGCGCCACCCATGCCGGATAGTATTTCGCCTCTCGCGCCGACGCGATTCCCCGACCTGCCCGCGCTGGCCGGCGTGACGCTGGCCACGGCCCATTGCGGCATCCGCTACAAGGGGCGCACCGATCTGATGCTTGCCCTGCTCGATCCCGGCACCACCGTTGCGGGCGTCTTCACGCGCTCGCTGACGCCGGGCGCGCCGGTCGATTGGTGCCGGCGCATCCTGCCGCATGGCAAGGCCCGCGCCATCGTCGTCAATTCGGGGATCGCCAATGTCTTCACCGGCGCGCAGGGCCGGCGCGTCGTCGAGGATACGGCGAAGGCGGCGGCGCAGCTGATCGGCTGCTCGCCGCGCGAGGTCTATGTCTCCTCGACCGGCGTCATCGGCGAGGCGCTGCCCGGCGAGAAAATCGCCGCGGCGCTTCCGGGCGCCTTCGCCGCGGCTTCGGCCGCGGCCTGGGGCGAGGCCGCACGCGCGATCATGACCACCGACACCTTCGCCAAGGGCGCGACGCGCCAGGCGACGATCGATGGCGTAACGGTCACCATCAACGGCTTTGCCAAAGGCTCGGGCATGATCGCGCCCGACATGGCGACCATGCTCGCCTATGTCTTCACCGATGCGGCGCTCCCCGCCGCGGTGCTCCAAGCTCTGCTCAAATCCGCGAATGAGCGCGCCTTCAATTCGATCACCGTCGATGGCGATACCTCGACCAGCGACACGGTCCTGCTCTGCGCCACGCACAAGGCCAAGCACAAGCGCGTTGCCGCCGCCGGCGATCCGCGCCTTGCGGCGTTTCGCCGCGCGCTCGATGCGGTGATGATCGATCTTGCGCAGCAGATCGTGCGCGACGGCGAGGGCGCGCAGAAATTCGTCACCATCCGCGTCAGCGGCGCCGCTTCGGCGCGGGCGGCGCGGCGCATCGGCCTCGCCATCGGCAATTCGCCGCTGGTCAAGACGGCGCTCGCCGCGGGCGACGCCAATTGGGGCCGCATCGTCATGGCGGTCGGCAAAGCCGGCGAGAAGGCGGATCGCGACCGGCTCGGCATCTCGGTCGGCGGTGTCCGCATTGCCGAGAAAGGCGGGCCGGTTGCGGGCTATGACGAGGCGCCGGTTGCGCGCCACATGGCCGGACGCGAGATCGAAATCGATATTGATATCGGCATCGGCAAAGGCCGCGCCGAGGTTTGGACCTGCGATCTGACGCATCGCTACATCGACATCAATGGCAGCTACCGCAGCTGAGCCGCGCCCGGTCGTGCCGATCGTCTGCGCCGCGCTGATCGATCGCGCGGGGCGCGTGCTGTTGCAGCGCCGGCCGCCGGGCAAGCCGATGGCCGGTCTCTGGGAGTTCCCCGGCGGCAAGCTGGCGACGAATGAAACACCGGAGGCGGCGCTCTGCCGCGAGCTGCGCGAGGAGCTCGCGCTCGAGGTGGAGGCGGCAGAGCTCGAAGCCTTTGCCTTCGCCTCCCATGCCTATGCGGCGTTCCACATCCTGTTGTTGCTCTATCTCTGCCGCCGCTGGGAAGGCGAGCCGCAACCGCGCGAGGGCCAGGTTTTCGCCTGGGTCGAGGCGGCGCGCTTGGGCGATTATCCAATGCCCGAGGCCGACCGGCCGCTGATCGCCCGGCTGCAGGAACTCAAGGCTTAGGCTTGCCGCGCGACGCCGCGGGCCGCGCCGCTTCGCCCGCCGATTTCTCTTCGGCGCCGAGGGCATCGGCGAGCCGTGTCGCGGCGCTGCCTGGCCGCAGCGGCTTGGGCTGGCTCTGATGCGGTGCCCAGGCGGTCAAGGTCGCGATCTCGAAACGCGCGACGATCCGTCCGTCCGCTCCGGCATAGCGCGCCTGATAAAGCTCGGCGGCGCGCAGCACGGTCGCGCGGCGCGTAAAGCTCCGCCGCCGCGCCGCCACGGCGTTGGTCTCGCCCATCGCGCGCAGATCGCGCATCAAGCTCAGCGCGTCCGGATAGGTCGCCTCGATCCGGTCGGTATCGACCACCGGCAGAGCGAAGCCCGCGCGCTGCAACAGCCCGGCGAGCTCGCGCGGATCGGCAAAAGGCGCAACCCGTGGGCTGGCGCCATTTTCGATCTCGCTCTCGGCTTCGAGCAGGCAAAGGCGCAGCTCGTTGAGCGTCTCGCCCGCGAATAGCGATAGGAGCAACAGCCCGTCGGGCTTCAGCGCCTGGCGAAGCTGGAGGAGCGCGCCCGGCAAATCATTCACCCAATGAAGCGCGAGATTGCTCACAACGAGATCGAAGCTGGCGGGCGCGAAGGGCAGGGCCTCGGCTTCGGCGACGAGCCCGGGATCGGCGAGGCCGGACAGGAATCCCGCCGCCGGATCGCTCGCCACGAGCGAGGCGATGCCGCCGCTGTCGCGCAAGTCTCGCGCGAGCAGCCCGCCGCGGCTGCCAAGCTCGAGCGCCTGGGAAAATTCGCGGCTGACATCCTTCAGCCGATCGGCAAGCCGCGCCGCGCCCTCGATGAACAAAAACTCGGCCGCGCGGCTGCCGCGCGCCGCCCGCTCGCGGTGGCGGCGAACGGCTTTGGCGTCGAAGACCTGGAGCTGCGTCGCCTCTTTATCGCGGCTCGCCATGAGGGGCTTATCGCACGCCGCGCTTGCCCCGTCACCCGGGGCGGATGAGAATGATTCCATGCTGAATCCCGCCCCCGCGCTGGGCCTGCGGCGCCTCTGGACCGGCTTTCTCGACCTCGTTCTGCCGCCGCGCTGCCTTGCCTGCGGCGTCACGGTCGGAACGGTGGGCACGCTCTGCCCAAGCTGCTGGCGCGGCATCACTTTTCTTGGTGCCCCGCGCTGCCAATGCTGCGGCTATCCCTTTGCCTTCGATCTCGGCGAGGGCGGACTCTGCGGCGCCTGCGCGGCGCACACCCCGCCTTACGACCGCGCCCGCGCGGCGATGCGCTATGACGATGCGAGCCGCAGCCTCGTCCTCGCCTTGAAGCATGGCGACCGGCTGCATTTGGCACCCGCGCTCGCGCAATGGATGCGCCGCGCCGGCGCCGAACTCCTCGCCGATGCGGATTGCCTCGTTCCCGTGCCGCTGCATTGGACGCGGCTTTTCGCGCGCCGCTACAACCAATCCGCGGTTCTCGCCCAGGCGCTGGCCAAGGCGGGAGCACCGCCGGTCGCGGCCGAATGCTTGATTCGCCGCCGCCGCACGCCATCTCAAGGCCGGAAGAACGCGGCCGCGCGGCGGCGCAACGTCGCCGGCGCCTTCCGCGTGCGCCGGCCAAGCGAGGTTCGGGGCAAGCGGATCGTCCTCATCGACGATGTGTTGACGACCGGCGCCACGGTCGAGGAATGTGCGCGCGCATTGAAGCGTGCGGGAGCGGCGCGCGTCGATGTGCTGGCCTTGGCGCGCACGGTGCGCGGCGAGGCGTGAGCAGCGCGGGCAAAGGATGAGCATGGCAAAAGTCGAGATCTACTCCACCATGTGGTGCGGCTACTGCGCGCGGGCGCGGGCGCTGTTGCAGCGCAAGGGCGTCGCCTTCGAGGATATCGACGTCGAGGCCGACGGCGCCAAGCGTGACGAGATGGTGAAGCGCGCGGGCGGGCGCAGCACCGTGCCGCAGATTTTTATCGATGGCCGTCATGTCGGCGGCTCCGACGAGCTTGCGGCGCTCGAGCGCGCGGGCAAGCTCGACGCTCTTCTGGGCATCGCGCCATGAGCTTCATCGCTGCTTGCGTGCAGCTCAATTCGGGGCGCGACATCGCGCCCAATATCGCGACCGCGGCCGATCTCGTGCGCCGCGCGCGCGATGCCGGCGGGCAATTCATCATGACGCCCGAGGTCAGCGACATGATCGAGCCGAAGCGCGCGCTGCGGCTGGAGAAGGCGCGCGCCGAGAGCGATCATCCGATGCTCGCCGCCTGGCGCGCCCTCGCCCGCGAGACCGGCGCGCATTTGCTGTTGGGATCGGTCATGCTGCGCGAGACCGGCGCCGAGCGGCTGCTCAACCGCTCCTTCCTCATCGCGCCCGATGGCGAGATCATGGCGCGCTACGACAAGATCCACATGTTCGATGTCGATCTGCCGGGCGGCGAATCCTATCGCGAATCCGCCGTGTTCCGCCCGGGCGACCGCGCGGTGCTGGCGCCGTTGCCCTGGGGCCTGCTCGGCATGAGCGTCTGCTACGATTTGCGCTTCCCGCAGCTTTATCGTGCCCTCGCGCTAGGCGGCGCGGATTTCCTCGCCGTGCCCGCGGCCTTCACCGTGCCGACCGGGCGCGCCCATTGGCATGTGCTGCTGCGCGCGCGGGCGATCGAGAATGGCAGCTTCGTCTTTGCGCCGGCGCAGGATGGCGAGCATGCCGAAGGCCGACGCACCTATGGCCACAGCCTCATCGTCGCGCCCTGGGGCGAGGTGCTCGCCGAGGCGCCGGAGGGGGTGGGGTTCATCACCGCGGAAATCGATCCGGGGCGGATCGAAGAGGCCCGTCGCAGCGTTCCGTCCCTGCGTCATGACCGCCCCTTCGCGGCCCCGGCGAAACCGCCGCTGGCCGCCGAGTGATGCGCCGAGCCCTTGACCGCCGGCCGCGCCAAACCATATAAAAGTATTGACGATTCAAAGAGATGGTTAAACTGCGCCGATGATTCTCTTTGCTCTCCGATGCGCCGCCGATCACCGCTTCGAAGGCTGGTTTCGCGACAACGCGGCCTTCGAGCGGCAAAATCGCCGCGGCCTCATCGCCTGCCCCGATTGCGGCTCGAACGAGGTCGAGAAGGCGCCCATGGCGCCGCGGCTCGGCCGCTCGAGCAAGAGCGGCGCCTCCGAGCCGGAGCGCCGCGAGGCGCCGAGCGAGACACCCGCACCCGCGCCGGACAACGCGCCGCCCAGCCCGGCGCAGCTGCGGCGCGCCTTGCAGGTGCTGCGCCGCCATGTCGAGCAGAATTGCGAGAATGTCGGCGCGGGCTTTGCCGAGGAAGCACGCCGCATTCATAAAGGCGATGCGCCGGCGCGCGGCATCTATGGCGAGGCGACGCGATCCGAGGCCAAGGCGCTGGTCGATGACGGGATCGAAGTCGCCAGCATTCCCTGGGTCCCGACGAACGACGCCTAACTGCGCCGCATGGGAAAATTCTCGACGCTCGACGACATCGAGGTGCGCGGCAAGCGAGTCTTGCTGCGCGCCGATCTCAACGTGCCGGTGAAGGACGGCGCCGTCACCGATGCGACGCGCATCGAGCGCCTGGTGCCGACCATTCGCGAGCTCGCCGATAAGGGCGCGCGTGTCATCGTGATGTCGCATTTCGGCAGGCCCGAGAAAGGTTACGATCCCGCGCTGTCGCTGAAACCATTGGTCGGCGCCTTGGAAAAAGCGCTTGGCCGGCCGGTCGCCTTCGCGCTCGATTGCATCGGCGAGCCGGCGCGCCAAGTGGTCGATCGGTTGCAGCCGGGCGAGGTGGCGCTCCTCGAGAATTTGCGCTTTCACGCCGGCGAGGAGAAGAACGACCCGGCTTTCGCCAAGGAGTTGGCAGCGCTCGGCGATGTCTATGTGAACGATGCCTTCTCGGCGGCGCATCGCGCCCATGCCTCGACCGAAGGGATCGCGCATCTCCTGCCGAGCGCGGCCGGGCGGTTGATGCAGGCAGAGCTCGAAGCGCTCGGCTCGGTGCTCGAGACGCCCAAGCGTCCGGTCGCTGCGATCGTCGGCGGTGCCAAAGTCTCGACCAAGCTCAAGCTGCTCGACTTCATCCTCGCCAAGGTGCAGGTCCTGATCATCGGCGGCGCCATGGCGAACACGATGCTTTATGCGCAGGGCCGCAATGTTGGCCGCTCGTTGGTCGAGCGCGACATGGCCGACACCGCGCGCGCGATCATGGCGAAAGCCAAATCCTCGGGCTGCGATCTGGTTCTGCCGGTCGATGTGAAGATCGCGCGGGTGTTGAAGGAGGGTGTCTCGACGCAGACGGTCGGCGCCGATGCCGTGCCCGAGGATTGGATGATCCTCGATATCGGTCCGGCCAGCATCGATCGCATCGGCGCGCAGCTGGCGCGCTGCCCGACCTTGCTGTGGAACGGCCCGGTCGGAGCTTTCGAGGTGAAACCATTCGATGCCGGGACGCGCGCCCTGGCGCAGCGCGTCGCGGCGCTCACCCGCGCCGGCAAGATGTGCAGCGTTGCCGGCGGCGGCGATACCGTCGCCGCCCTCAACCAGGCGGGGGTCGCCGACGACCTCACCTATGTCTCGACCGCGGGCGGCGCGTTTCTCGAATGGCTCGAGGGGCGCGAGCTGCCGGGCGTTAAGGCGCTCGGGGGCTGATCCTCGGCCCCGGCGCGGGGTGGCGAGCCGAGCGGTTTCGCGCTGTTTACCTTGTATTAAGCATGGTCCCACCCTAGGCTCGGCGGCCGAGGAGTTGGCATGCCAATTGTCGGCGGAACATCCTGGGTGGTCGAAGCGGCGCGCAGCGCGCCGGTCGAGCCGTCCGCGCGCGGCGAGAAGCCGCGTCAAAAGCCGCCGCGGCCGACGCCCTGGACACCGCCCGCGGCGCAGGGGCGCGGCCTTCTCATCGATCTCATCGTTTAATACACCGGCTTGGTGGCTCGCTCTTTCCGATCGTCATGCCCGCGAAAGCGGGCATCCAGGATCGTGGCCACTGGATTCCGGCGATGGCGCGAATTGCTTAGCCACCTGCCGCTCTTTATAGTGGCTCTGGAAAGAAGGCGGCATGCTTGTTGACCGAGCGATCCGCGACACAGGGAAGGAAAACCCATGAACAGGGTCACCGGCTCAAGCGGAAGCGGGCGGGCGAGGACATGCCCAAGCGCCGCGGCATGGCACAGCACGCCGCGCCGCGAGAAAGCCCGGCCAGCGAAGTAATCCCGCGGTGAGTTCTCTCTTCCATCGCGCGCCGCGCCGCGCTCCGGCATCGCTTTCGCAGCGAGCCACGCCGTGACCGCCAGCGCCACGCTCTCTGCCTTTGTCAGCATCGCCTTCCATGGCACCGCCTTCGCGATGGTGCTCTATCTCGTCTCGGTCGGCCTCTCGGTGACCATGGGACTGATGGGCTTCGTCAATCTCGCGCATGGCGTCTTCGCCGCCGCCGGCGGCTATTTCATGACGACCTTGATGACGCGCTACGGCGTGCCGTTTCCCTTGGCCCTCGCCGGCGGAACGATTGCGGTCGCGGTGCTCGCCGTGCCGCTCGAGCGCTTTCTCTACCGCCCGCTCTATGGCGCGGACGAGCTCGATCAAGTGCTGATGACCATGGGGCTCGTCTTCATGTCGGTGGCGGTCGGCAAGTTTTTCTGGGGACCGCTCGCCCAGCCCTTTCAGCCGCCATCCTTCTTGAGCGGCCAAATCGATCTCGGCTTCCGCACCTTCCCGACCTATCGCAGCTTCTTGATCGTCAGCGGCGCCGTTCTGGTTACGCTGTTGTGGCTCGGGCTCGAGCGTACGCGCTTCGGCGCGCGCATTCGCGCCGCGGTCGACAATCGCCGCATGGCGCAATCGGTCGGCATCAACACCTCGGCGCTGTTCACGATGGCCTTCGCGCTGGGCAGCGGACTTGCCGCCCTCGGCGGCGGGATCGGCGCCGAGATCCTGGCGATCGATCCGGGCTACGCGCTCGAGCATCTCGTCTACTTCCTTATCGTTGTCGCGGTCGGCGGCCTTGGCACGATTCGCGGGCCGTTCGTCGCCGCCATGCTGCTCGGCATTTCCGATACGGGGTTCAAGTATCTGCTGCCCGAGTTCGGCGCATTCTTCATCTATGCCCTCACCATGGTGGTTCTGCTGTGGAAACCGCGCGGACTCTTCGGACAGGCGTGACGCCGGCCCAGCGCGGCGGCGCGGTCGACGCCTTCGCGCGGCGCCATCGCTTTCGCGCGCTCGAGGCGCTGCCCTGGCTTTTGGCCATTGCCGCCTATTTCGCGTTTCCCGATTATCTCGCCCTCGGCGCGCAGATTGTGGCGATGGTCCTGTTCGGCCTCTCGGCCGATCTCGTCTTGGGCTATGCCGGCATCGTCACGCTGGGCCATGCGGCGTTTTTCGGCATGGGCGCCTATACCGCCGGCTACCTCGCTGCGCATGGCGTCGGCTCGCCGCTGGTGGGACTCGTCGCCGCATCGGCGATGGGCGCGGCGATCGGCGCGCTCTCGGGCGTCATCATCCTGCGCACGCAGGGTCTCTCGATCCTGATGCTGACGCTCGTCGTCTGCGTCATGCTGCAAGAGGCGGCCAACAAGATGACCTCGATCACCGGTGGCGCGGACGGGCTGCAAGGCATGCAGGTCGGCTCGGTCTTGGGGCTCTTCTCCTTCGATATCTACGGACACACCGCCTATTGGTATTGCCTTTGCGTGCTCGCCGCCGGCTGGCTGATCGCGCGCGCGCTGGTGCATGCGCCCTTCGGCCGCTCGCTGACCGGCATCCGCGAGAACGTCACGCGCATGCATGCCATCGGCTCGCCGGTGTTTCTCCGCTTGTTGACGATCTACACCATCTCCGCGGCGATGGCGGGCGCCGCCGGCGCCCTCATCGCCGAGACGACCGGGCTCGTCGCGCTCAACGTGCTAAGCGTCGATCTCTCGGGCACCATCCTGGTGATGATCATCCTCGGCGGCGTCGGCCGGCTTTACGGCGCCTTCATCGGCGTGCCGCTCTACATGATCGCGCAGGACCGTTTTTCCGAGATCGATCCGGTCTATTGGTATTTCTGGATCGGGCTGCTGCTGGTGCTGGTCGTGGTGTTCGCGCGCGGCGGCGTGCTCGGCTTGGCCGAGGCTCTGATCCGGCGCAGCACGAGGCGCCGATGACTGCGCCGGAGGCGGCTGAGCCGGCGCTCGAGACCCAGGCGCTGTGCAAGAGCTTCGGCGCGCTGCAGGTCGCCAATGAAATCAATTTTCGCCTCGCGCGCGGCGCGCGCCACGCGCTGATCGGGCCGAACGGCGCGGGCAAGACCAGCTTCGTCAATCTCGTCAGCGGCGCGCTCGAGGCCTCGAGCGGCAAGATCCTGCTCGCGGGGCAGGAGGTGACCAGCCTCTCCCAGGCGCAGCGCGTCAAGCGCGGCCTCGCCCGCACCTTCCAGATCAACCAGCTGTTCCGCGGCCTTTCGGTACTCGAGAATGTGACCTTGGCGGTTGGCGAGCAGCATGGCGTCGCCGGCACGCTGTTCCGTCCCGCGGGCGCCAAGCGCGCGATCATCGAAGAGGCCTATGCGCTCCTCGAACAATTGGGCATCGCCGAGGATGCGTTGCGTCCGGTGCGCGAGGTCGCCTATGGCCGCCAGCGCTTGGTCGAGATCGCGGTGGCGCTCGGCCTCAAGCCCAGCGTGCTGCTGCTCGACGAGCCGGCCGCGGGCGTGCCCTCGGGCGAAAGCGGCACCATCATCGAGGTGATCGAGCGCCTTCCCGCCGACCTCGCCCTCCTCATCATCGAGCACGACATGGATTTGGTGTTCCGCCTGGCGCGGCGCATCACCGTGCTGGTCCAGGGCACGGTTTTGACCGAGGGACCGCCGCAGGCGATCGCCGCCGATCCGCGGGTGCGCGAAGTCTATCTCGGCGAGCGGGCGCATTCATGACCGCGCATCAGGGGCTCCGGGTCGAGAATCTGCGCGCCGGCTATGGCGACACGATCGTCCTCGAAGGCGTCACCGTCGATCTGCCGCCGGGCGGGACCTTGGCGGTGCTGGGGCGCAACGGCGTCGGCAAGACGACGCTGCTGGCGACGATCATGGGCCATACCAGCCAGCATGGCGGCAGCATCGCCTTCGCCGGCGGCGAGATTTCGGCGCTGCCGCCTTATCGCCGCGCGCGGCTCGGCATCGGCTTCGTGCCGCAAGAGCGCGAGATTTTCCGCTCGCTCACGGTCGAGGAGAATCTGCTGATCGCGGAGCGGCCGGGGCGCTGGACGCTCGAGCGCGTCTATGATTTCTTCCCGTCGCTGGCCGAGCGGCGCGTCAACCGCGGCAATGCGCTCTCGGGCGGCGAGCAGCAGATGCTGAGCATCGCCCGCGCCCTGATGGGCAATCCGAGCCTCTTGCTGATGGACGAGCCGCTCGAAGGCTTGGCGCCGGTGATCGTCGATGCGGTGCTGAAAGGTCTCGACCGGCTGAAGCGCGAGGACGATCTGGCGCTGCTCCTCGTCGAGCAGCATGCGCGCATCGCGCTGGAATTCGCCGAGCGCGCGATCGTGCTCGACCGCGGCTGCATCGTCCATGCGGGCGAAAGCCGCGCCTTGCTCGATGCGCCCGACATGCTGGGGCGGCTGATGGGCGTGGGGCAGCGGCACTGAGATAGAAAAGCCGCCGGCCTTTGGGACCGGCGGCTCCGAGGATCGAAGAAAAAGAGCTACGCGCTTACCAATAGAAGAAGATATGAGCGCTGTAGCGGTTACCATTCGCCGTGGTGTTCGCCACCTGGACCGAGCGTTCCCAATGATCCCATTCGACGCCGATGTCGATGCGTCCCGGGATCGGGCTGTAGGTCAGGCTGAGCCCCGATTGGATGTGCCGCTTCTCGAGACCGGCAAGCGCCGCGTTGCTGGTCGCGGTCGGGATGGCGCTGAGATTGGCAGCGTTCGAGGGCTTGTCGAACCAGCCGATGCCGAACTCCGCGGTGGTGCGCCAATTGGGCGAGAAGCGGTGGATGTAGCTGGTGTTGAGCGCCAGCTCCTTGATCAACACGAGCGAGCCGGTCGTCGTATCGATGAAGCCCGCATCCCCCATATCGGTGAGATAGGTGTCCGCGCCCTGGGCGTAGTGAACCTGGCCGCGCCACTGATCTTTGCCCCAGGTGTTGAGCATGACGCCGGCGGCGAGCGCCCAGCCGGTCTTCTTCAAATTGAAATTGCGGCCAGGGCTGTTCGTCGTGTTGCGGACTTCGTCCTCGGCGACACCCGCGCGGAACATCAAATGGCCCCAGGGCTGGCTCCAGGATGCGCCGACATTGAAGGACGGATAGTTGGTGATGCCGCCCGTATCGGTGCTGTCTTCATGCAAAGGTGCGCCGATCGAGCCCGTGGCCGAGGTGCCGACGAGGTTGGTGTAGGTGTTGGTTTCGAGCGAGGCCGAGAGTGAAAGCCCATTCCCGGCGAGATAGGTGTAGCGGATCTGCGGCCGGCGGACGTTGCGCGTCTGCAGTGGGCCGATCTGCGACTGATCGCCGATATCAGGATTGATCAGCAGCGGGTCGACAAAGTTCGAATTGTATTGGCCGAAGAGCCAGGGACCCAAGGTGCCATAGGCAAATTGGATGCGCGGCATCTCGTTGTTGCCAGCGCCCGAGGAGGGCGAGTTGGTGCTGGCGCCGGGCCCTTTGCCGATATAGTTCGATTGCAGACCGAAGCTGCCGAAATTCATCATCACCACGGTCTTGATCTCGCCGAGATCGCTCGGCGTGCGCGTCTCGAAGAAAATTTGCGTCGATTTGAGCTGGCCGCGCAGCCCGCCATGGAGCGCCCTTTCCTCGCTGTTAACGGAACTCGGGCTGGTCGCGGCACCCTGTCCACTGAGCGCCAATCCGCTGATCGCGTTGGGCGTGGCGCCGATGCCCGATGGGCTCGTATCGGTAACGTGCTGGCTGCCGAGATTGGTCGACACGCTCATCTTGACGGTGCCATAGATGGCGATCGAGGTGTTCGTGCCCGGAATCAGGAAGGATTGCGGAAAGGAGCCTGCGCCCGATGCAGGCTGTGCGGCGGCGCTGGTAACACCGGCAAGCAAGGCAATGGCCGCCGTCAGGCTGCCAAGCGCTACCCCACCCTTGAGATTTTTTGTCATCATTGAAGAATCCCCACTCGGTTTTGCATCGCCGAGACGGCTACTCTCCTCGGCGCTCCTTATGGGTATCATATAACAACTATTGTAGTATATAAATAATTAGCCATAGATACCTTTATGGGGACCTGACGTCCGGCGTGCCCAGCGGGGAGGACGGGAATGCCGCGGACGAGTCGCCCGTGGGGGGTGTTCGGAGCGGGCCGGGGGAGGCGCAAAAAAAAGCCGCCAGCCTCGCGGCTGGCGGCCCGGGAGTCCCGGTAAGCCCTTGGGGCTTACCAGAAGACGTTGATGTGGAAATTGTAGCGATTGCCGTTGCCGGTGGTGTTGGCCACCTGGACCCAGCGCTCCCAATGATCCCATTCGATGCCGATATCGATGCGGCCCGGCACCGGGCTGTAGGTGACGCTGAGCCCCGATTGCAGATGGCGCTTCTCGATGCCGGCCAGCGGCGCATTGCCGGCGACGGTGGGGATGGCGCTGAGATTGGCTGCGTTGGACGGCTTGTCGAACCAGCCCATGCCGAACTCGGCCGTGGCACGCCAATTCGGCGAGAAACGGTGGATATAGCTGGTGTTGACGGCGAACTCCTTGATGAGCACCAGCGAGCCGGTCTGGGTGTTGATGAAGCCCGCATCGCCCATATCGGTGAGGTAGGTATCGGCGCCCTTGGCATAGTGAACCTGGCCGCGCCATTGATCCTTGCCCCAGGTATTGATCATGACGCCGGCCGCCAGCGCCCAGCCGGTCTTCTTCAGATTGAAATTGCGGCCTGCGCTATTGGTCGTGTTGCGGACCTCGTCCTCGGCGACGCCCGCGCGGAACATCAGATGGCCCCAGGGCTGGCTCCAGGATGCGCCGGCGTTGAAGGACGGATAGTTGGTGATGCCGCCCGTATCGGTGCTGTCCTCGGAGAGCGGCGCGCCGCCCGTCGTGTTGGTGCCGGTGAGGTTGGTGTAGGTGTTGGTCTCGAGCGAGGCGGAGAGCGACAACCCGTTGCCCGCGAGATAGGTGTAGCGGATCTGCGGCCGGCGGATGTTGCGCGTCTGCAGCGGGCCCACCTGGCTCTGATCGCCGATATCGGGATTGATCAAGAGCGGGTCGACGAAGTTCGAATTGTACTGGCCGAAGAGCCATGGACCCAAGGTGCCGTAGGCGAACTGGATACGCGGCATCTCGTTATTGCCCGCACCCGAGGAAGGCGAGTTGGTGCTGGCTCCGGCTGCCTTGCCAATATAGTTCGCCTGCAGGCCGAAGGAGCCGAAATCCATCATGACGACGGTCTTGATCTCGCCGAGATCGCTCGGGGTGCGGGTCTCGAAGAAAATCTGCGTGGACTTCAACTGCCCGCGTAACCCGCCATGCAACCCGCGTTCGGCGCTGTTGACGGCTTGCGACGAATTGCCGAGCGCCGCGCCGGGTCCATTCAGCGCGAGACCGCTGATCGCGTTCGGCGTCGCGCCGATGCCCGAGGGGCTGGTGTCGGTGACGTGCTGGCTGCCCCAATTGGAGGTGAAGCTCAACTTCACGGAGCCGTAGATCGCGATCGAGGTGTTCGTTCCTGGGATCAGGAAGGATTGCGGAAAGGAGCCTGCGCCG
>DATNGG010000177.1:0-22905 GCA_035605975.1 Allostellaceae bacterium | reverse complement strand
AGGATCTCTCCGCCGCCGATTGGGACGAGCTGATCGAGGTGACCTGCGAGATTTTGAAGCTGCGGCTTTACATGCGCAACGCCCAGTTCAGCCATCCGCTGAGCGACAAGCGCATCGCCGAGATCATCGCCGGCCAGATCGAGCCGATCGCATTCGACTACGCGCGCGCCGAGACCTATCTCGAAGCCGGCCACGCCGCCGCGGCGGAATAACGCGACCTGCGCCGAGCCCCGGCGGACTTCGCACGGGAGTGCGCCTCTCCGCGCGAAACGGGGAGCGCAACCGCCCGCGGATGGACTCGCGCCATTCATCGCGTTAGCTTTGCGGCAAGCATAAAAGCCGATCAGGGAGGCCGCGCCATGTTTCCTTTCGCTCGATATCTACGCCTTTGCCTTGCCGTCGCCGCGATCATGGGCCTCGTTCCGCGAGCGGGCGCGGCGACCACCGTGCGCGTCGGCAACAGCTCCGCCACCGCGTTCAACTTCATGCCGCTTGCGCTCGGCATCAAGCAAGGCAACTTCGCCAAGAACGGCGTCGAGGTGGAGGTCGTCGATCTCGGCGGCGCCTCCAAAATCTACCAGGCGATGATCGCCGGCAGCATCGACATGTCGCTCGCGGCCGGCACCGACGTCCCCTTCATCATGAAGGGCGTGCCGGAAACCGGGGTCGGCGCCATCGCGATCACGCCGGCGCTGCTCGGCATCGTCGTGCCCTGGAACTCGCCGATTCACACCCTCGCCGATCTCAAGGGCAAGAAGATCGGCTTCTCGACCGTGGGCTCGCTCACGCAATGGGTGGCGTTCGCGGCGGTGCACAAGGCGGGGCTCACGCCGAATGACATCACCGGCGTGACCGACGGATCGACCACGCCGCCGCAAATCGCGGCGCTCGAAACGGGTCAGGTCGACGCGCAGGTAAGCGCCGTCGCGCTCGGCTGGAATCTGGAGCAGCAGAAGAAAGGCCGGCTGCTCGCCTCGGCATCCGAGTTCGTCGGGCCCTTCCTCCTCAATGCGATCTATGCCCAGGACGACTTCATGAAGAAGCATCCGGACGCCGTGCGCGGATTCTTGAAGGGCTGGTACGAGACGGTGAACTTCATGGCGACGCACCGCGCCGAAACCGTCGCGTTCGAAACCTCGATCGATCATTTCTCGGATGCGGTCAACGAGAAGCAGTACGACACCGTCATGCCGTCCTTGTCGCGCGACGGCAAATTCCCGCCCGACGCGGTCGCCGCCACCGCGCGCTCGATGGTCGATCTGCACATGCTGCCGACCGAGCCCGACATGGCAAAATTCCTGACGACGCGTTTCCTGCCGCCGTCGCGTTGAAATCGCGCGCGGCGGCCGTCGACGGCGCTAGGCGAAGGCGACATGGACGACGAGCTGGCCCTCGGGCGGATGCCGCGAGATATGCCCCTTGCCGGTCGTGTCCTCGGCCAGCACGACGCTTCCCGCGGGCAGGCGGCGGGTATCGCCGTCGCTGGTCTCGAATTCGACCTCGCCGCTCAGCCACAGGACGAGCAGGCGCTGCGGCGGATTGTGCCAATCGACCTCGCCCATGCCCGCGGGGACGCGGCAGAGATTGCACCAGGACGCGGGAAAATTCTCCGAGAGGCGCAGCGGCGGATTGCCCTTGAAGAGCTGCCGCGGGCTCAAAGCGATCGCGACGTCCTCCATATGCGTTTCGCCCCGGTCGTCGGCGAAAATGCGCAAGGCGATGACGCGCTCATCGCTCGCCCGGCCACCCGAAACCTTGGCCATATGTCCCCCCTTCGGATTGCGGGCGGAATTCCTTTGCGCCTCGCCGCCGCGGCATAACGCGGCGCAAGTCCCGCAAAAAGCCGCTCGCATCGGCGTCGAGCGGGATCAATCGCCGCCCTACCCTAGCGCCTTGCGCAGGAAGAACTTCGCGTGGCCGGGCGGATAGCCGTTGATCGTGCCGATGACGCGATAGCCGAGCCGCTCGTAAAACGGCCGCGCCTGGAAGCTGTAAGTCTCGAGCGTCGCGCCGATGGCGCCGCGCGCGCTGGCATAGGCTTCGGCCTCCTGCATCAGCCGCGTGCCGTGGCCGTGGCCGCGCGCCGCCTTGCCGATCCAGAGATAGGTCACATGCAGCCAGCCGCCCCAGAGCTGGCCGAGGAGGCCGCCCAGCACCTCGCCGCGCGCGCCGCGCAGCACGAAATTGACCGGGCACCAATCGGGAAACCCGCTCACCGCCACGCTGTAGAGATCGAGACTGTCGGTGATGAAGTCGCGCAAAGCCGCATCGATCAAAGGCTCGAACTCGATCCGCACTGCTTCCAAAAAACCCTCCATCCGCCCGCTTGAGGGCAGCAGGAGATATTCGGCGGGAGCCGGAAAAAGGTTACAGCGGGACGCGCCGCGCCCCTGGATCGATGAGCGGCCATCTGCCGCCCACGCTTTTTTACTTCGGAGAAGCTACATCGCCTCGGCGACAATCAAGCTCCCGGGGCCAGCCAGCGGCTTGCGCTCAATCTTCTTCCACCCGGTTTGAGCAAGCCACGCATCAGCCTCGGCCTCGCTGTAAGCTTGTCCTTCCCCCGAGATGACGAGGAACTCACCTGACATCAGCGAGGCAGCCGGCGGCTTCGTATGGGTCGAATCGGTCCAGAAATCGACGAGCAACAGGCGGGCACCCGTCGAGACGGACGCGCGGAGTTTTTCGAGTAGCGAGATGTTGTGGGCCGCCGAAAGGACGTGAAGAGTGTTTGCCACAATCAGGACATCATGGCCCAGCGGCAACGGATCCTTCGCAAGGTCGCCCGCCACAATCTCGATGCGTGCGCCTTCCGCCTCGCGCGCAAGCCGTTGGCGCGCGACAGCGCTCGCGCCGGTCAACTCGAACAAGGTGCCTTCAAGCGCGGTATGGCGGCGCAGCACGGCAAGCAAAAAAGAACCCGTGCCACCGCCGACGTCGAGGACCCGGCGATGACGGGCAAAATCGTAGGCAGCGGCGAGCGCCGCCGCCATCGGAGCCGTGAAGGACTCGACCCCGGCGGAGAAAATTCGCTGCTCTTCATCGCTGAAATCTCCGAATAGGGCCTGCGCCTCGCCGGTGCGCACGGCCGAATCGAGCTTTTGCCAGGTTGGATAGCTGATGCGATTCCAGAAGCGAAGCATCGGGCGCATATCGGGGCCTGGTCTGCCTGCGAGGAACGTGGACGCTGCATCGCTGTTGCGATAGTGCTCGCCCTCGAGCTCGAGCATCCCGAGGCTGACCATGGCATTGGCGACGATTGCCAACGTTCGAGATGGGATGTTTATCTTCTCTTCGAGTTCGGCGATACTCGCTGGCCCCGCCGCGAGCGCCTCGAACAAGCCGACCTCATTTGCAGCAAAAAGGTGTTTCGCCGCCATGAAGCCCATGGCGATCTTCATGATGGAATCCGGTGTGACGTCGGGCATGGGCACTCCTTTCCTAAGGCTTGATACAACCTCCTCTAACGCAAACGCCACGCTTTCAACGAATTGTGCGCCTCTATCCGACCGGCAGCCCTGCCGTTCGCCAAGCCTCCGCCAAGGGTGTGAACACAGACGGCTCGATACCGACCGTGATCGAAAATCGATTGATGGTGAAGGCGGGGTCGCGCGCGAGCACCTCCCGCGCCTCGGCGGCCGCTTCTTCATGGCGTCCAAGCCGCACCAGCGCTGCGATGAGAAAGAGGTGACACACGCTGAAACGCGGGTTCAATTGCACCGAGCTGCGCGCTGCGTCATGGGCATCCGCGCACCGTCCGCTGTGAAGATATGAGATCGCGAGCGCGTTGAACGAAAGGTAATTCAGGAAATCGAAAGGGCTGAGCCGCAGCGCCCGCTGCGCTCGCTCGATCGCCTGCTCGGTCTTGCCCATGAAGGAGAGGATGAGCGCGCTGCAGTGGAGGGCAAACACATTGCTGTTGCTGAGCGTCAAAGCCCGCTCGAAAACATTGAGCGCCGCGGCATGGTCATGTGCTTCCAACGACAAGACGAATCCGGCAATCCCGAGCGCCGTCGCATCATCGCCGCCATTGGCGATCGCGGCGCGGGCGTTCTGAATTGCCGCCGCCCGGTCCGTCTCGCGAAGCCCGAAGCGAAAGCGGAAGTGATAACACCAGGCAAGGGCCGCGTGCGCCGCTGCATATCCGGACTCGAGCTCGAGCGCCTTCTCGAGCAGCGGAATGGCCTTTTCCGCATCCTCGGCCGTGTGGCTGTAGGTGAAGGGCGCGGCCCGCAGCACAAGGTCGTAGGCATCGAGACTTTCGGGCCGCTTGCGCTTGGCTCGCTCGATCTCCGCTTTCCTGAGGCTCGGCTCGATGGCGCCGACGACGCTCATCGTGATCTCGTCTTGCAGGGCGAAGATGTCGTCGAGGGTCCGATCATAGCGCTCCGCCCAGACATGGCTTCCCGTCTCCGCCTCCAGCAGCTGGCCGGTAATGCGAACGCGATTGCCGACCTTGCGCACGCCGCCTTCGAGCACATATCGCACGCCGAGCTCGCGTCCGACCCGACGAATGTCCGGCGACTTGCCCTTGTAGGCAAAGCTCGAATTGCGCCCGATGACGAAGAGCCATTTGATGCGCGCCAGGCCGGTGATGATGTCATCGACCATGCCGTCGCAGAAATAATCCTGCTCGCTGTCGCCGCTCATGTTCTGAAACGGCAGCACCGCAATCGACGGCTTTTCGAGCGTCGCCAATCCCGGCCCCGCCGGGCTCGTCTCGCGCGCCGGCTCGAGCACGACGCGATAGACGCGCACCGGTTGCGGAATGTTCTTCAACGTTTGCTCGCCGATATCGATGAAGCTCGCCGCCACTTTGCCTTGGACCTGCCGCCAGGCATCCTCGGAAATCGAGATGCCGCCGGGCTCGGCGATGCCCTCGAGCCGCGCCGCGATGTTGACGCCGTCGCCATAGATGTCTTCGCCCTCGAGGATGATGTCGCCGACGCTGACGCCGATGCGGAATATGATTCGACGATCCTCCGGCACACGCGAATTGATCTGCTGCACGGCCCGCTGAATTGCCACAGCGCATTCGACGGCGTTCACGACGCTCGCGAACTCGATGAGTTCGCCATCGCCCATGAGTTTGACGACACGTCCGCCGTGCTCGCCGATTTTCGGATCGATGGCCTCTTTGCGGAGCGCCTTGAGCGCAGCGAGCGTCGCCGCCTCGTCCGCGGCCATGAGCCGGCTGTATCCCACCACGTCTGCGGCAAGGATCGCCGTCAGCCTTCTCTGCAGGCGCTCTTCGGCCATGCGGATTGTTCCCCTCGATCCCCCGTTTGTGCCGCGGGAGTGTATGGCCGCTTGACAAGCGTGTCTAATGCGGGCCTCCGCCTGGCTCAGGCTCATAAGCCTCGCGATGCACCATTCTGGCCGACCGCGTGAGCGAGATGTGAACGCGACCTGCCTAGCCGAAGACCAGCATCCCGGCTCCGGCGGCGATGAAGGCAAGGCCGGCGGCGCGCGCGATCCATCCGCCGAGCGGGGTTAGCTTTTCCAGCAGGACGAGCAGCGCCAGCAGCGCGATCCAAACGACGTTCATCACGCCGCCGACGAACAAGAGCGCCATCAGAACCCAGCAGCAGCCGACGCAATAGGCGCCGTGGCGCATCCCCATGGAGAGGCAGCCGGGCACATCGCCGCGGAAACCGCCATAGCGCATCAGGAAGCCGATCGGGCTCTGGCATTGGGCGAGGCACACAGTCTTGAGCGGGCTCCATTGATAAATTCCCGCCGCGATCAGCACGATTCCTCCAAGGACGTGGCTTGCGCTCGTCATCCGAGAATCGAGCAGGGCCGCCCGTTCGATCGTCCATTGGAATGCGGTTGCCGCCAGCGCAAAACCGATCCAGGTCAGAAAATAGCCGGCGGCGAACCAGCCCGTCGCCGCGAGCGGCTTGCCTTGGCGATTTTCCTGTCGGCCCGCGCGCGCATACATCAAAATCATCGGCGCCACCGACGGCGCCATCATGCCGATCATCATGACGGCCCACATGACGAACACGAAGGCGAACTCGATCGCCCGCCACGGCGCGTTCGCCGGCGCCATGAGGGCGAGACCGGCCGGGATCATGCGGAACCCGGTCATGTCCATGCCGTCCATGTCCATGTCGGCGGCAAGCCAAAGCAGGTAGGCCCAGGCGAGCACGGCGGTCGCGACGAGCGCGCCGGCGACGAGCAGGCGGTCTCGCCGCAACACCGTTTCGAGAGCGCTGTCGCTCATTCGGTCGGAATCGCGCCGGGCTTCGCGGCGCGCCGCGTCACGATCTCACGACCGATTTGACCACCGGATCGGCGCATAGTGGCCGTTCTTGCCGGAATTATCCCAGCGCATGCCGTGATCGTCGAAGCCGTTTCCCGGCGCTCCCACAGCGAAGGCCAGTTTGTCGGGATTGACGGGGTGACCGGTATTGGCCCACATCTCGCCGCTCGGATGCGCCGTCGGCAGCGGATCGACGGAGATATGCAGGATGCCGGGGATTTCCGCGGATCGCCTCTTGCCCGTGACGCGATAGGTGATCGGAACCTTCTTCACGCCGAGAGTCTTGCCGATCAGCGGCGCGAACGCCGCCATCGGCCCGCCGGCCGCGCCCGTAAAGATCGCGCCGAGTGCCTCGGTCTGCTTGTCATCGGCACGTTCGTCGATATAGGCGGCCACGGACCAGTTTCCTTCCGCCATCGGTCCCGGCGTATGGATCGCGAGCGCAACGTTGAGTCCGTCGAGCGCGACGCTGCCATATTTGCCGCTGTCGATGTGGAAGGCGATCGGGACGTTGCACACGCCCTGCGTCGGTCTTGACGTCAGAGGAGCCGCCGTCGACACGAGGCACGGACAGACGACGGTGCAATTGCAATTCTCGAAATAATCGCCGGAAAGCTGCCATTGAACCTGGTCTGCCATGACTCTCTCCCTGTTGGCGCAAGAGCAGGGCCCATTGTCTGCAGGCGAGTTCTTCTTGGAACCCTGGGTTCTGGCGAAAGCATATCACAGCTTTCTGCGTGCGAATACCGGGACCGCACATTCGCATTGCCCCGAAATGGCGATCACGCCCGCGCGCGGAAATCCTCCGCGCGCCAGGCGCCGGGATGGCGCACCGGCACGTCGCGCAGCTCGCGCACGCTCGGGCAGCCGAGCTGGCCGAGGCTCGCGCGCAGCTCGTCGATGAAGATGCCGAGCATGTGTCCGGGCCCCTTCTCGCCGAGCGCGCCGAGGCTCCAGAGGAAGGCCTTGCCGGCGAGCGCCGCATCGGCGCCGAGCGCGATCGCCCGCGCCACATCGACGCCGCTGCGCACGCCGCTGTCATAGATGATCGTCATGCGCTTGCCGACCGCCTCGGCGATCGCCGGCAGGCAATCGACCGGCGCAGGCAGAGCCTCGATCTGCCGGCCGCCATGATTGCTGACGACGATGCCGTCGAGCCCCAGCGCGGCGGCCTTCTCCGCATCCGCGGGGTGCAGCACGCCCTTCACCAGCAGCGGCTTCTTCCACTTGTCGCGATAGCGCGCGACCTCGTCCCAGGTGAAGGCGCCCCCGCCTTCGCGCTGCTGAAACGCTGTCGCCGCCTCGATGCTGGTCTCGCCGTTCATGTAAGGCATGAGATTGACGAAACGCGGAATACCGTCGCGCAGGAGAGCGCGCGTCCAATGCGGCGAGGACAGCGCCTCGAGCTTGAGGCGCGTCGTCAGGCGGAACGGCGTGACGATGCCGCTCTTGACCTCGCGCGTCCGCGTGGTGCGGATCGGCGTGTCCATGGTCAGCATCAGCACGTGAACCCCGGCGGCATCGGCGCGCTTGGCGAGATCGAAGCCGATCGCGTGCTCGTTCTTCGCAAAGCGATAAAGCTGCAGCCATAAGACGTCGGGCGCGAGCCGCGCCGCCTCGTCGAAGCTGATGCCGGAGAGAAGCCCGAGCGTATAGGGGACGCGCGCCGCCTGGCACGCCTTGGCGAGGCACCGCTCCGCCCCCGGATAGACCGTGCCGGGCCCGCCCACCGGCGCCACGCCGATCGGCGCCGCGTAAGCGCGGCCGAAAAGCTCGCAATTGGCCGGCGGCGGCGCCACCACCTTGCCATAGCGCGGCACCAGCTCGATCGCATCGAAGGCGTTGTTGTTGCGCTGGATGCCCATATCCGCGCCGCCCGCGCCGCCATCGCAATATTCATAGGCGAAATGCGGCAGGCGCCGCTTCGCCTCGGCCCGCACATCCGCCGCGGTCGGAAAGCGGCGCTTCAAGGCGAGGCGCGCGGCCGCCTCGGCGGCGCTGGGCTCGGCGGCGACGCGGCCGCCGGCGATGATTGTCGATGTCGAATCGGGCATGGTCCCTCCCCTCGAGCCGCGATCATCCAAGGCGAGGCGCGCGCGGCCGATCCTGGGCGATCCTTGCCGCCAAGCTTAGCGGGTCGGCGCCTTGCCCGCGAACCTCTTTGACAGTTAAGGATTGGGGCTCAATCGGTGCCGCGTGCCTCCCGCGCTATTTCCCCGGCGGGCGGAAGGCAACGCTCTTCTTCAAAGCAAGATCGCATTCGGGCGCGGTGAGCAACGGCGTGGTCTTGGCGTGGACGAGACCCGAGGCCGAGACCGCGAGAGCCAAGGCCGCGGCATCGGCGCTGCTCGGCAGATCGAAGATCGCGACCACGTCGTTATTGCCGAACGACCAGTGGAACACATCGCATTTGCCGCCTAGTGCGGCGGCGACCTTCGCCGCGTTGTCGACGCGCGCGACCGCGCCCTCCTTCTGCAACCCGCGCAAGCCCTCGGGGGTATAGGACGCCTCGACGAGATATTTCGGCATGAGACCGACCTCCCTTCGCTGATGAATTGGTTCTGATGTTTGTGGCGCCGCCGGTGGCAGCGCAGGACGTCATCATAAGCACGCGCCTGCCGTCCGGCCAGGAGCTGCCCGCCAGCAACAAAAAGCCCCGCCGAAGCGGGGCTTGCGTACCTCCAAAGAGTGACGCAAGCATCAGAACCGGGTAGGCTTTTCCCGTCAATCTAGAACTCTGCCAGGAGGCGCGGGTTTTTTCGTCCTGTGGCAGGGACGCAACGCCTGGTTGCGGCGGAGGTTTGGGGCATGGTTGATTGCCGCAACCGGAATCGGCAAGCTGCGCGCGCCCGCGCCGGCATCCGGAGCGGTCTCGTGGCGGCATCTCACCTGGGGGCATCTCAATGCAGCGGATCCTGAGTTTCACCGGCCCTCTTCTCGCGATGCTGGTCCTTGCGGGTGCCGCCGCGGCGCAGGAGGCGCCACCGCCCGCCGCGCCGCCGGCAGCAATGCCCGCGCCCAGCGTCGCGCCGCCCGAGCCCGCCGCCCCGCCTGCTCCCGCTGCTCCGGCCGACGCGGCCCCCGCCGCGCCCTTCCTCCCCGTGCCCGCCGCCTCCACGCCCGCGTCAGGCTCCGCCACGGTCATCTCCACCATCGGCCGCGCCGACATGATGGCGATCATGCAGCAGGCCGGGATGGCGACGGTCTCCGACGGCACGCGCGATGAGACCTCGCCCTGGGTGGTCGGCTCGGCGCCGGGCGGGATTTTCGTCGAGGTCGATTTCTTCAATTGCGAGGCCGGCGTCACCGGGCCGCAGCGGCAATGCGGCCAGTTCCGCTTTCGCGTCCATTGGGCCAACAGCAAGAAGCTCGATGCCAAGGCGGTCGACGCCTATAACGAGCGCTATGTCTTCGGCCGCGCGCTCGCAAGCAGCGACGGCAAGTTCATCGAGACCACCGAGGCCTTCAACCTCGAAGGCGGCGTCACCCGCGACTACATCGCGAAGAATCTCGGCTATTTCCTCATCACGGTCGACGACTTCATCAACTATGTGAAGCCGTAACGCGCCAATGCTGCTGCATGAAGACCGTGCGTCCTTCGACAAGCTCAGGATGAGGCGGAGGGGTGAATGGCATCATCCTTGATGCCATAAAAACCTCCCTCATCCCGAGCGAAGTCGAGGGACGCACAATGCCCATGCGGCGTTTCGGATCGAGCGGGCCGGGCGGCAATCCACCAGCATCGCCTTGCGCAACGCGCAATGACAGTGCGGAACCGCGCGTGCTAGGCTCGGCGCCTCATCGCGAAGGAAAAAGCCATCCATGAATCCGGCCGGCAGCGACGATCTTCGCCGTGTGATCGCCAAGGCGATGCACGCGCATTGGAAATGGTTTTTGATCGAGGGCATCATCCTCCTGGTCCTCGGCGCAGCGGCGATCGCGATCCCGCCGCTCGCGGGGATCGCCGCGACGATCTGGCTCGGCTGGCTGCTCGTCATCGGCGGCGTCGTCGGGTTCCTCTCGACCATGCGCGCGCGCGGCGTGCCGGGCTTCGGCTGGGCGCTCGCTTCGGCGATCCTCGCCTTCCTCGCCGGGCTGCTGCTGCTGTGGGACCCGATGCGCGGCCTCGCGACGCTCACCTATGTCCTGATCGCCTTCTTCATCCTCGACGGCCTCACCATGATCGTGCTCGCCTTCGCGCATCGCCGCGAGCTCTCGGGCCGCTGGGAATGGATCCTCATCAACGGCATCGTCGATCTGGTGCTGGCGGCGATCATCATCTCGGGCCTCCCCGGCTCGATCGCCTGGGCGCTGGGTCTGCTCCTCGGCATCGATCTGCTGTTCGGCGGCGCGGCGCTCATCGCCATGGCGCTGGAAGCGCGCAAGAACGCGTAAAGCCCCGCGTGTTTCTCAATCGTCTTCGCGCGAGCCGGCAAGGCGCAGCTCGCTATAGCGGATATGAAGCGGATTGCCGCGCGCCTCGATCCGGCCCGCGGCCGCGAGCGCGCCGGAGCTCGGCCGGGGGTCTCTCAAACCCTCACCCTGTCCCTCTCCCGCTCCGCGGGCGAGGGGACGCAGTTGCTGCGATCTCGCCGCGGGTCCCTTCTCCCGCTTGCGGGAGAAGGACAGGATGAGGGATGCCACGAGCCGGCGCGACTTGCAGCAGCGCCGTCGCCCGAGCCATGTTCTGCGCCCATGGGAAAAGCTTTCGCGCTCGCGCTGAGCGATGTGCTGACGCCGGCCGGGCGACGGGCGCTGCTCTTGAGCCTTGTCGGCGCCTTCGTCCTGCTCGCTCTCCTCTGGCTCGGCGCCGGCGCGCTGCTCAACCTCGTCCATGTCGCGCGTTTCCCCTGGCTCGATTGGCCGCTCCGCATCCTCGGCGATCTCGCCGCGCTGGTCCTCGCCTGGCTGGTCTTTCCCTCGATGTCGATGCTGGTGCTGGGGCTGTTCCTCGACCGCGTCATCGCCGCGCTCGAAGCGGCGCATTATCCGGGCCAGCCGCCGGCGCGCGCGGTCGGCATCGGCGAGGCGATCATGAGCGGCCTCAAGCTCGCGCTGATCGGCCTGCTCCTCAATCTTCTGGCGCTGCCGGTTTATGTCTTTCTGCCGGGGATCAATCTTCTCGTTTTCTACGGGCTCAACGGCTATCTCGTCGGCCGCGAATATTTCGAGCAGGTGGCGCTGCGCCGCCTGCCGCCGCGCGCGGTGCACCTGACCTGGCACCGCAACCGCCTCGGTCTCATCGCCGCCGGCGCGGTGGTGGCGTTTCTCCTCTCGGTGCCGCTCGTCAACCTCGCCGCGCCGCTTCTGGGCGCCGCCTTCATGCTGCATCTCTTCGAGGCGCTGCGTCGCCGCGGCCGCATCGCGCCGGCGGCTTAGCGGCGCCCGCATTGCCGCGAAAGAGGCGCGCTAACTCCTTGATATCGCCGTAATCCAGCCATCGTGACGCTTTCTTTACCGCCAATGGTGACGCTCTCTTCCATCGAAAGGACCGCCCCATGCGCGCCTCTCTGATGGACTTACTCGTCTCGCTCATTTTCGCACTGGTTCTCATCTTTACGCTCGTCGAGGTAGTCCAGGAATTCTGACACGGGTGATCGCCGCGCGGGGGCGCGGTGCTCGCCGGCCTTGACGAACGCCGCCTTTCAAAGCGCGACTGCGCTTTCCGCCAAGACCCGCTAAACTCTTCGCTCTGCTGAGGTTCAAAAAGGCGAGGAGCGCATGCCCGTCGAGCTGAGGGTGCTTGCTTTGCAATCGCCCCAGATCATCATCGGGGAATTGGCGGCGCAATTTACGCGCGACACCGGTTTCGCCGTCACCCAGCTGCTCGATCCGGCGGAGCTGCCGGCGCATGCGCGGCAGCGGATCGATCGCGGCGAGGATTTCGACGTCGCCTTCATCGAGGAGGCGCAGCTCGGCGCGCTCGCCCGCGAAGGCAAGCTTCGCGGCGAGACGCGGCGGAATTTCCTGCGCGTGCCGATCGGCGTCGCGGTGAAATCCGGCGCCGCCAAGCCGAAGATCGACACGGTCGCGGCATTCCGCGAAGCGGTGCTCGCGGCCAAATCCGTCGCCTTTCTCGATGGCGGGCGCAGCGGGCCTTATCTGCACGAACTCTTCGCAGGCTGGGGGATCGGCCGCGAGATCGACGCCAAAGCGCTGCGCCCCGACACCGACACGGTCGGCGAGCTGGTCGCCGCCGGCGAGGCGGAGCTCGGCATCACCGCGATCGCGACGATGATGGCGACGCGCGGCGTCGATGTCGTCGGCCGCATTCCCGCCGAGATCCAATCCTATGTCTGCTTCGCCGGGGCGCTCGGCCCCCAATCGCGCGCCCCGGAGGGCGCCAAGGCCTTGCTCGATTTCGTGACCGGCCCCGCGGCGCTGCCGGTCATTCGCGCCAAGGGCATGGAAGCCTGGGCGGACGGCACGCCGGCCAATTGAGGAGAAGAGAGATGGAGCCGAAGAAACCGCCTTATGTCGAGCGCAGCGCAGGCGAGCATGTGCTGATGCGCGGCGGCAGCGTCTTCATCAAGACCAACGGCGTCGGCCCGCAATCCAAGCTCGCCATGGGCACGCAGCAGGTTCTGCCGGGCGTCGGGATTCCGCTGCATCGCCATTTCGAGAAGGACGAGACCTTCTATGTCATCGAAGGCCGCGGCACCTTCATCATGGACGAGCAGCGCTACCCGATCGAGAAAGGCGGCACGATCTTCATCCCGAAGCTCTCCTGGCACGGCTTCGAGAATCCCGATAGCGAGTTGTTGCTGCTATGGATGATGACGCCGGCCGGCATCGAGGATTTCTTTCGCTCGCTCGGCACGCCGCCGGGAACGCCCGCCCCGACCCGCAGCAAGGACGAAGTGAACCAAATCGCGCGGCAATACGACACCGAATTCCGATAGGTTTCGGGCTCAATTGGTTCGTCATTCCGGGGCAGCCGCGCAGCGGCTGAACCTGGAATCCAGGAATGTCGTCGACCTTCGATGGATTCCGGCTCGCCCTCGCTGCGCTCGCTTGGCCGGAATGACGACCCGTATTGGCGAGTAGCGACGCCAGGCGCTTGTGCCCGCGGCCATGCCGGCTCGGCCCTGCACGCCACCTCTACCGGATCGGAATTTTCTGCGGCAGCAACTCCTTCGCCTTCTTCACGGTGAGAGTCAGCACGCCGTCATCGAGCGCGGCGCTGATGCCGTTCTGGTCGATCTTGTCCGAGAGGGAGAAGGCACGCGCATAGTGCCCGATATTGTATTCGGAATAGACCGGCTCGAGCCCTTCGTATTTGGAGAAGTCGATCCGGCCCTCGACGCGCAGAACATCGGCCTCGAGATTGACGCTGACGTTCTTCTTCTCGACGCCGGGCATCTCCAAGACCACCGTCAGGGCTTCGTCGGTTTCGTAGATGTCGGCATTCGGCACGAAGTAACGCGCCGGTGTGGTCTTCTCTTCCTTTTGCTGGAGCTCTTTCTTCGGCTGAACCGAAAGTTCCCGCGATGCTGGCATGGGAGCCTCCATTCTCTCCTGGGTTCAGTTGAGCTTGATGGTGCGCGGCTTGTCGCGCTCGGCCCGCGGCAGGTAGAGCGCGAGGATGCCGTCATGGCATTCGGCCTTCACCTTCTCCGCGTCGATCTCGACCGGCAGGGTGATGGCGCGATCGAACCGGCCGGCGAGACGCTCGGCGCGATGGAGGCTCGCCTTCTCCGGGTAGTCGACCGATTTTCTTCCGCCGATGCGAAGCGTGTTGCCCTTCACCTGGACTTCGAGATCGGCTTTTCCGATCCCGGGGACCTCGATTATGGCGACGAAATCATCGCCCTTGCGGAAGACGTTGAGCGGCGGATAGGCGCCGGTCCCGCTCGGCCCCGCCCCGAGCCAGGAGCTCGTGCGGAAGCTATCGAGCGCCTGCTGGAGCTGGACGAGCGCATCGAACGGATCGGACAGCAACATGGCCATGGATCGCATCTCCTTTCATCGCAAGGGGGCGCATCAAAGCCCGGGAAAGACGCGCGGCCAGGCCGGTCTCGGCGCGGATCGCGCCGGCCCATCGCCGCGATTTTGCGCGGCGGGGCCCGGCGCCGGATGACCGGACGGATCGGCGGAGCCGGCCACAGGCGTCTGCAACCAGCGCGTGAGCTGGCTTTTCCACAGGGGCGACTTTGGCGAAGCGACAGTCTCGGTGTTCATTGCTCCATCCTCCATTGAGCAATTGTTAAGCCTAAATGCGAGCCGGTTTTTCCTCCCGGCGGCCCATCGATTTGGTGTCGCGATTTTTTCCGTTCAAGAGGGGCGCTGGCGCCCCTCGCAACCGGCAAATGCGACCTATTTTTGTCACTTTTTTTTGCCGCTGGTCACACACTTGCCCAAAGCGGCCCTGTAGCCTGGATCGCCAGTGCCGTTTGGGATGGGCATGGCGACGGAAAGCGCAGCGGAGTTCTATCGACGGGAAGCCGCACGGCTCGTGCGGATCGCGCGCGACGTGCGCGATCCCGCCATCAGGATCGAGCTCCTGCAAGTCGCGGCGCAGTTCCAGGCGCTTGCGAGTCACACCGGCAGCAAGCTGCCATTGCCCGAGGATTAGCGCGGCCCGCCCTTAGTGATGATGGCCGTGATCGTGGTCCCAGCCGCGATGTTCGCCGCGATCGTCGTGGCCGTGATGAAAGTTGCGGTCGAACACGACATCGACATGCCAGGCGCCATGATAGGGCTGCACATAGCGCCAGCCCACGCCCTCGAGACAGGCGACGCCATAAACCGGCTGCATCGCGCCATTGACCATCGCCCATTGGCTGTAGGAGCGGCATTGCCGCCCCGGCCCCATCCACACCGGCGCGCCCCAGGTGACCTGGTCGGCGATGATATAGGTCGGCGCGGGCTGATAGACCACGGCGGGCGGCGGCGCCTGCTGATAGATCACGGTCGGCGCCTGCTGATAGACGACCGGCGGGGCCGGCGGCGGCGCATAAGCCGGCGCGGGCGGCGCGGCATAGGCGGGCTGAGCCGGCGGCGCGCAATCCTGCGCATCCATCGCCTCGCCCGCCTGGTTGCCGATGAGGCCGCCCGCGACCACGCCCGCGACCGTCGCCGCATCCTTGCCCGAGCCATGGCCGAACTGATTGCCGATGAGGCCGCCGGCCGCGGCGCCGGCGAGCGTGCCCGCCACCTGCCCGGTGCCCATGCCCGGGCCACAGGCGCCGGCATGCGCGGGTGTACTGGCGCCGAAGCCGAGGCTCAACGCCGCAGCCAGGCTCAATGTCGCGATGAAAGCTTTCATGGCATCGTCCCCTTCCGGCGAGATCGCCGAGAATTCGTCGAAAATCCCTATCGAGGCGCTGCGCGCGCCCGCGCGAAAGAGAGTGCCGCCTTGAGCGTCAATGAGTGGTTTACCCGCCGCGCTTTGTCACGGCCGCGCTAACGCTGTTATGGGGCAGTCGAGCGTTAGCGCGCGAATTTGCAGAGCAGCCCCAGCAGCAGCGCAATCCCGCCGACGGTCGCGAGGCTCCAGGACACCGAGCAGTCGAACGGCATCGTATAGTAGTAGTGGTGGTAACTGGGATAGCCGAGGATGAAGACAGGGCAGACACGTCCCGTCGCCGGGTCGGGCACCCAATGCGGCGGATTGTTGGTGACGATCTCGATCAGCATGAGACCCGCCCAGCAGAGCACGACGACCAAGGTCGCCACCGCCTGAACGACGATCATCCATGCCTCCGTGTCGGCGCGACCGCGAACGCACTTGGTCCGTGGCATGGCCGACCAGGTGCGCTCGAGCGCGGGATCCGTGACGATTGCCGGCGACGCGTTAAGAAATCGATAGCAGCGCGAAGCAGCCCGATGGCGAGGGCGACACGATTGCGTGAAGAAACAGAATTTTCCGCCTCGCCGAAGACGCCCCTCAAGGCCACCGCGCTCGATTGCGAGCGCCGCCACCCGCGCGGCTCGCCGCTTGCGGCCTTGATCTGGATCAAAGTCGGCGCGGTGTTTGCGATTAAATTTTTAAGCGGCCAAAAAGGCGCTCCTGCGGCGCCCCGGCCGAGGATCAGTGCAGGAGAGCGCGATGACCACGGTACGGCGCGTGCTCGGCGCGAAACCGCCGAATGTTTGGACGATCGATCCCGACGCCACCGTCTTCGAGGCGATCGCCAAGATGGCCGAGAAAGACGTCGGCTCGATGGTGGTGATGGAGGGCGGCAGGCTCTTGGGCCTCATCACTGAACGACATTACGCCCGGAACGTCGCGCTCAAGGGCAAGACCTCGCCCGCCATCCCGGTCAAGGACATCATGGAAAGACACGTGATCTACGTCCGGCCCGAGCAGACGGTCGAGGAATGCATGGCGTTGATGACCGAGAAGCGCGTGCGTCATCTTCCGGTCATCGAGAGCGGCAAAGTAATCGGCATCGTCTCGATCGGCGATCTGGTCAAGAGCGTCATCGCCGATCAGCAATTCGTCATCGAGCAGCTCGAACACTACGTTCACGGCTGAGCTCTTTCACACTTTGCGCACGCGCGCGGGCTCGCCGAGCGCGCATTCGAGCGCGGCACGGTCCCAATGGCCGAGCTCGGCTGCGGCCTCGTAGCTCGCTTGGAGAAATTCGAGCAGCAACGCTTCGGGATCGGCCGCCGCGCGCAGCGTGTCGTAAGGCAGGATGAACTCGCCGAGCGCCGGCTCGAAACCTGCGCCCTTCGGCATGGCGCGCTCGCGAAAGCCTTTCGGCTCGGGATAGGCATAGGCATAGAAGGCGGCGCGCGGATAGGCATCGTTCCCCGGCCAGAAGCCCGCGCTCGACACCTCGTGCGAATAGGCCTCGCGCGTGACATCGTCGGGCAGGCCTGGCACGCCGCCCGGATGCAGCGGCGCGCGCCGGCCGGAGAACCGCGTCACCGCGAGATCGAAACTGCCCCAGAAGAAATGCACCGGGCTCGCCTTGCCGAGAAAGCCGCTGCGGAAATGCTTGAAGATGCGGTCGGCCTGGAGGAGCGCGCGCCAGAAGCGATGCGCCGCCGCCGCATCGTAAGCGGCGTGGACGCGATCTTCGGCAAACCGGATCGGATTCGGCACCTCGTTGGGCGTCTCGTTGATCGCGACCGCCATGCCGAGCTCTTCCAGCATCGCCATCACCCGGGCGTAAAAATCGGCGACGCTTTGCGGCTCGAGCGCCAGCGCACGCTCCTCGCCGCGGCTGGTGCGCGCGCGGAGGCGATGCGCGATGAAATCGAATTCGATCTCGAGATACTCATGCCCCGCGGGGATCGGCGAAGTGCCGAGACCGCGCGCCGTCACATAAAGCGGCACCTGCCAGCCATGATTGACCCAGGGCGTCGATTGCAGCCGCAGCTTGCCGACGATCTGCGTCCAGAGCTGGAGCGTTTGCGCGGTGTCGCGCCATTGGGCGTAATCGAGCGCGGGCCAGATCGCGGCGCTGTCGTCCATGCGCGGGGCCTCTCCTCTTTGCCGCCGCGATTATGCGGCGCGGCGGCGCCGCGCGGAAGGAGGCCGCCGCGGCCTAGCGCTCCCAGTGGCCCTCTTGCCACATCCAGCCGGCGTTGCTCGCAACCCAGCGGCCGGGGATCCAGCGCAGCTCGCCGGCGGGCCGCTCGACATAGCGGCCTTCCTGCCAGCGGTAGTCATGCCCGTCCCAGCGCCAGCGGCCCGGAACCCATTCGACCCGAGCGCTCGGCGCGGGCGGCGGCGCCTCGTAGCGCGCCGGCGGCGGCGCGACGCGCACCACCGTCGCGGGCTGGGAGGGCGGCGGCGCAGCGGGCACGCAGCCCGCGATCCCCGCCGCAAGGAGCACCACAACGCCGATGCCGCGGGTAGAGCCGCGCCGCGCCGGCTGGCCAGGCTGACGATCGATCCTCATTGTCATCTCGTTCCTCCAGAAACCAGATGGCGTGAGCTTGGGCGCGCGATTTGGCCGAATGAAGGCCGAATCTGGAAGCCGGCGCGGCGCCGCTCTTGCCCGGCGCCGTGCGCTCGCGCACACTCGCGGCCCAAGGGGAGGAACCGGTCATGACCATGGCACCGCAACGCTTCGAGCGCATCGCCGTCGAGGAAGGCTTCACCATTCCGGAGATGGTGGCGGTGCGCGCGCGCACCGTGCCGCCGCGCAGCGCCCAACCGACGCCGATGGCGCAGCATGTCTTCCGCTCGCTGGCCGATCTCGGCGAGGGGCGCATCAAGGCGATGGACGAGGACGGCATCGCCTGCCAGGTCTGCGTCGTCGCCGGCATCGGCATCCAGGACATCGATCCGGTCGAGGGCAACGAGCTCTGCGCCCTCGCCAATGACCGGATGGGCGAGGCGACCGCGAAATATCCGGGCCGCCTCTTCGGCCTCGCCGGCTTCGCGCCGCTGCAGCCGGAGCGCGCGGCGCGCGAGATCGAGCGCGCGGTGACGAAGAAGGGTTTGAAAGGCGCGATCATCAACTCGCATTCGCGCGGCGAATATCTGGACGATCCGAAATTCTCGCCGATCTTCGAGGTGCTTCAGGCGCTCGACGTGCCGCTCTACATCCATCCGCGCGATCCCTCGCCGCAGATGATCCAGCCCTTCGAGGTGTTCGGCTTCAAGGTCGGCTGGGCCTGGGCGGCCGAGACCGGCACGCATATCATCCGCCTCATCGGCACCGGCGTGTTCGACCGCTACCCCAAGCTGAAGATCGTCATCGGCCATATGGGCGAGGGCCTGCCCTTCCATCTCGACCGCATCGACAACCGCTTTTTCTGGGAGCACGGCATGTCGGGGCGCGCGCCGGCCTTGAAGCGCAGGCCCAGCGATTATGTGCGCGACAACATCGCCGTGACGACGAGCGGGATGAATTTCGCGGCGCCCTTGATGATGACCATCCAGACCCTCGGCATCGACAATGTGCTCTTCGCCGCCGACTATCCCTTCGAGGAGGTGAAGCCCGCGGTCGAGGCGATCGACGCCGCGCCGATCGCCGATAGCGACAAGAAGAAGCTCTACAGCGAGAACGCCAAGCGGGTGTTCAAGCTGTAGGGGGCGAATTCCACGGGGGGTCTCTCTTCGTCATGCCCGCGAAAGCGGGCATCCAGGTAGAATATGGCTCTGGACCCCCGCTTGCGCGGGGGTGACGATAAAAGAGCGATTCAGCCTGATCCGACTACTCTCTACCGCTGCCACAGCCGCTTCGTCGCGAGCGCAGCGCCTTGGGCCAAGGCACCGAGCTTCGCCCAGCCGATCTCGCCATGAACGCGCCCGCCCATGCCGCAATCCGCGCCGGCGACGACGTTCTCGCGCCCGACGATCGCCGCCCAGTCGACGAGCCGGCGCTCGACGAGCTCGGGATGCTCGACGATGTTGGTGGCGTGGCTGATGACGCCCGGCATGAGGATCGTGCCGGGAGCGAGCTTCACCGCTTTCCACAGCGCCATCTCGTGCTCGTGCCGCACATTCGCCGCCTCGAAGGAGTAGGTCTGCGCCTTCACTTTGAGCGCGATGTCGAGGATGTGCTGCAGCGGAATGTCGTTGACATGCGCGCCATGCCAGCTGCCCCAGCACCAATGGTAGCGCACCTTCTCCGGCGCGATGCCTCGGAGCGCGTGGTTCAGCGCCTCGATGCGCAGCTCGGCATAGTTGCGATAGGCGGCGAGATCGGGCTCGGGCTTCAGCATGTCCCACGAGGTGGCGATGCCGGGATCGTCGATCTGCAGGATGCAGCCGGCATCGGCGATGGCGCGGTACTTGTCGCTCATCGCGTCGGCGAGCGCGTAGACGAATTCCTCGTCGGTCTTGTAGTACTCGTTGTAGATGAAGTGGTCGAGCCAGCCGGGCGCGAGCGCCGGCACGAAGGTCTCGTCCGCCGCGACGCCGGCGCGCGCCAGCGCCGCCTTGAAGCAATCGAGCTGGCGGAGCGTCGCTGCCGTGCCCTTGCTCTTCACCGGGCCGCTCACGACGATGCGCTCGGTGGCGCGCGGGATCGGCCGCTCGCCCGGGATGCAGGCGATCGTGCCGACCCGGTCCATGTCGGCGTAAAGCCGCGTGAAGACGTCGCGCTCGCGCGTCGATTCGCGCATCGCGGCGACTTCGCCCGAACGCAGCGGCCGGGCGCTGAGCCCGGTCATCTGCTGGTCGTACCATTTGGCGCCGAGGCCGGAGAAGAATTCGCCGTCGCCGATGCAGTCGATGCCGATCTCGGCCTGGCGCTTCACCACCTCCGCCACGACCGGCACGACCTTCTCCCTCACCTCGGCATCGGACGCTTCGCCGCGCGCGAGCCGCGCCGCCATCTCCTCGAATCCCGGCGGCGTGGGCAGGCGGCCCACATGGGTCGTGCGGACCTTGTCGGTGCTGTGCTTCATCGCTGGTCCTCCCGTCGCGCATCATCGCGCCGATTGGCGATGCCGACAAGCGCGCGCTCGACAGCGAGAACGCCAAGCGCGTTCAGCTTGTGAGGGAACGAAGAGCACCGGGCAAGGCTGCAACCGCGGCGGTGCGTCCTTCGAGACGCGATGCTGCGCATCGCTCCTCAGCGATGAGGTGAATTTCTCTTGGCACCCTTAAATGCCATAAAAAATCTTCCTCATCCTTGTAAGTCTGATCGCGCTGCATCGGGTAAGATTTCCGATGCGGTGGCGATGGGGAGGCCGGCTCATCCTGGGGCTTTGAAGCCCGCTGCTCAGCGTGGCTGAGCGCGCGCGAAGCGCGCAGTCGAAGGACGCACCATCGACTTGCATCGCCGGCTGGCTGCGCGAAGTCGGTCTTCGCGCGCCCTCACCCGCTCGTCTCGCTCTCCTTGCCTCCGGCGAGGCGCAACAGCCGCTCGCGCAGCACGTCGCGCGGATCGCGGCCGTCGATCGTCGCCTCGGGCTGTTCGCTCTCGGGCTTGGGCTTGCCGATCCCCAGATGCGTCATCAGGAGTTGCAGCGCGCGCAGCTTGTCGAAGAGCTTCACCGTCACCCGCTTGCCGGATTTGGTCGCGCTCAGCGTCACCTGCGCCAGCGCCGCGCGATCCTCGGGCGCGATCTCGTCGGGCGCGCGCAAACGCAGCTCCTCGCCGCTCCAATCGATGAGGCTCGCGAGATCGACGAAGGACAGCCGCGCCACCTCCTCGAGCACGCGCACGGCGTCGATATGTGTGCGTTGGGCGCGCGCGGCCTTGGCGGCCTGGAGCGCCGCCGCGACGCGCGGCGAGCGCGTCAGCTGCGATGCCGCCGATTTGCAACTGAGCGCCGAATATCCGGCGCGGCGCGCGGCCTCGCTGGCATTGCCGCAGATGAGATATTGCTCGACGAAACGCCGCTGGCGCTCGGTCAAGCCTTGCCCGTCGCGGCAGATCGAGCGCGCCCGCGCCGGCGGCGGCACATCGACGCCCGCCGCGCGCAGCGCCGCCGCAACGGATGGCGAGCGCAGGAGCTGCGTGCCGCGCACGGCTGCATTGAAGGGCGAATAGCCCGCGCGCCGCACCGCCTCGGCGGCGTTCCGGAGGCACGCATATTCTTCGACGAAGCGCAGTTGCCGCGGCGTCATGAGCGAAACTTTCGGATGTGAGAGATGTGAGGGCGAGGCGCGTCCGTGTTCAGCGCCGCCGTCGCGATCGCGCGCGCGGCGCCGGTCTCATGAATAAGACTTCATGAACCCGATTCAACGAAGGACACAAGTGCTCGAGTGCTATCCTCGACGCGTGACAAGAGCGCGACCAAGCGGGGGGATCGAGCAGGAGTAAAAGCGATGACAATTCCTTCATGGGTGAAGCCGGGTGCCTGGGGTGTCGTGCTGGGCGCATTGGCGTGGTGGGCTGTGCTGGGATTCGGCTTGGGGTGGATGAGCCCCGGAACGGCAAAGAGCTTGGCGGATAATCAAGTCCAAACCGCAATCGTCGCCGCAGCCACGCCCTATTGCGTCGCGCGATTCGAGCGCCAGCCGACCGCCGTCGCATCCTGGCAGGCGCTCAAAAAAAGCGCCGATGATTACGACCAGAGCGACTACATCGTGAAAGGCGGATGGGCGACGATGCCCGGTCAGAAATCGGATTCGGACATTACCTCGGCGATCGCGAATGCCTGCGCGACGCGCTTGTTGGCTCTGACCGAGCTGAACGGAACCAAGCTGAGCAGCGCGAAGTAGAGCCTCATTGATGCGGCGCGATACTGGCGCCGCAAGCTCACAGCGACGAAGCGCCCCCCAACGCAAAAGCGCCCCGGGCAGTGCCGCAGGGCGCTTCTTCAGTGTGCGCTTTCTATAGCATTTCGATCCGGATGGTAGTGGGTCAGTTTGAATTTTAGGCTGCCCTCGTCATGGGATAGAGGACATGCCATATTCTCGGCATGGCAGAAAACAACCCCAAAACCGCGCCCGAGCTGCCGGCCCCAAAGCCGGAGAAAAAGCCAGAACTTCCTCCCCTCTCGGAGGAGGCATGGCAGCGATTTGAACGCGGCCTCGGTCGCAATAACCGCGACAAAGATTGATGACCACCAAGCGCCTCAAACGCCCCCGCGACCCCCTCCAGCTAGCCAAGCTGATTGGGGATATCGCGACCGGACAGGTCGAAGATAGGGCGGAGGGTGTCCCGGCCAGAGCCAAGGGCGGCAAGGCCGGGGGCAAGGCTCGGGCTAAGGTTCTCAGTGCGAAAGAGCGGTCAGAGATCGCGCGAGCCGCCGCTTCGGCGCGATGGAAGAAG
>DATNGG010000176.1:0-21504 GCA_035605975.1 Allostellaceae bacterium | reverse complement strand
CTCATCGGTCATGCGCCGCCAATGCGCGCCGCCATCCTCGCTGCGATAGGAGCCGCAGCCCGTGGTCATGAACATGCGCTCGGGACGGGAGCGCGCGATCAGCACCTGGTGCAAATCCTTGAAGGCGCGGTCCTCGGGCCGTGAATAATCGGCGAGCTCTTTCCAGCTCTCGCCGCCATTGTGCGATTCGAGCAGCGCGCCTTGCTCGATCGCGGCATAGACATGCCTGGTGTCGCGCGGATCGAAGGCAAGCATCTTGGTGTGCGCGATATGCGGCGGCGCCGGGAAAGTCCAATCCTTGTTCTTCTGCTCGGAGATCGCCGGTTTTTCGGTCCAGCTCGCACCGAGATCGCGGCTCACGAAAAGCGAGGCGGGCTCGGTGCCGGCATAGAGCGTGACGCCGCCATCCTCGCGCAGCGCGGCGATGGTGTAGATGTCCGTGAGCCGAAGCCCGCGATTGCGCGCCTCCCAGCTTTTGCCGTCGGCGCTCCAAAAAATGCCGTCGCCATGGGTGCCGGCGAGCGCGCCGCCATCAGGCAGCAAGCTCATGGTGCTGATGTGATGGCCCGCAAGCGTCGTGGCGGCAAGCCGCCAAGCCTCGCCTTGTGCCGCGCGCTCGAGGATGGCGACGCCGGTGGCGGTGGCGACGAAAACCCGGGTCGGCGCGCGGGCGCCGTCGAAGCGGCTCTGACCATTGGGCGAGAGACAGAGTTCCATGGCGCACCTCCGCGGAAGAGGGAGCGCGGGCATCGCCAACGGCTCCCGATTTGGCGCCAAGTCTCCCGCTTTTGCGCGCCGCCGGCAAGGGCCGCCACGGCGGTGCCGCGCTGGCGGCCGCCCTTCCGGTCAGGAGACTTTTCTCAGCCGGCTTGGCAGCAGGGCTTCGATTTCATCGGCGGCGTTCGCGGCGCCGTCGATGCCGGTGAGCAGCTTTGAAATTTCCACCGCCTCGGCGCGGCAAGTCTTGTCACCAAGCACCGCCGCAACCGCTTCGCTCATCATCGCCGCATCCGCATCGGCAGGCAGTGCTCGGCCGACGCCCCAGGCTTTTGCGGCGGCGGCGTTGATAGGCTGATCGCCGCCCAAGCCCGGCACGACCACCACGGGCAAGCCGTTCCTCAAGGCGCGCATGAAGGTGCCGTGGCCGCCATGGGTCAAAATCAGGCTGGCGCGGCGCATCAGATCGTCGTGATCCGCGGTGGCGAAGACCGCGACGTTGGCGCTTGCGCGCAGCGCCGCGGGATCAATGCTGTCGCCGACCGTAACCACGCCGCGCACGGGCAGCGATGCGAGCGCATCGATCGCGTTCTGGAACTTCGTGACCGAGCCTTGCTCGGGCATGGTGCTGAAGCTCACCAGCACGAGCGGAATCGCGGGTTCATCCGCCCAAGGAAGAGCGACGCGGAGTCCGTGGCGCTCGCGCTCCAGAACCGGACCGACATGGCGCAGCTTATGCGCCTGGCCGAGAGTGCCTGCGGCATCGTCAAGTGCCGCGACCGTCGTCGCAATCATCTTGTCCTGCACCATCCACAGGCTTTCGAGATCGTCGGGGATCGGCTCGAAACCGGCGTCAGCGCGCAGGCTCACCAACATCGCGAAGAAGGTTCGCCACATCGCCAGGCAGCGCCAGATCGAGGTGTGGCATACCGCGATCGAAGGCCGGCCGAAGCGCTTGGCTTCCAGCAGCGCCACCGGAAACATCTGATCGACGATGACGAGGTCCGGTCGCTCGGCGGCAAGGCATTGACCGATCTGCTCGGCGACGGCCGGCGAGGTCAAGTAGCTCGCGGCCTTGGGCAGCCATTTATCCTTCGGATAGCGGTCGGCCTGTTCATAGGCGCGGCTCAATTCGATCGCCCGCAAGCCGGCGCGCTCGACGCGCGGCACCATCTCCGGCCGGCCGGCAAAGGAAACGCGGTGTCCGCGCTCGGTCAGCACGCGGGCGATGCCGAGGCTCGGCGGCAGATTGCCGCCCCCCGACCAGTTGAGCCAAAGCATCTCAGCCATTCATCTCCTCCCTGACGAGTCCGCGAACCATGCGAGCGACCGCCGCCTCCGCGGCGCGGCGCGACAGGCCGAAGTCGCGCCGCAGCAGCTTCCAGGTGTAAACGTCGAAGGCGACGATCAACGCGTCGTGCAACTCCTTGCGGGCAGCGCCGGCGCGGCGTCGCAGCGTTGGCGCGAACGCCTCGGCGACCCAGCCGCGCAGGCTCTGGCGGCCGATATTGAGGTGCTCATGCATCGCCGGAAGCCGCGGCTCGTCGGCGAGCCAGCGAATCACCGTGTCGCCGACCTTGTCGTAAAAATCATAGGTGCCGCTTACCAGCGCCTCGAGATTGTCCGGCGTGATCGGTGCGAAGCCGAGCGGGCCCAGGGAATGGAGCGCCTGCGCGAACAACTCCTGCTTGCTGCCGAAGAGGCGCAGCACGGTGCGTGCCGTGGTCTCGGCGCCCGAAGCGATCGCCTCGATCGTCATCTCCTCGAAAGAATGCGCGACGAGGAGATCGCGCGCGCTTGCGAGGATGCGAGCCTTGGTCGCGGCTGCCGCCTCGGCACGCGCTTTCATCAAATAGGGACGGGCGAGAGCGTTTTTCATGTCATACATCGTGGCACGAAAATTATTTTCGTGTCAATATGCATGTCACGAAATTGTTGAGCAAAAGAGCGAAGTGGGCATGGCCGCTGGCTTGCGGCGATTCGGGTCGTTCCTCTCCGGCCCCGAAACGCGCTAGAAAGAAGCCTAGGATCTGGAGGAGCGCCACCCATGAAATTCGGGCATTTCTGCCTGCCGACCTTTTTCCCGGATGTCGATCGCGACCCTGGCCAGTTGATGCGCCGGTGGCTCGATCTCCTGGCCGAAAGCGAAGCGCTGGGCTTCGATTCGCTCTGGGCGAACGAGCATCATTTCGATCCCTATGGCGGCATCATCCCCTCGCCGCCGACCATGCTCGCGGCGCTGTCGCAACGCACGCGGCGCGCCCGGCTCGGCACCTCCATCGTCGTGCTGCCGCTGCACAATCCGATCGAGATCGCCGAGCAGCTCGCCATGGTCGATCTCATGTCGGGCGGCCGCGTCGAGTTCGGCATCGGCCGCGGCTTCGTCGAATTCGATTACGACCGGCTGCATATCCCGCGCCAGGATTCGCAAGAGCGGATGCGCGAGCAGCTCGAAGTGATCATCAAGGCCTGGTCGGGCGAGCCCTTCAGCCATGAAGGCCGGTTCTATCGCTACGACAAGCTGGAAGTCTGGCCGCGGCCGGAGCAGCGGCCGCATCCGCCGATCTGGCTCTCCTGCTCGCAGACGCCGTCGAGCTTCGAATGGGCGGGGCGTCTCGGCTACAACATCCTGACCGTCGCCTATCGCAGCGTCGAGCTGCTGGTCGCCAACAACAAGATCTATCGCGAGGCCTTGGCCAAGGCCGGCCACGCGCCCGGGAAAGGGCGCATCGCGACGCACTATCACTGCGTGCTCGCCGAGGATCGGCGCGAGGCGCGCGACATCGCGCGCCAGGCCTGGCGCCGCTACACCACCGCGACGACCCACACGCTCGAGCGTCTCCGGGCGGATCAGGATGCCCTCAAAGATCCCGTGCGCAAGCAGGCGCAGCAAGATGCGCTCGACGTCGACAAGATGGTCGAGGAGCTCCGCGTCATCGCCTGCACGCCGGACGAGGCGGTGCGCCTCCTCGAGCGCGCGCAGGACGCGATGGGCTTCGACCAGTGCGATTGCACCTTCTTCTTCGGTGGCATCACCCACGACCAGGCGCTGCGCTCGCTTCGCCTTTTCGCGACCGAGGTCATGCCGAAGCTCAAGGATCGCCGGCCGCGCCTCGCGGGGTGATGCGCTTGGGTTATGCCGGGGCGAGGCGCTGATCTGTCGCGCTGCATTGGCAGCTTGCGCCCTTCGACTACGCTTCGCTCCGCTCAGGGTGAGGTGGAATAGGTGATGGCATTAACAAAGCACCTCATCCCGAGCGAAGTCGAGGGACGCACGGCGGAGTTCCAGCGCGCCTAAGTCGCGCCCGTTACTTGCTCACATATTCGTTGGTGAAGATGCCGTCATAAGAGGGAAGCTTCTGGTCCGCCGGCATGAAGCCCGCCTGGACGTTGAGCTCGTCGGCGGCGGCCAGCCCCTTGGCGTCGAGCACCGGCTTGAGCGGCGTCGATTCGAGGGTCTTCTTGTAAGTGTCGGCCGCGACCCCCGGATCCTTGATGTTGAGGCGCTTGGCCAGGATCGCGGTGGCCTCTTTTTGATGGTCGTGAATATAAGCGGCGGCTTTGACCATCGCTTCGCCCATCTTGACGCAAACCGAGCGGTGCTCGGCGCAGAGCTGCTTGCGCGTTAAGACGACGTTGGCGTCGATATGGCTGAGCCAGGGCGGATCGACCGGATTGCCGGTGGTGCCGTCGGCGAGAACGACGCTGTAATCGTTCTGGAGCAGCTGCTCGAGCACCGGCGGGCCGATCGAGGCGCCGTCGATCGAGCCGCTCTGCATCGCGCTGAAGGTCTCGGAGGGCGGGATGCCGGTCCGCACGATATCCGTTTCGGGATTGAGCCCGCCCATCCTGGCGATCGTCTTGGCATAGGCGTCGGGGATCGCCTGGATGCCGCCAACGGCGATGCGCAAGCCCTTCATCAGCTTGGCGCGCTCGGCGAGCGGCGCCTTGGGGTTGAAGTGCCGCTCATCGGCGATTTTCTTTTTGATGACGATCCAGAAGCCGGAGCGGTCATAGGTATTGGCGATGCCGATCACCGGCTGGTGGCGCGCCGTGGCGCGGGTGAGGGTGACGCCGGAGGACATCGAGAAATCCATCGCGCCCGAGATCACCGCATTGGCCGAGCCGATGCCCTGGATGACCTGTTCCTTCACCTCGAGCCCGACCTCCTTATAGATGCCCGCATCCTGCGCGACATAGGCCGAAGCGAAGATCGAGGCGATGGCGGGCAGGGCGAGGCTGGTCTTCTCGAGCTGCTGCGCCTGGGCCGGCAGGGCGGCGCCGAGACAAAAGAGGGCGGTGAAGCCGAAACGGCGAAGCGCATCCATGCATTCCTCCCGAATCCTGGCCCTTTGGGCGGGGCTCGACTTTGTCGGGACAGCATGCCCAGCTTTCCGGCGCCAGACAAGCCGATTGACGGGCGAGGCGGCTTGGCGCGCCGATTGCCGCGGCCGGCGCTTCGGCGATAGACTGGCGCCCGCACCTGGCGCGGGAGAACGCTCATGGCTGAGATTCTTGGGATCGGAACGACGCATCATCCATCGCTCACGGGCACGGACGAGGCTTTCGCCCAGACCTGGCAGCGCATCGTCAACGCGCCGCGCGTCGATGCGAAATGGCGCGACCGCAAGAACTGGCCGCCGGGCATGCTGGACGAGGTCGGCAACGATATGGGGCTGGCCGCGGGCAAGCGCTACCGCGAGCGGATGTGGGCGAATTTCCGCAAGCAGCGCAAGATCATCGACGAATTCAAGCCCGACTTCATCGTGATCATCGCCGACGATCAATACGAGAATTTCAAGGAAACCATCATCCCGCCCTTCTGCGTCTACGGCCTCGCCGATGATTTCGAGCAAGAGGTCTGGAGCCACGGCTATATGGGCAAGCAAACCAATTACTGGGGCGAGCCGCATGATTGGAAGATGAAGACGCCGGGCCATCGCGAGGGTGCGAAATATCTGACGACCGGTCTCATCAATCGCGGCGTCTCCATGCCCTATGCCTATAAGCTGCTGCATTCGCCGATTCTGGCGCATGGCTTCAACTACACGGTCCTTTATCTCGATTGCGACCGCACCGGCTTCGCGCATCCGATCGTGCCGTTCCATGTCAATTGCTATGGCAGCGCCGTCATCAGCGCCGAAGGAGCTTTCGCGCATCTCTTCAAGGAGCCGGTGCAGCAAGGGCTGCCCGATCCGCCGGGACCCAACCCCGCGCTTTGCTACGAGGTCGGCTACAAGATGGCCGAGACCCTGGCCGAGAGCCCCTACCGCGTCATCATCATGGCGTCGTCGAGCTGGTCGCATTGCTTCCTCTCGACCAACACCGGCTACGTCCTGCCGGATTTCGACTCCGACCGGAAGATGCTGGCGGCGCTGGAGAAGGGCGATTACGAGACCTGGCGCGGCCGCACGATCGAGGAGGTCGAGGCTGCCGGCCATCACGAGCTGCTCAATTGGCACGTGCTTGCCGGCGCGATGGGCTATCTCAACCGCAAGCCGCAAATTCTCGACTATGTCGAGACCTTCATCTTCCAGTCCGACAAGTGCTTCGCGGTGTTCCCGCCGAGCTGAGCGCCTTCAGCGCCGCTTCTCCGGCGGGCCCTCGAGCTGCTTCTTCGCGTCGGCGACGAGCGAGAGATCGACATGGCGCGGCGCCACGTCGATCCGGGCCGGCAGCATTTTCATGCGATAGGCGAGGTCGATGTCGCGCTGGATCGGCGGGATCACCGGCACGAGATCGGGCGAGCGGTAGACGTCCTCGTTGGTGAAGGCATAGGCCAGCGCCTGCGGCGATTGCTTGGTAAAGGCCTCGGTGATGGCGAGCGCTTCCTGACGGTTGCGCGGCTCGAGGAACCAACGGATCGCCGCCATGTGACCGGCGAGAAGATCGACCACGGCGGCGCGATGGGCGGCGATGAAATCCGCCTTCATCACCCAGAACAGCACCTGATCGGGCTCGCCATCGACCGCATCGCTCGTCGTAAAGAGCGGGCGATAGCGGCCGGTCGCGAGAAAATCGTGACTGAACTGGACCATCACCGGCGCGATATCGCCCTTGCCGCTCTCGAGCATCGGCAGCATATGGCCGAAATCCGCTTCGATCTCGACGAAATCCGTATCGGCGACGCCGTGCTTGCGCATCGTCTCGCGCAGGAACATGTCGGTCGTGGCGCCGCGCGCATTGACGATGGCGGTGTGGCCCTTCATGTCGGCGAAGCTTTTGATCGGGCCGTCCTTGCGCACCGCCCACCAGCTCGAATAATGCCCGGTCTGACCGCCATCCTGCGCAATGTCGGCGACGATGCGCGGATCGAGATGCGCATTCGTCACGGCGAGCGCCAGTGCCCCCGGGCCGAAGGCCGCGACCTCGATCTCGTTGGAGGCGAAGGCCTGGATTTGCGGCGGCGAGCCGCGGAAGCGCATCGGCTCGTAGGTGTAGGTCTCGTTGAGATGCACGAACAGCTCGGGGTGGACCTTGGCGAGCTCGGCGACGAGCGGCGTCATTTGCGTCGGCACCTGCGCCCAGCCGATGCGGATATGCACCGGATCGGCCGCGGCGGGGCTGGCGAGCGCGACCGCGACGCAGGCGGCGACGATGATCCTGTTCATGGCTCCTCCCTTGGGTGGCAGCTGCCTCATTCGAAGATCAGCTTTGATGCGTCGAGCGGCTGGTGCAAAACGCCGAGCTCGCGGCAGAGGGCAATGAAATAGTCGAGATCGCTCGCCCGCATCGCGACATCGAAGCGCGGCAGCTTCGGTTCCGCGAAGTGCAGATATTTCGTCTCGATCGCCTTCGCCTTGTCGGGATTCCTTACAATGAAATCCTGCGCCTCGGCGAGCGAGCGGCGGAAGGCCGTCACCGCCTGCGGATTGGCGCTCGCCCATTGGCGCGTCGCGGCCCAGAAGGAGCCGAGCATGTCGGGATTGACCGCGGAGAAGAAATCGACCGATTTGACGCCGGAGCCGCTCGCGACAAAGCGCGACAAGAGCGGCTCGAAAATCGCGACCGCGTCGAGCTGATCGCTTTTCAGCATGTCGCCCATCCGCGTCGCGACCGCTTCGATGAGGCTGACGCGCGCGAGCGGCACCTTGCCGTCGATGAGCCATTTCTTGAGGACGAGATCGATGACGCTGTTGATGCCGGGAACGCCGACTCGTTTGCCTTCGAGGTCCGCCGGCCTTGTCACCGTCAGCCCTGGCTTGGCGACGAGGCCGATGCGCGGATCGGCGCTGGTGAGCCGCGCGGCGCCGGCGATCGCGACCTGATCGAGTCCGCCGGCGACGGCGAGCAGGAGATTGGGCGGCGTGTTGATGCCGATCTGCACCCCGCCCGAGGCGAGGATGGCGGGAACGAGCGAGCTCGATTGCATCACCTTCATCGATGCATCAAGGCCGTTTTTGGCGAAAATCCCCTCATCCTTGGCGATGAAGGCGGGCAGAAAATCGCCCGCGAGCCCATAGCCGATGGTGAGTTGCGTCTCCGCCGACGCCGCATGCGCAAAGAGCAGCGCCGCGAGCAGACCGACAAGGCCGCGAGCCATCGGCAGTTCCTCCCCTTTTGCCGGCAGCCGCCGCCGGTCTATTGCGCACAACAATGCGCTTCGGGCGGCGGCCTTGCAATATCGGTCGATCGAGCCGCCGCAGATGCTTGTTGGCGAGGCACGGCTTCTGTTAGCTTGGCGGCGTTCATGGCCGGGAGATCACCCATGGCGGATGAGCATGCATTCTTTACCGATGGCGCGTCCTATGAGCGGCTCATGGGCCGCTGGAGCCAGCTTGTCGCAGTCCAGTTTCTCGCCTGGCTCGATGCGCCAAAAGGCCTGCGCTGGCTCGATGTCGGCTGCGGCAATGGCGCTTTCTCCGAAGTGCTGATGCGCGAGCGTCCGCCCGCCGCGCTGTGCGGGATCGATCCCTCGGAGGCGCAGCTCGCTTATGCGAGATCGCGGCGTGCGTTGAAGGCCGCGACCTTCCAGATCGGCGACGCGCAAGCGCTGCCCTTCGATGCGGGGCACTTCGATGCCGCGACCATGGCGCTGGTGATCACGTTTATTCCCGATCCGGTGAAGGCGGTTTCGGAGATGAAGCGCGTGACGCGGCCGGGCGGCTGGGTCGCGGGTTACATGTGGGATGCGCCGGCCGGCGGGTTACCGCAGCAACCGCTCTTCGCTGCGGCACGAACGCTGGGCTTGCCGGCGCCGTCAGCCGCCGCTGGCCTCGCTTCCGTTCATAGCGAGGCCGAGCTGCGCGCGGTTTGGCAAAAGGCCGGGCTCGAGGCGACCGAGACCCGCCGCATCGACATTGCCGTGACTTACGACGATTTTGACGATTTCTGGCAATCGGCGACGCTTCTTGCCTCGCCCATGACGAAGCTCGTCAGCGGTCTCGCGCCGGCCGAGCGCGAACGGCTCAAAGAGCATCTCGCGGCGACGCTACCGCGCGACGCCGCCGGTCATGTGACCGGCGGCGCCTTCGCCAACGCCGTTAGGGGCCGCGTGCCGAGCTAGCGGGCGTTCGAGGCGGTTTGCTTCGCGGCCATGTCCACATATTTGTTGGTGAACATCTTCGTGAAGTCCTTCTGCGCCTCGTCTTTGCGCAGGATGCCGCCGAAGATCATCAATTTTTGCGTATTGTCGAACGCGTTGGCGTCATAGCGCGGCACCTCGGGCGTCGCCTTCACCAGCACCTTCAGCGAGTTTTCGAGATCGGATTGGTTCGCGCCGGGCATGCGCTTCAGTGCGATCTGCAGCGCTTCCTTCGAATGCTCGTGAATGTATTTGTGCGCTTCGACATAGCCATGCGCGAGCTTCTCGCAGATCGATTCATGGCTGTCGCAGAAGCCCTGGCGTGCGGTGGTCGTCGTCGCGATGGTCGGCGTCAGCTCGGGCAGCTCGGTGATGGCGTTCACCAAGAGGCTCGCCGCGCCCTCCCGCTCGGCCGTCTCGACCCAGGGATAGTTGAGCATAGCCGCATCGATCGAGCCGGATTTCAGCGCCGCGATCGTCTCGGTGGGCTGCATATAGACCTCGGTCATGTCGCTTTTGACATTGAGGCCCGCCTTCCCGGCGTAATAGCGCAGCAGGATGTCCACCACCGTGTTCGGCGCATCGACATTGACCTTCTTGCCTTTCAGCGCCGCGACGCGCTCCTTGAGCGAGCCCTTCCAGTCGAGCTTGGGGAAGGATGCCTTGCGCGCCATGAGGGCGAAGGCTTCGTGATTGGCCATTTCGGCGATGCCGACCATGTGCCGGCCGCGGATATTGCCGCGGATGAGGCTCGGCCCGGACTGCACGGCGAAATCGACGCTCCCCGCCAACATGGCGTTGGTCGAGCCGATGCCGGTGATGTTGTGCAACTCGACATCGAGGCCGAGCTTCTTCCACATGCCCGTATCCTCGGCGACATAGACGGGCAGGAAGGTAACGGTCGTCGCCGGCAACGCGATCGAGGTGTGCTCGACAGTGTCGGCTTGCGCCGGGCCGCCCAGCGCGACGGCGCCGGTCACGGCCGCGGCGAGCGCAGTCAATCGAAAGCTTGTCTTCATGGCTTTGTTGCTCCCTCTTCCTGTTCGCGGGGCTCTCGTAGCGCGCGCCCCGCCCGCGCCCTCAAATCGTCATGTCGCGCGACACCGGCCGCCAGGCGAGCGAGCGCGCCTGCACCCGCTTCAGCGCCGCGTTGACGCCGATGACCAGCACCGTCACGACCACGGCGCCGGCGACGACGCCGGTCGTATCGTTGAGCGAGCGCGCGTTCTGGATATACCAGCCGAGCCCCGCATCGGCGGCGATGAACTCGCCCACCACCGCGCCCGAAAGGGCGCGCGGCAAGGCGATTTTGAGGCCGGAGAAGAGAAACGGCTTGGTCGTGTTCCACACGATCTCGCGCGTCACCGCCCATTGGCTGGCGCCGGCGACGCGGAGCATGGCGACGAGCCGTGGATCGATGCTGAGAATCCCGGCAAGGCCGTTATAGAACATGAGGAAGAACACGATCGATGCGACGAACACCACCTTGGTGGTGATGCCGATGCCGAACCACAGGATAAAGAGCGGGGCGAGTGCGAGCTTGGGCATGCCGAACGCCGCCGAGATCAGCGGGTCGAGCGTCGTCATCAGCCGCGGCGAGAGGCGCAGGAGGAAGGGCAGCGCCGCGCCGGCCGCGCCGCCGATCGCCATGCCGAGGGCCGCTTCGCCGAGGGTGATGAGAGTGTCGCGCAAAAGCTCGCCCGAGACCGCGAGCGTCCAGATGCGCAGGAGCGTCTCGACCGGCCCCGGCAGCCAAGCGGCGCCCATGACATTCGAGCCGAACTGCCACAGCGCCAGGAAGGCGATGCCGACGGCGATGCGCCCGAGCGGCACGAGCCTGCGGCCGGAGCGGCGGCCGGGCAGCGCGCGGAGAGCGGCGACCGTCATTGAATCTGCCTCCTGACGGCCTCGAACATGTCGCCGAACCCATCGAGCTTATAGAGATTGCCGAGGTCGCGCGGCCGCTTGATGCCGATCGCATGGGCCGCGACGATTTTCGCCGGCGACTTCGACAGCACCAGCACGCGGTCGCCCAGCGAGATCGCCTCGCCGATGTCATGCGTGACGAAGACGATGGTCTTGCGCCCGAGATTCCACAACCGCAACAGATCCTGCTGAAGCTGGGTGCGGGTCTGCGCGTCGACCGAGCCGAAGGGTTCGTCCATCAGGATGATCGGCGGGTCGTAGGCAAGCGTGCGGATGACCGAGGCACGCTTGCGCATGCCGCCCGAGAGTTCGTGCGGATAATAGTGCTCGAAGCCCTTGAGATTGGTCACGCGCAGGAGCTCATCGACCCGGCGCTTCGCTTCGTCGTCGAACCGGCCTTGAAGCTTCAAAGGAAAGGTGACGTTGTCGATCAGCGTGCGCCAGGGGAGGAGATTGTCGTCCTGGGTGATGTAGCCGATCTGGCAATTCCAGCCGGGGTTGAGCCCGGCGCCGTTCGCGGTCTCGATCAGCTGGCCGCGGAAGAAGACCTCGCCGCCGCTGGCATTGTCGACCTGCGCGATGATGTTGAGGAGCGTCGACTTGCCCGCGCCCGAAGGGCCGACCATGGTCAGGAACTCGCCGTCGGCGACGTCGAAGGAAAGATCGGCAAGAATCCACGGCGCTTCCTCGTCGCGCGAGCGCGGCGGGAACCGCTTGGCGAGGTCCTTCACTTGGAGCATCGGCGTTCCGTTCATGCGCCCACCACTCTTGTGCTCATGCCCTGCTGCGGCGGGCGCCAGCGCAGCAGCCAGCGCTCGGCGCGCGCGACGAGGAGGTTGATCACGACGACCAGCAAGGTCAGCGTGACGAGCCCGACGAAGACGATCGAGGTATCGAAGTCGGTCGCGCCGGAATTGATCATGAAGCCGAGCCCGCGATTGGACGAGATCAGCTCGCCGACCACGGCGGCGCCGATCGAATAGGGCGCGGCGATGCGGAATCCGGCGAAGACATAAGGGATGGCGCCGGGCCAGACGACATGACGCGCGATGTCGCGCTCCTTGGCGCCGAAGACGCGCACGATGTTGACATATTGCGCGTTGACGGCGTTGACGCCGGCGGTGGTGGAGAAGAAGACGAGAAAGAATACGATCGAGGCGACGAGCGCGATTTTCGGCTCGAGATCGATGCCGAACCAGAGGATGAAGAGCGGCGCCAAGGCGAGCTTCGGCACGCCATAGCCGCCGGTGAAATAGGGATCGAAGATCGCGCCGGCCACCGGATGGCGGCGCAGCGCGAAGGGCAAGAGCGCGCCCGGAACGCCGCCCAAAAGCGCGCCGTAGAACGCCGCCGACAGCGTGTAGCTTGCCTGGAAGACGAGATCGCCGCTTTGCACCTCGTCGATGAAGCGGGTGAAGACGAGCCACGGGCTCGAGAACCAGATCGTGCCGAAATAGATGCTGCAGCCCTGCCAGAGCGCGATGACGATGATGATGGCGATGGTGCGGTCGATCAGGACGCGCCGCCGTTCCGCGTCGAGCCCGCGCCGCCGCGGCCGGCGCAATGCGCCGTGCCGTCGAATGTCCGTGGCGCGCGATAGCGGCATTCCTGCCTCCAAGGCTCGCGACCTGCCCGCGGCGACCCGCTCCCCGATTGCGACCCTGCTCCGGACAGCCTGCCGCGTGTTGTGCGGATGACTGCGCGCCGCTGTAGCGGCGATTATTGTTAGCCGATGATAAGAATAGGCTGCGGGCCTGTCAATGCAGCTGCCCTGTCCGGCGCGAGGGCTGGCGCCTTGGTCCTAGCCGAGGCTCGGATCGAGAATGATCTTCCCCGTGGCGGGCGAGGATTCGACGAGCCGGTGGGCCTCCGCCGCCTCGCCCAGCGGCATTACCCGCTCGACCAGCACGCGCATCTTGCCTGCGGCCGCGGCTTCGAGCGCCGGCATTGCGTCTTCGGGGCGGCTCTGCGGACTGCCCATCAGGGTGATGCGGTGGTCGTAGACATGAAAGAAATTGACCGGCACCACCGGCCCGCCATGCGCGCCGGCGGTGACGAGGCGGCCGTCATAGGCCAAGGCCTCGATCGCGCGCGCGGTGGGCTCGGGATTGGCGATGTTGTCATAGACCATGTCGAGCCCATGGCCGTCCGTGATGCGCATCACCTCGTCTTTGAGGGCGTGCTTCGAATAGTTGATCGTGTGATCGGCGCCGAGCTCGCGGCCGATCGCGGCGCGGTCATCGGAGCCGGCGCAGGCGATGACGCGGGCGCCGAGATTCTTCGCCAATTGAATGCCGATCGAACCGAGATTGCCGGCAGCGCCCATCACCAGCACCCATTCGCCGGGCTTGAGCTTGCCCATATGAACGAGGAGGTTCCACGCGACCGGCGCATGGCGCGCCAAGACGCAAGCATCGGCGAAGGAGACGCCCTTGGGCACGACGCAGGTGGCGGCGACCGGCGCTTTGGTGAGGCGCGCATTGCCGCCCCAGCAATGAATGCCGAACATCCGGCCTTGGCCGATATGCTGGAAGACGGCGACGGTGTCGCCGATCTTGCGGTCGGCGACGCCGGGGCCCACCGCGGTGACGATCCCCACCGGATCGACGCCGCCGATATGCGGCAGCTGCACCTTGCGCTGCGGCTGCTTGCCGGCGCGCACCGCGACATCGAGCACGCGGTTGACCGAGCAGGCGCGCACTTCGAGCGCGATCTCGCCGGGGCCGGGAACGGGATCGGGCACCTCCTCGTAATGGAGGACCTCCGGCAGGCCGAATTCGCGATAGATCATCGCCTTCATCGCAACGTGCTCCCCGGCGCAGCCGTCAATGAGAGTTCTCTTTCCCCGCCAGCATGAACAGGCCTTGCGCCGCCAAGAGATTGGCGAGCCGGCCGCGCGGATCGAGGCGATAGGCGCGGCCTTGCTCGTCCAAGGTCACGTTGCGCTCGACCACGATCGACTCCTCATCGCAAAGATCGATGAAATCGAGGATCGTGCAGAGATGAATGTTCGGCGTGTCGTACCAATGATGCGGCAGCACCGGCGTGCGCGGCATGCGCCCTTCCTTCAAAAGCCGCAGCCGCATGCGCCAATGGCCGAAATTCGGGAAGGAGACGATGGCGTGCCGGCCGATGCGCACGAGATGGCGCAGCACCTCATGCGGGTGCCGCGTTGCTTGGAGCGTCTGGCTGAGGACGATATAGTCGAAGGCCTGGGTCGGATAGTCGCGCAGATCATTGTCGGCATCGCCCTGGATCACCGACAGCCCGTTGCGCACGCAGGCATTGACCCCGCCCTGGCTCAGCTCCATGCCGCGGCCATCGACGTTTTTGTGATGGACGAGAAAGTAGAGAAGCTCGCCATCGCCGCAGCCGAGATCGAGCACGCGCGAGCCCGGCATGATCATGTCGGCGACGAGACGCAGATCCTCGCGCAGCGCCGCCGGCTTCTGGGGCGCGAGGAACGGCGCGTCGGGGCTCATCGACGGTTGAGGCCGCGATGCTCGGCGCAGCCGTCGAGAAAGCCGCGCAAGGTCGCGTGGAACTCCGGCTCGTCCAAGAGGAACGCATCATGGCCCTTGTCGGTCTCGACCTCGACGAAGCTGACATTCGCCGCGGCGGCGTTCAAAGCATGAACGATCTCGCGGTTCTCGGCGGTCGGATAGAGCCAATCGCTGGTGAAGGAGATCGAGCAGAAGCGCGTCTTGGTGCCGCGGAAGGCGTTGGCGAGCACGCCGCCATGCTCGGCCGCGAGGTCGAAATAGTCGCAGGCGCGGGTGATATAGAGATAGGAATTGGCGTCGAACCGTTCGACGAAGCTGATCCCCTGGTGGCGAAGATAATTCTCCACCTGGAAATCGGCGTCGAAGCCGAAACTGATCGCCGCGCGGTTCTGAAGATTGCGGCCGAATTTGCGGTGCAGCGCCGGCTCCGAGAGATAGGTGATGTGCGCCGCCATGCGCGCGACGGCGAGGCCGCGCGCCGGCCGGACGCCGCGCTCGATATAGCGGCCGTTGCACCAATTGCCGTCGGCCATGATCGCCTGGCGGCCGACCTCGTGAAAGGCGATGTTCTGCGCCGAATGCCGCGCGGCGGTGGCGATCGGCACGGCGGCGAAGACGCGTTCGGGATAGGCAGAAGCCCATTGCAGCGTCTGCATCCCGCCCATGGAGCCGCCGATGACGCAGAAGAGCTGCTCGATGCCCAAATGGTCGATGAGGCGCTTCTGCGCCCGCACCATGTCGGCGATGGTGATCACGGGAAAGCTCAGATTCCACGGCGTGCCGGTGGCGGGATTGATCTCGGAGGGACCGCTCGAGCCCATGCAGCCGCCCAGCACATTGGTGCAGATGAGGAAATAGCGTTCGGTGTCGAGTACCTTGCCGGGTCCAACCAGAATGTCCCACCAGCCGGGCTTGCCGGTGATGGGATGCGGCTCGGCGACATATTGGTCGCCGGTCAGCGCGTGGCAAATGAGGATCGCGTTGGAGCGATCGGCATTGAGCGTGCCATAGGTCTGATAGGCGATGGCGTAGGGCGCGAGCGCGACACCCGAATCGAGCGGCAGCGGCTCGGCGACGGTCAAGCGGAATCCCGGCCGCTCGCTCTCCGGCGCGGCCCTGCTCGCATCGATGCTGGGTTGCCCCGGTACGGTCGGCGGGGGCGCAAACACGGTCATCTCCACCCTGCCAAGGGGTTGGGAAGCGGCGCATAGCTAGGGAGGAGGGGCCTAGCCTGTCAACGTTTTCTTTGCTTTAAGCTTTCTCCCCAACGATCGGTTTCCGCCGCGATTTCCGGGTATTTTCGATCCCATGACCGACACGCCCTCGCTCGACGATCTGCGCCGCCATATCGACCGGCTGGACGATGCCTTGCATGACGCGCTGATGCACCGCGCCGAGCTGGTCGCCGAGGTGGCGCGGCGCAAGGCCGCGGATTCGACGCCGCCGCTGCGGCCCGGCCGCGAGGCGCAGATTCTGCGCCGGCTGGTCGCGCGCCATCGCGGCGCTTTCGCCAAGCCGGTTCTGGTGCGTCTTTGGCGCGAGCTCCTCTCCGGCACCACGGCGATGCAGGCAAAGCTCGAGATCGCGGTGACGGCGCCGCCGGCGGGGACGAGCCTGTGGGACTTGTCGCGCGACCATTTCGGCAGCCAGACGGCGATGACGCCGCTGCGCTCGGCCGGCGAGGTGGTGAGCGCGGTGATCGAGGGGCGGGCGAGCCTCGGCATCGTGCCGGTGCCGGGCCCGCGCGAAGGCGATGGCTGGTGGCGTCGGCTGATGGGCGCTGATCCCGCAAAGCCGCGCGTCATCGCGCGGCTTCCCTTTGGTGCGCGCGGCAATGCGCGACCCGAGGACGCCGATGCGTTCGTCATCGCGCGCATCGAGCCCGAGCCGTCGGGGGACGATGTGAGCCTCTACATCATCGAAACCGGCGAGGGCGTCAGCCGTACGCGCGTCATCGCCGTGCTGACCGAGGCGGGGCTTGCAGCGACCCGGCTTGCCGGCACCGAGCCGGGCGGCGCGCGCGATGCGCAGCTCGTCGAGCTGCAAGGCTGGATCGCGCCCGAGGATGCGCGGCTTGCCGCGGGTGCCGCGGCTTTGGGCGAAAAGCTTCTCGGCGTCTCCTCGCTCGGCTTCTATGCGCGGCCATTCACCCCCGCCGAGCTTCAAGGTGACGGGTCGTGAGCGCCTCGGCAAAGCCGCGGCCACGCGCGAGCATCTTGAAGATCGCGCCCTATGTCGGCGGCGATGCGAAGATCGCCGGCATCGAGAAACCGATCCGTCTTGCCTCCAACGAAAGCGCGTTGGGGCCGAGTGAAAAAGCGCTTGCCGCCTATCACGCCGCCGGGCCCGAGATGTTCCGCTATCCCGACGGGCATTCGACCGCGTTGCGCCAGGCGCTGGCGCGGCATCACGGCATCGCGGCCGAGCGCATCGTCTGTGGCCTCGGCTCGGACGACCTCATTCATCTCCTTGCCGAGGCTTATGCCGGCGAGGGCGATGAGGTGATCTATGGCCGCCACGGCTTCTCGATCTATCCGATCGCGGCAATGACGGTCGGCGCCAAGCCCGTGGCCGCGCCCGAGACCAACCTGACCTTCGATGTCGATGCCGTGTTGGCGCTGGTGACGCCGAAGACGAAGCTCGTCTTCATCGCCAATCCCAACAATCCGACCGGCACCTATATTCCGCGCGCCGAGCTCGAGCGGCTTCATGCCGGGCTGCCGCCTTCGGTGATCCTCGTCATCGACGCGGCCTATGCCGAATTTGTCGTGCGCGACGATTACGAATCGGGTCTCGCCCTTGCCGCGCGAACGCCCAATGTGGTGATGACGCGCACCTTCTCGAAAATCTACGCGATGGGCGGGCTGCGCCTCGGCTGGTGCTACAGCTGCGGAGAGATCGCCGATGTGCTCAACCGCATCCGTGGCCCGTTCAACGTCAACATGGCGGCACAAGCGGCGGGCGTTGCCGCGCTCGAGGATGCGGCGGCGACCGAGCGTGCGCGCGAGCACAACGAGATTTGGCGGTCCTGGTTCACCCGCGAGCTCGAGGGGCTGGGGCTCGAGTTGACCCCGGCGGTCGCCAATTTCGTGCTGGCGCGCTTTCCGAAGCCCCCCAAACATGCCGACGCGGCCTGGGATTTCCTGCGCGCGCGCGGCATTCTCGTGCGCAAGGTCGGGGTCTATCATTTGCCCGAGCATTTGCGCATCTCCATCGGCACCGAGGCCGAATTGCGCGCCGTGGTCGCGGCGCTGAAAGAGTTTCTGGGGCAAGCATGAGCGATCTCTTCTTCGAGCGCGTCGCCTTCATCGGCATTGGGCATATCGGTTCATCGCTCGCGCGCGTCGTGCTGCGCGACAAGCTCGCGGGGAGGATCACGGCCTGCGCCAACCGCGCCGAGACGCTCGAGACGGTGAAGCGCCTAAAGCTCGCCGATTCGGTGACGACCGATCCGGCGGCGGCGGTCAAAGATGCCGATCTCGTCGTCCTCGCGACGCCGCTTTCGGCCTATGGCGCGGTCGCGCAGGCGATCGCACCGGCGCTGAGGCCCGGCGCCATCCTCACCGATGTCGGCTCGGTCAAGTCGCTCGTCCTGCGCGAGGTGAAGCCGCTGCTGCCGCCCGAGATTCATCTCGTGCCCGGCCATCCCGTGGCGGGGACGGAAAATTCGGGGCCGGAATCTGGCTTTCCCGAAGTGTTTCGCGGCCGCTGGTGCATCCTGACGCCGGTGCCGGGCGGCGATGCGGCGGCGCTCGACAAGGTGACGCGGCTCTGGCAAGCAGCCGAGATGGAGGTCGTCACCATGGATGCCGAGCATCACGACACGGTGCTCGCCATTACCTCGCATCTGCCGCATCTCATCGCCTACACCATCGTCGGCACCGCGACCGATCTCGAAGAGACGCTCAAATCCGAGGTGATCAAATTCTCGGCGAGCGGCTTTCGCGATTTCACCCGCATCGCCGCGTCGGACCCGGTGATGTGGCGCGACATTTTCCTCAACAACCGCGAGGCGGTGCTGGCGGTGCTCCAGCGCTTCAACGAGGATTTGACCGCCTTGCAGCGCGCCATACGCTGGGGCGAGGGCGACAAGCTGCAGGCGCTGTTCACCCGCACCCGCGCCATCCGCCGCTCGATCATCGAGGCAAAGCAGGCGTAGGTGTAGGTAGGCGCATCTCCGTCTCTCCGTCTCTCCGTGGTGAAAGGACCTCTGCCATGTTTGTCGTCGTTTTCGAGGTTCAGCCCAAACCCGGGCGCGAGCAGGACTATCTCGACATTGCGGCGAGCCTCAAACCCGCGCTCGAGGAGATCGACGGATTCATCTCGGTCGAGCGCTTCCGCAGCGTTTCGGCGCCGGGCAAGCTCGTCTCGATCTCGTTCTGGCGCGACGAGGCGTCGGTCAAGCGTTGGCGCGAGCACAACCGCCATCATTTGGCGCAGCTTTCGGGCCGCGCGCAGATTTTCGCCGATTACCGCATCTCGGTCGCCGAGATCGAGCGTCAATACGGCATGTTCGAGCGAGCCCAAGCGCCGCAGACGATGCCGGACGCGTAGGGAATTTTCTTTGCTTCGCACGACGCTCGCGCGCCGGGATTGCGCGCTCGCTGTGCTACGCAGTCATTCCCAATCGATGCGCGGCAGCGAGGCGATGGCGGCGCCGCCGAGAAAGAGCCGGTCGCGCTGCAAGGTCAGCGGCACGGTGATCGCCTTGTCGCCGTTGCGCCCCGGTTTTGCCAAGAGGCCCAGCACCGCTTTGGCCAGCACGGCGTCGGCCGGCTGCAGCGCGCCGGTGCTGACGGCGAGATCGACCGCCGCGTCCTGGCCGGTGATCTCGGCCGAAAGCGCGCCTTCGGGCTGCAGCCCGCCATCGAGCGCGAGGGTGCCGTTGGCGTCGATCAAAAGCCCGCCCCAGCGCAGCCGGAAATAGCGCAGCTCGAGCGTGCCGCCGGAATCGCGCCATGCCGCGAGCGCAGGCTTGAGCGCGCCGGGCGGCAGCCCGCCTTTCAGATCCGCCGAAAACGTGAGATGGCCGACCGTGTCGCCGAAGCCCGGCACGCTCTGCGGCAGGGTCACCGCGCCGAGCTCCATCACGGCCGAAAGCGCCGTGTCGCGGTGGCTTTTCGGCGGATCGGCCGGCACTTCGAGATGCGCGCTCGCCGTGCCGATCGTCACGCCCGCGGCGACGCCCGAGCCCCTCGCGCCGGAAACGCCGAGATCGAGGATGAGCGGCCGGCCCTCATCGAATTGGGCGCTGCCATCGGCGTGATCGAGCGCAAAGCCGACGGCGCCGAGCGGAGCGGAGACCTGCGCGACATCGCGCGTGTTGAAGTGCCAGTGATGCAAATTCCACGGATGCGCCCAGATATCGAGGCTCGAAACCGTGATGCCGATCGGCAAGGGCCGCGCGGCGGCGATATGCGCGTCCGAAAAACGGAAGCGGAAGCGCAGCGGAAAGCCGCCGACCGCGACCTTGTCCCAGACAAGCGTGTAACCCTCGGCGCGGCGTGCCGCGGCCCAAGGGCCAAGCCCGTCCTCGAGCCTTTGCGCCATGACGTGCCAATAGACGCCGTAGCCGGCACAAGCGAGCAGGAGAAGGATGCCGAGCGTGAGACCGGCGCGGCGCAATGTAGAAGCAAGCGGCATCGCGCAAGTCTAGGCGAGGCGCGCCGCCCGGTCGATGCGGCATTCGCCGCGGCAAAGCTGCGCCTTGCCTTGAACTCGGCCGGCTGCGATCCAAGGATCAAGAAGGCGGCCATGCGCAGGAAAGGAAGACGCAATGGACAAGATCAAGCCGCTTTTCACCGCCACCGCGACCGCCATCGGCGGCCGCAACGGGCATAGCGAGACCGAAGACGGGATCGTCAAGGTCGATCTTTCGGTGCCGAAGGCGATGGGCGGTCCGGGCAAGCCTGGCACCGCGACCCCGGAGCATCTGTTCGCGGCGTGCTATGCGGCTTGCTTCGGCGGCGCGCTCGATTTCGTCGCCAAGCAGCAAAAGAAGGACGCCGCCAAGGCGGCGGTTACCTGCGCCGTCTCGATCGGGCCGCGCGAGGGCGGCGGCTTCGGCATCGCGGTCAAGCTGCGCGTCGAGGACAAGAGCCTGCCCCAGGCGGAGCTTGCGGCTCTCGTAAAGCAGGCGCATGAGCAGATCTGCCCCTATTCGCACGCAACGCGCGGCAATATCGAGGTGCTGTTCGAAACCCTGGGCGCGTAGAGGCGGCACCGCTCAGCCGCCGATGCGGCGCGGTTGCGCCACCGAAAGCTTTACCCGATCCTCTTTCTTCGAAGCAGAGGGAGGGGGCCATGCTTGCCGGGCATTTCGCGCTGGCCGTCGCCGCGGCGTTCTTCGGCGCGGCGCTCTACATCAGCATCGCGGAGCAGCCGGCGCGGCTCGGCCTCGATGATCGCGCGCTGCTCGCCGAATGGCATCATGCCTATCGGCGCGGCTTTGCCATGCAGGGGCCGCTCGCGCTCCTCGGCTGTCTCTTGGGGCTTCTCGCCTGGTGGCAGACGCTCGAATGGCCGTGGATCCTCGGCGCGCTGCTGCTCGTTGCCAATGCACCCTATACGCTCTGGGCGATCAAGCCGATCAACGATGCGCTGGCGGCCGAGCGTGCGGCCGCGGACCCGTCACGAACCCGCGCCCTCGTCGAAAAATGGGGCCGGCTTCACGCGGTGCGGACCGCGCTCGGTGGCGTCGCGGCGCTGCTCTTTCTCTGGGCGCTCGTCGCTTAGCCGCATTTCGAATAATCGCAATTGGTGCACTGGTCGCAGCCTTCGAGGCGGATGAGCGCGGCCTGGCCGCATTTGGGGCATTGCGCCATGGGCGGGCGC
>DATNGG010000175.1:0-13925 GCA_035605975.1 Allostellaceae bacterium | reverse complement strand
CGGCGCGCCGGTCGTCGCCGGACCGCCTCCGGGCGCGCCTGCATAAGGCGCTTGGTCGTATTGATCCCCGTTGGTCAAAATCTCCGCGCCGCCGAGGAGAGCGAGCGGGTTGATGCCGAAGACCCAGCTGATCAGCAAAAGCACGATAATCGAGCCGAGGCCGAGATGTCCGCCGCGGATCGGATAGCCGCCGCCGGCCCCCATGCCGCCTTGGCTGCGGCGATCCTCGATGTTGTCGCTACGGCGAAAATCGCTCCAACGCATCAGCCGCTCCCGACCCGAAGGCGCGAAAGGAACGTGCCCACGCGAGTCACCGCCAGCACGTCCTGCATCGACACGAGGGAATAAGGTTCACCGGAAATCGCTTCGACCGGTGCCGCGCAGCCAAATCACAAAGGGCGCGTCATTCGGCGGCCGGTCTGCGGCACGGTACCACCGCGCGCCAGGGCTTTCAAAGTCCCGCCGGACGGCGCCCTCGCCCTCGGCCCCGCTTTGTTGTATAGCGCCCCGCAATGACCCTCCTTGCCGATTCGGACGCGCTAGCCGCGTTTTGCCGCCGCCAGGCCGCCGCCCAATTCATCACCGTCGATACCGAATTCATGCGGGATCGGACCTTTTGGCCGATCCTTTGCCTCGTCCAGATCGCCGGCCCCGAGGAGGCCGCGGCGATCGACCCGTTGGCGGCGGGAATCGACCTGACGCCGCTGTTCGAGCTGATGGCCGACCGCAACGTCCTCAAAGTCTTTCATGCCGCGCGTCAAGACATCGAGATTTTCGTCAAGCTGACCGGCGCGGTGCCGGCGCCGCTCTTCGACACCCAGGTCGCCGCCATGGTGTGCGGCTTCGGCGAGGCCGCGAGCTATGAGACGCTGGCGAGCCGCCTGGCCGGCGCGGCGATCGATAAATCCTCGCGCTTCACCGATTGGGCGCAGCGGCCCTTGACCGAGCGCCAGCTGCGTTACGCCATGGCCGATGTCGTGCCGCTGCGCGCCGTCTATGAGAAGCTCGCGGCGCGGCTCGAGAAGACCGGCCGCGCCTCCTGGCTCGATGAAGAGATGGCCACGCTCACCGACGCCGAGACCTATCGCCTCGATCCCGCCGAGGCGTGGCGGCGCTTGAAGCTGCGCTCCAACAACCGCCGCATGCTCGCGCTGGCGCGGGCGCTCGCCGAATGGCGCGAGACGACGGCGCAGCTTCGCGACCTGCCGCGCAGCCGCGTGCTGCGCGACGAATCGCTGCAAGAGATCGCGGCGCATGCGCCGCGGAGCGCCGCCGAGCTCGCGCGCTCGCGCGGCCTCGGCAAGGGCTTCGCCGAAGGCAAGTTCGGCACGGAAATTCTGGCCGTGATCGAGCGCGTGCTGGCCACGCCCGAAAGCGACTATCCGGTGCCGCCGCCGCGGCGCGACCCGCCGCAGGGCATCGGCCCGCTGGTCGATCTCTTGCGCGTACTCTTGAAGCTGCGCGCCGAAGAGAGCGAGGTGGCGCCGCGCCTCATCGCCGACGCCGAGGATCTGGAGCTCCTGGCCGCCGACGACCGCGCGGCCGTCAAGGCGCTCGGCGGCTGGCGCTTGGAGATTTTCGGCCGCGATGCGCTCGATCTGAAGCACGGCCGGCTCGCCCTGACCGCGTCCGGCAAGCGCATCAAGCTGGTGCGGCTCGATACGCCCGAAAGCGCCGCCGCGCAGTAGGTTTCGCTGCAGCCAGATCCTGCGCCCTTCGACAAGCTCAGGGTGAGGATGAATGATGGATGGCATCAACCGTCGATGCCGGAAGAGATTTCCCTCATCCTGAGCGCGAGCGCCGGTCGGCGCGAGCAGTCGAAGGACGCATGCCGCTCATGCAGCGTGAGATAGCCGGCGCGATCGGTGGCGTTCCGCTCGCTATCTGGCAAGGATGATATGCGTCGCCTTCTCGCCGGCGACATGCGCGGCGACGCGAAAGCCGAGCTTCGGTAGATCGATGCCGGCGAAGAAAGCCTCGCCGCGCCCAAGCACGACCGGCGCGATGGCGAGGTGAATTTCGTCGACGGCGCCGGCTTCGAGATATTGGCGCACGGTCGCGACGCCCCCGCCGATCTTGACGTCGCGCCCGCCCGCCGCCGCCCTCGCACGGTCGAGCGCGGCGTGAATTCCATCCGTCACGAAATTGAAGGTGGTTCCTCCCGCCATTGCGATGGGATCGCGCGGATGGTGCGTCAGCACGAAGACCGGCGCGTGATAGGGGGGATTGTCGCCCCACCATCCTTTCCACGACTCATCGGGCCATGCACCGCGCACCGGTCCGAACATGTTGCGCCCGAGGATGAAGGCGCCGAATCCCGCCATCGAACGCGCGGCGTAAGACTCATCGATTCCCTCCGCCCCGCCACCCTGCCCGGTCATGGCGCGGAAGGTGCGCGTGTCGAAGAACCAGCCATGCAGCTCGAGGCCGCGCTTGCCGAGCGGGTCTTGTAGGCTCTGTTCGGGGCCAGCGCCGAAACCGTCGAGCGAAAGCGAGAATCCTGCGACTCGGACCCGCGACACTGGCCGCTAAACCCGCTTTAGTTCCGTGGCACGGCCGAGCGCCTTGCCGAGCGCATCGAGCCGGCGCTGCACCGCCTCGCCGGCGAGCAGCGCGTTGTCGGATAAGAGGGTGAGGACGAGCTTGCTGTCGCCGAGCTTCAAGGCGCTGCCATCGAGGAGGCCGGGAACGCCGCCCGTCAGCGTATAGGCAAGGCGCAGCGCGAGGCCGATGGCGCGGGCGGCTTCGCGCTCTTCGCCATCGAGGAGACGCATCGACGGCACGCTGTCGATCAAGGCGCTACCGCCATAGCGCGCGGCGAGGCTGGCGGCGAGGAAGGCGCGCTCGCCGTGATCGAGCCCGCCGACCGGCATATAGAGCGCGTGACGCAAGGCCTGCTCGGCGCGGTAATCGGGATGGGCGCGCCAGGCAATGTCGCCGAGGAGCGACGCCGCCCGCCGCAGCCGCAGCCGCTCGGGAGTCTCCTTGGGGAAGAGCGGCGCGCTCCAGGCGATCAGCGCCTCGGCATCCTCGCCGAAACGCGGATTGGCGCGCGCTTCCTCGGCGCAGGCCGCGAGCAGCGGATCGATGCGCTGCTGCGCCGCGTCCATCAGGCTGTAGAGATGGCCCTCGCGCAGGCCGGTCGCCGAGAACACCACCTCTTTCGCATCGATGCGGCGCAGGATGCGTGCGAGAATGCGCGCGGCGAGCGGCACCACCTCCAAGCGCTTGCGCGAGATGGTCGAGATTTTCTCGAGCGATTTGCGCGATTGCCGCGCCATCAGGTCGAGGAAGTTCTGCGCATCGTCGCGCGCGAGGCGATAGCCTTGGATGATGTGGAGCGGATAGCCATGCTGCTCCATATGCATGCGCGCGATCGCGCGCCACGCGCCGCCGACGGCGTAAAACCGCGGCTCCGTGTCGCGCCCGAGCCAGGCAACGCTCTGCAAATGGCGGTCGATGATGTCCTTCGCCTCTTTGTCGCCGTCGGCTTCCTCGACAAGGCGCAAAGGCCCGATCGGCAAAGTGGCGACCGACCCGACCTTCCCCGCGCCGACCGCGGCAAGCTCGATGCTGCCGCCGCCCAGATCGCCGACCACGCCGGCGGCGCCCGGGATCCCCGCGAGCACGCCGAGCGCCGAGAGCCGCCCCTCCTCCGCGCCCGGCAAGACTCGCACGCGAATGCCGAGGCGCTTCTCGATGTCGTTGACGAAAGCGGCGCCGTCCTCGGCATCGCGCACCGCCGCGGTCGCCAGCACGTCGATCCGCGCCGCGCCCGCGGCGCGCGCCAGGGCGACGAAGCGCTGGAGATTGGCCTTGGCGAGGGCCACGCCGTCGGCGTTGAGCGCGCCGCTCTTCTCGAGGCCGCGGCCGAGGCCGCACATCACCTTTTCGTTGAGGAGCGTGTGCGCGGCGCGGCGCGGCGCGTCATAGACGACGAGCCGCAGCGAATTCGAGCCGATATCGATGACCGCGACGCTATAGGGTTGCGTCGATGCTTCGGTTGCCGATGCGAGGCGGCGCGTCATCTTCACCCGGTCTGATCCACGCCCATCCGCCTATAGCTAGCGCTTCGGCCTTTGCACGACAAGGCGCGGCGCCGCCCGCGCGCGCTGCAACGCGCTGCCGCGGCCGGAGAGGCTCGGATTTGTCATAAAATAATTATGGGCGCTGAACGCGGCGGGGTCTTCGCTGACGCGGTGATAGACGCCGGCGACGTCAAGGTCCCAGCTCTGCGCCTCGTCCTGGAGCGAATGAACCATGATCTCTTCGAGCACCTGGCGATGGACGGTCTCGTTCTCGATCGGCACCAGCGCCTCGACGCGCCAATCGAGATTGCGCGGCATCCAATCCGCCGAGGAGATGAAGACCTTGGCCTCGGGCGAGGGCAAGGCGTGGCCGTTGCCGAAGCAGACGATGCGGCCATGCTCCAAAAAGCGGCCGATGATGCTCTTGACGTGGATATTGGCGGAGAGCCCGGGCAGGCCGGGCCGCAAGCAGCAAATGCCGCGAACGATGAGATCGATGCGGACGCCGGCCTCGGAGGCACGATAGAGGTGATCGATCATCCCGGGATCGACCAGCGCGTTGAGCTTTGCCCAGATCTGCGCCGGCCTGCCGGCGCGCGCATGAGCGATCTCGGCATCGATCAGCTCGCCGAGTCGGTGGCGCAGAGTGAGCGGCGCCACCGCGATCTTCTCCAAGGTCGCGGGCGTCGCGTAGCCGGTCATGTAGTTGAAAAGCCGCGCCGCATCGCGGCACAGCGCCGGATCGGAGGTGAAGAAGCTCAGATCGGTGTAAACCTTCGCCGTGTAAGGGTGATAGTTCCCGGTGCCGAAATGGACATAGGAACGCAGCGCGCCGCTCTCGCGCCGCACGACGAGCGAGACCTTGGCGTGGGTCTTCAGCGAGATGAAGCCATAAACCACCTGGACGCCGGCGCGCTCGAGATCGCGCGCCCATTTGATGTTGGCTTCCTCGTCGAACCGCGCCTTCAGCTCGACGAGGGCCGTCACCGACTTGCCGGCCTCGGCCGCCTCGATCAGCGCGCGCACGATCGGGCTGTCGTCGCTGGTGCGATAGAGCGTCTGCTTGATCGCCACCACCGAGGGATCGCGCGCCGCCTGGCGCACGAACTGCACCACCACGTCGAAGCTTTCATAAGGGTGGTGGACGATGATGTCCTTGGCGCCGATCGCGGCAAAGCAGTCGCCGCCATAGTCGCGGATGCGCTCCGGGAAGCGCGGATTGTAGGGGGTGTAGAGCAGGTCGGGGCGCTCATCGACGATGAGGCGGCGCAGATCGGCAAGCCCCAACAGCCCGTCGAGTGCGATCACGTCGCTCTCCGAGACGTCGAGCTTCTCGCCGAGGAAGAGCCGCAGATCGTCGGGCATGCCGGCTTCGACGCAGAGCAGGATCACATGGCCGCGGCGGCGACGCTTCAGCGCGCTCTCATAAAGGCGGACCAGATCCTCGGCCTCTTCTTCGACCTCGACCTCGCTGTCGCGCAGGATGCGGAACATGCCCTTGCCGATCACCGAGAAGCCGGGGAAGAGGTGATCGAGAAACTCGCCGATCACGTCCTCGAGCGAGATGAAGCGCAGAATCTTGCCCGGCAGCCGGATGAAGCGCGAGATGGTTTGCGGCACCAGCAGCAGCGCTTCCATGCGGTTGCCGTCGCTGCCGCGCGACAGTTGAAGCGCGAAGCCCAGCCCCCAATTGGCGATGAAGGGAAAAGGATGGGCGGGATCGACCGCGAGCGGCGTGAGGATGGGAAAGACCTCAGCCCAGAAGCGCTCGGTGACGAAGGCCTTGTCCTCGGGCGAGAGATCGCGCGGCCCGACCACGGCCAGTCCCGCCTCGCCCAGCAACTCCCGCAGCTCGCGCAGCACCACCTGCTGGTCGCGCATGAGCGTGCCGGAGCGCCGCGCGATCGCCTCCAATTGCTGCGCCGGGGTCAAGCCGTCCTGGCTCGGCGTCGCGATCCCGGCCAGCACCTGGCCTTTGAGGCCGGCGACGCGCACCATGTAGAACTCGTCGAGATTGTTGGCCGAGATCGACAGGAAGCGCAGGCGCTCGAGCAAGGGCTGGCGCGCATCCGCAGCCTCGGCGAGGACGCGCTCGTTGAAGGCGAGCCAGGACAGCTCGCGGTTGATGAACCGCTCCGGCGCGTGCTGGTCGATCCCGGTGTCGGCCGCCGGCTTCACCTGCGCCATGAAACCAACTCCATTCCAAGCGTTTAAGCTTCAGTCTATAACGCCAAGATGAACATGTCATTGCGCGCTCCGGAGGGTGCGCGGCAGGGCGCGAGCCGGCCGTGAAGACGCTCTATCTCCTGCGCCATGCCAAGGCGGAAAGCCAATCGGCCTCCGGGGATGCCGGGCGGAAGCTGACCAAGCTTGGCCGCAAATCCGCCGAGGCGATCGCCGCGTTCCTCGCCGGCCTCGCGCCGGCACCGGCGTTGGTGCTGTGCTCGCCCGCTCTTCGCACCCGCGAGACGCTCGAGCGGGTGCTGCCCGCCCTGCAGCGCCGGCCGCTCGTCGCCTTGGAGGACGCGATCTATCTCGCCGAGCCCGAGGCGCTGCTGCGGCTGTTGCGCGAGACGCCCGAGGCGATGGCGAGCCTCCTCCTCATCGGCCACAACCCCGGACTCCATGAGCTCGCGGTGCGGCTGGTCGCCGATCCGGGGCCACTCGCCACGGAATTCCCGACCGCCGCCCTGGCGGTGCTGCGGCTCGAGGGGGAATGGGCCGCGCTGCGCTGGCGCGGCGCGACGCTGTCGCTGTTTCAAACGGCCGATTCGCTCAGCCGGGACCGCGCCCCGCGAGGCGCGTGAGAACCTGCCGCGCGAGCGGCACGGTGATCGCCCGCGCTTCGGCGAGCGAGGCGGCATCGAGCGCATCGACTGCGGCCTCGGCCGCGGCGAAAGAGCGCTCGAGCTGCACCAGGAGATAGGGAATCACGTCCTCGCCTATGGCGAGCTGGCGGTCGGCGAAAAGCTTCACCAGCACCGCGCCGAGCACCGCCTCGTCGGGCGGCTCGACCGCGACCGCGGGGGCGGCGAGAAGACGGGAGCGAAGATCGGGCAGCGCGATGCGCCAGCGTGCCGGCGGCTCCGCCGCGACGATGAGGAGATGCCCGCGGCGCTCGGCGAGGAGGTTGTAAAGATGCAGCAGCGCCTCTTCATCTGCCGCGTCGGCATCGTCGACGACCGCCGCGCGCCGGCCGGCGAGGCGCTCGGCCACGGTCGCGGAGGCGAGATCGCGCGGCTCAATCATGACTGCGCCGGCACGCGCCCGCCAGACTTCGCTGAGATGCGTCTTGCCGCTGCGCGGCGGCCCGCACAGCGCCAACGCCGGACCGGGCCAATTCGGCCAGCGGTCGAGCCAGGCAACCGCCGCTTCGTTGCAGGGCGCGACCAGGAAATCCGCCCGGCCGAAAGCGGTGCGGTGGCCGAGATCGAGCGGAAGCTGGGTCATGCACCCGTCATCCCGCGCCGCCCGGGCCGGAGCGGTGAGGATCGTAAAGCGAGCTCGCGAGGTAGCGGCTCAGCGCAAAGCGCACCAGCACGCCGGTGACCGCCGCCGCGGGCAGCGCCAGCAGCACGCCGACGAAGCCGAACAAGGCGCCGAAAGCGAGCAAGGCGAAGATCACCCAGACGGGATGGAGATGGACCCGCGCGCCGACGAGCTTGGGCTGAAGGATGTTGCTCGCGATGAGGTGGCCGACGAGAAAGATGACCGCGACCACCGCGACCTTTGCCCAGGAGCCGAACTGCATCGCCGCGAGACCGCCGGCGAGAAGCAGTCCCGTCGCCTCGCCGATATAGGGGATGAAGGAGAGAATGCCGACGACGAGGCCGATGATGAAAGCGAAGTCGAGGCCGAAAACGCTCAGCGCCACCGCGTAAAAGACGCCGTCGATGAGGCTCACGATCGCTTGGCCGTGGATATAGCCGGCGATCGTCTCGTCGACGAGGCGGAGCTGCTGGCGGATCGTCGGCGCATAGGCGCGCGGCAGCCAGAGATCGATCCGCGCGGTGATCTTGTCCCAGTCGCGCAACATGAAGAAGGCGACGAGCGGCGTGATCAGCAGCAAGGTGAGAATATTGGCGAGGGCAATGCCGCTGGTGAGCAGACGTTGGGCGAGGCCGGCAACCCAGGTGAGCACGGCGCCCGTCCAGCTGCCGACGATGTCATGCACCTTGGCAAGATCCTCTGGCGGCAGTTTCTGCTGCGCGAGATCGAGCAGCGCCTGAAGTTCGGTGCGAACGAAGGTTACGGCGCCGGGCGCGTTGCGCGCCAATTCCGCCGCCTGAAGCTGGATCACCGGCACGATCAGGACGATGACCGCGACCACGGCGAGGAGGAACAGCAAGAGCGAGAGAAGCGCCGCAAGCGAGCGGTGCACTTGCCAGCGCGTCAGCATCGCGACGAACGGCGCCAGGAGATAGGCGATGGCGAGCCCGGCGACGAACGGCAGGAGCACGCCGCTCAGCAAATGCAGCATGAGAAAAAACAGGGCGAGCGCGCTCAACCAGAAGACGAGCTGGCGCGCGCCGCTCATGGCTTTGCTTCGCTTCCTGTCGCCAACACGCGGCCCCAGCGCACGAGATAGCCGCCGCCCGACAGGATGGTGGTCGCGGCAACGAGATAGGTCAGCGCCGCCACGGCGCCGTCCCCGTTGAAGCCGAAGGCGGATTGCGCGAGCGCGACGGCGATGAGGATGAGCTGCAGCGTCGTGTTGAGCTTGCTGACCAGCAGCGGGCGCCAGCTGATCGTCTGCGCGAGCGCAACCGCCAGCAGGAAGCCGCCGATGATGAGGAAGTCGCGGAACACCACCATGATCACCAGCCAATTCGGCAGGTGCCCGGCGATGCCGAGGGTGACGAACAGCGTCACGATCAGCGTCTTGTCGGCAATCGGATCGAGCAGCGCGCCGAGCTCCGAGCGCTGATTGAAACGCTTGGCGATCCAGCCATCGATGGCGTCCGAGACGCTCGCGGCGATGAACACCCAGAAGGTCGCGGCGAAATTCTCCGACAGGATAAGCCATACCACGACGGGCACGGCGAGGAGCCGCGCCAGCGTGACGAGATTGGCGAGGCTCATTGCGCCGGCGTCGCGACCGGCGCAGCGCCGTTTTGCTGCGCGCCGCGCTGACGCAGGAGCCAATTGGGATCCTCGCCGCTCAAGTCGAGGTTGCGCTGCGCTAGGGCGGTCTTCAATTGCGCGGCGTCGCCGACATAATGCAGCGAGACGAGCGCGCGCTGGCGGTCGATGGCGAGAATCTCGGTGCGCTGGATCGCCGGGATCGCGGCAAGCCGGTCGCGAATGGCGAGCCATGTCTTGAGATCGCCGGTCGGCACCGCGACGGTCAGCGTACCCGTCTGCTGGTAATTGATGATGTTGGCCTGCTTCCAGGCGTCCTGGACCTGCGCGGCGGTGCCGGCGACGGCGCGGGCGAGAAAATCCGGATCGCTCTCGCCGGCATTGGCGGTGAAGGTCCCGGTCCAGCTCTGCTCGCCGCCCGGCGAGCCCGGAACGAAGCGCGTGCTGCTGATGCTCGCGGTCTTGCCGGTGCGCCCGTCGCGGATCGTCGCGCGCGTCACCAGCACGTCGTCATGGCCGTAATTGGCGGAAATCGCCTGAAGCTTCGCATCATCGCCCTTGTCGGCGCCCGCGGCATCGATCGCCGACACATCCTCGATCTCGCCGAGCGGCATGACGAGCGGCACGAGGCCCTGCGGCGGCTTGGAGGCGCCCCACGCGTCGCGCCACGGATTGGGATCGTCCCACAGGACGGGGCCATTGTCGGTCTCGAGCACCGCCAGAACGATCAGCGGCTTCGAGGGGGTAACCGCGAAGGGCACGCCGGCCGCGCGCAGCCGCTGCTCGACCGCGTCGGCGTTGAAGTGGAAGGTGTAATCGGCGAGATAGCGCACGGTCGAGCGCCGCTCATTCGCGACCTCGAAGCCTTGGATGAGGCTGTTGAGGTCGGAATCGCTCGGCGCCGTCAGTTTCCCGCGATCGGAAGCGAGGGTGATCCGGTCGAGCAAGGCGGTATAGGCGTTGCGCTCGCCCGCCAGCCGCGCGGCGTCGCGCGCCGCGCTGGCGCTGTCGGCGGTCGCATCGACCGGCACCGACACGGCGAACACATCGGTCCCGTCGGCCGCCAAGGCCGCGAAGGAGAGGAAAGCCGCCGACGCCGCGGCGGCGAAGCTTAAGAAAAGCCTGCCTCTGGTCACGCCCGCACCCGCCCTCCTGCGAAGAGCATTGGCTCTCGTCGCTGCAAGTGCATCCTGCGCCCTTCGACTACGCTTCGCTCCGCTCAGGGTGAGGAAAAAGGGTTGATGGCATTAAGAAAAGCGCCTCATCCTGAGCGCGACCCTGAGCGCAGCGAAGGGGAGCAGTCGAAGGACGCACCGCCGCTTTCCAGCGATATGCGATTGCCCCGCCCTCCTGGGGCGAGGGTCTTACCCCAGATCGCGCGCCAATGCCATAGATCGCGCGCCAAGCCTTGCGCTATGGTCGCGGCCGACCGGCGGGAGGCGGATCGATGAAGCTTGGGCTCGAAGGCAAGGTCGCACTCATTACGGGATCGAGCCGCGGCATCGGCCGCGCGATCGCCGAGGCCCTGGCGGCGGAAGGCTGCGGCATCATGCTGACCGGCCGGGACGCGGCGGCGCTCGAGGAGAGCGCGCGCGCCATTGCCGCCCTTGGCGGTAAATGCGACACCCACCTGGCGGAATTGCGCGAGGAGACCGCGCCGGCCGCGCTGGTTGAAGCGGTCAAACGCGATTTCGGCCGGCTCGATATTCTCGTCAACAATGCCGGCGCCACCAAGCGCGGCGATTTCCTCACTCTAAGCGACGCGGATTGGCAGGACGGCTTCGCGCTCAAATTCTTCGCGCATATGCGCCTCGTGCGTGCCGCCTGGCCGCTGCTCAAAGCCGCCGGCGGCGCCATCCTCGCGATCGGCGGCAATGGCGCGGCCAAGCCCACGGCGGATTTCACCATCGGCAGCTCGGTCAATGCCAGCGTCGCCGCCTTTCACAAGGCGCTCGCCGATATCGGCAAGCGCGATGGCATCCAGGTCAACACCGTCCATCCCGGGCACGTCGACACTGACCGGATGCGCCGGCAGATGAAAGCGCGCATGGAGAAATCGGGTCTCGACATGGCGGCCCAGATCGAGGCTTATCGCCGCGAGCTCAACGTGCCGCGGCTCGGCCTTCCGGGCGATGTCGCCGCGCTCGCCGCCTTCATCCTGTCGCCGCGCGGAAGATGGTTGCATGGGGCAACCATCATCATGGACGGCGGCGAGATCGAGATGCTCTAAACTCCGACTCTCAGACGCGGAAAGGATGAGAGAGACGTGAACCGCATCGATACCGAGAGCTTCCGCCTGCGCCGCTTCGCCGAGAGCTTGGTCGAGGCGGGCGAGTGCGAGGTTCGCGCCGAATCGATCGATCCGATCGATCTTGGCGGCGTGCTCGACGGCAATCAGAAGGCGGTGTGGTTCCGCGCCGCCGGCTCCGAGCGCGCCGAGCTCATCGGCAATGTCATGGGATCGCGGAAGCGCCTCGCCTTGGCACTCGGCACCGACGAGCAAGGCTTTCCCGAAAGGCTGCGCCGCGGCATCGACCATCCTTTGGCGCCGATCGAGATCCCGCAAGCCGAAGCGCCGGTGCAGGAGGAAGTCCTCACCGGCGAGGCCGCCGATCTCGCGAAGCTCCCCGTCCATCTCCAGCATGCGCTGGACGGCGCGCCTTATATTTCGGCGGGCATCGATTTCGCGCGCGATCCCGAGAGCGGCTTGACCAATATCGGCTGCCGGCGCCTGATGCTGCGCGGCACCAAGAGCGCGGGAGTCGATCTCAACGCGCCCTCCGATCTGCGTGCGATCTATCAGCGCGCGGTGGCGAAGGGCGAGAAGCTCCCCGTCGCCTATACGGTCGGCAGCCATCCGGCGGATTTTCTCGCCGCTCTTGCGGTGACGCCGCCGCTCGACGAGTTGCATGTGATTGGCGGCGTGCGCGGCGCGCCGGTGCCGGTCGTCAAATGCCGCACGATCGATGTGTTCGTTCCGGCCGATGCCGAGCTGGTGCTCGAAGGCTATCTCGATCCGCGCGGCCTGGTCGAGCCCGAAGGCCCTTACGGCGAATACATCGGCTATTACGGCATGCTGAAACGCAATCCGGTGTTTCACCTGACGGCGATCACGCGGCGGCGCGACGCGCTGTTCCAGACCGTCACCATCGGCGGCAAGTATGTCGGCCGCACCGACACGGCGCAGCTGGGCGCGGCCAAGACCGAGGCCGCGGTGTGGGCCGCGCTGCGCCAGGCGATCCGCGAGCCGGTCGCGGTCTGCTGCACCGGCTCTTCGGGCGGCATGTACAATGTGCGTCTCTCTTTGAAGCAACGCTATCCCGGCGAGCCGCGCAACGCGATCGCCGCAGTCTTCTGCTCGACCGCCGATGTGAAGCATGTGATCGTCGTCGACGAGGATGTCGACGTGTTCTCGGACGAGCAGATCGATTGGGCGCTCGCGACGCGCTTTCAAGCCGACCGCGATCTCGTCATCGCTTCGGGATTCCGCGCCGTGCCGCTCGATCCCTCGCTCGCCGGCAGCCGCACCGGCGCCAAGGCAGGCTTCGACTGCACCAAGCCGTTCGGCGCCGGACAGTCCTTCGATTTCGTCGTGCCCGAGCCGCCAATCCTGCCGCAGCGCCCGCGCCGCTCGGTCGAGGCTGCGCTGGCCGAGGGCCCCGCGACCTATCTCGATCTCATGGCGGCACTCGGCACGCGCGATGGGCGCGAGATATTGCCGATCCTCGAAAAGCTCTATGCCGAAGGCCGCCTCGCGCGGCTCGAGGATGGCCGCTACAGCTTGGCGCCGCCGCGCGCGTGACCGCGGCCCGCGTCTCAACGATCGATCACGCAAGAGGAGGAGAACAATGCGCAACAAGCCGACGATCACCGCCGATGACGCTCACAAAATGATGGCCGCCTGCAAGGCCGAAGCCGCCAAGAACAATTGGAAGGTCGCGATCGCCATCACCGACGATGCCGGCGCGCTCTGGCTCCTCGAACGCGTCGAGGGCGCGGGCCGGATCACCGCGGCCGTGGCGCTCGGCAAGGCGCGCACCGCGGCGATGATGGACCGCCCGAGCAAGATGGCCGAGGAGCGCGCCAAGCAACGGCCGGGCTTCCTCAACTTCCCCGACATATTGCCGATCCAGGGCGGGCTGCCGATCATCGTCCAGGGCGAATGCATCGGCGCTATCGGCGTCTCGGGCGTGCAATCGCATGAGGACGAGCAAGTCGCCAAAGCCGGCATCGACGCGCTGGGGTAGTTTTCACCGTCGTCGCGAGACCGCGCAGCGATCGTGGCGATCCAGAACTGTCGCTCGGCTCTGGATCGCTTCGCTCCACTCGCGATGACGAACTTCCTATGCGGTTTGGGGGATAATCAGGCACTGCAAGGAGAAGCACGTTGATGCTTTCCCACATCCGGCGGCGCAGACTCGCGAGTCTTCTACCAGGTGTGTCGCTCTTTTTATTGAGCCTATTCCTCGTGGGCTTCTATGTTGGTGATCGCTCCGAAGCGTATTTCGGCTTTGGTATTCTAGACTTTGGATGGTTGGGTATCTTCTATTGGTGGCCCGCGAACCTCGTGTGGCTTGCAAATCCCCTCTTGATCGGAGCGTGGCTGGTGATGCTGCGCAAGGAAAGTCGTTCGTCGATCGTCCTTGCGATTCTCGCGCTCGCAATCGGCAGCGCGTTTCTTTTGTGTAAAAGCGTTGAGATAGACGAGAGCGGATCGCTCCATCCCATATCGGGATATGGGGCAGGTTATTGGATTTGGTCGCTCAGCATGGCAGGCACGGCGTTGGGCTCTTTTGTTGCGATCCGTTATCAGCA
>DATNGG010000174.1:0-28442 GCA_035605975.1 Allostellaceae bacterium | reverse complement strand
GATGAAGCCCGCAGCATTGGCGATGTTGGTTCCGTTGGCTCTGGGCGCTTGCACAGCGAGGTCGGACGATCCTGCAGCCGGCGCGCCGAGCGCCGAATCGACGGTGCTGAGCGCTATCGGCACACCGTTTCTGATTGCGTTCAAAATCCCGCTTTGCGTCGCGACCGTGCTGGTGGTCGGCCCCGCCTCCGGCGCCTCGGCGGTGATCCCGCCCGAAGACAATCCGCAGCAGGGAATCGCGCGCCAAGTCCTCGCCGATGGCCTTAAGGACAATTGCGGACCGCCTTATGTCGTGCCGCGCTGAGGCGCGCGCGGTCGGGATCGCCCGCGCTTGCGCCGGTTGCCGGCCTCAGGCCCCGCGCAGCAGGGCTTCGGCGTTGCCGCGCTCGATCGCGCGCCGCAGTTGCGGCGGCAAATCGAGCTTTGCGAGCCCGTCCACCGCGGCGCCGATCGGAAAGAACGGATAGTCGCTGCCAAAAAGAATATGCTCGTCGGGAACGAGGCTGCGCATCGCGGCGAAATTGACAGGCGCATAGCCCTGCGCGGTGTCGAAATAGAATTTGCGGTACTCCGCCGCGACGCCGTCGGGAAAAATCTCGCGCACGGTTGCCGGAAATTCCGGCCGGGCGTTCTGGGCCATTCCCTGAATGCGGCCGACGAGCAGCGGCATGGTGCCGCCATCATGCGCGAAGATGAAACGGATGCTCGGAAAGCGGCGCGGAACGCGGTTGAGCAACAAGCTGAACATCGTGCGCGCCGAATTCATCGGCCATTCGATAAAGGAGCCGAGCACCGGCGCCTTCATATAGGAGAGCCCGGTCGAGCACGGCGCGTCGGTCGGGTGGACATAGACCACCGCCTTGCGGCGCTCCAGCTCCTCATAGAGCGGCGCGAAGCGGGGATCGCCGAGCCAGAGATCGCCATAGCTCGTCTGGATGCCGATCCCGTCGGCCTTCAAGACATCGAAAGCGTATTCGACCTCCTTAAGGCTGTCATCGATCGCCGGGAGCGGCAGGGCGCCGAGGAGGCCGAAGCGGCCTGGATGGTCGCGCCGAAGCTGCGCGACATAGTCGTTCCAGGCGCGGGCGTTGCGCCGGGCGGTCGCCGCATCGACCGATCCCCAGCCCGCGGCGGCAGAGACAAAGCCGGTGGCGACGCCGTTGCGGTCGAGTTCTTCGACCGCGCGCTGCGGCGTCCACTCCGCCGGGCCGCCGGCGACGCGCGACAGCGGCGAGCCCGGCATGACGATGTGATAGTGGATGTCGAACCGCCCGTCGCCCTGCATCGTGCAATCCTCTCGAGTGCGCCGTGTCTATCGCGCCTTGGTGGCGCCCGCCGCCTCCCAGACTTTCTGCCACAGCGCGTCGACATGATCGCCTTCGGCAAGAATCGTCTCGTCGCGCAGCACGATCTTCTTGCCGATGATCTCATCGGGGAAAGGCAGGAACTCCTTGCCCTTCAGCTCGACATTCACCGGAACCTGGCGTGCGTAGTGATAGGCCGCCACCTGGCCTTCCTTGCTGAGATACCAGTTGACGAAGAGCTTGGCTGCGTCGACGCGCGGCGAGCCGCGGAAGACGCCGATATAGCCGGCGCTCGCCGGAACCGGCGACGGGCAATCCGCCGCGACGGGAACGCCTTTGCGCTTGTCGCGATCGACGACATAGTCCTGGACGGCGGCGAAAATGTCGAACTCGCCCACGGAGATGAGCTTGTTGGTCGCGGCGAGCGTCTCCTTGCGATATTGCGCATGTTGCTCGTTGACGAGCTTATTGAGGAAATCGACCAGCCACGCCTCGCCCTTCACATGACGAAGCTGCGGCAGCCACGCGACGCTCGCATTGTACATGCCGATCTTGCCGTTCTTCCACCGAGGATTGGTGATGAGATCGTCCCAGCTTTTCGGCAGATCCGCCGGCTTCACCCGCTCGGTCGAATAGCTGAGGCACCAATAGTTCATCTTGTCGGCGCCGTCGGTTCCGGCTTTCGTCTTCATCTCGGGCCAGAGATGGGCATAGGCCGGCAGCGTATTGATCTTCTCGAGCGCATTCGCGGCGCGGTAATCCACGTAATTCGTGTCGTAGCCGGCGACGATGTCGGCGATGTAATTGCCCGCCTGGAACGCCACCAAAGGCGCGATCGCGCGCTCGCGGCCGATGCCGCGCGTGTAGTTCAGCTCGATCCCCGGATAGCGCGCGCTGAAGGTCTTGCTCATGCCGGCGAATTCCTGCTCGCTCATTTGCAGGCGAATTTGCACCTTGCCTTCCTTCTTGGCGGCGGCGAGAAGCGCCGGCGGCACGGCGAGCTCTTGGTCGAGCCCCTTCATGATCGCAGGATCGAGCTTTTCCTCGGCGAGGATTTTCTGAATGTCCGGCGTCAAATTCTCGGCCCGCGCCGGCAGCGCGATTGCGCAAAGGACGGCAGCACCGATCGCGAGCGCCCGGTATGTGTGCGGCATCGAAAGCTCCTCCCTGGCGAGCGCCGATTTGCATGCAGACGGCGGCGCTTCTTCTCTCGCACTATACCGCCCGGCAGGACACGCGCAAGAATTCCGCGGGCGAATGAGGCTGGCCGCGGCACACATCCTCGATTAAAATCCGGACTGCGGGAGCGAAACGACAACAATGGCGGTTCCGACGGGGAGAGACGGGCGGATGACGGCCGCGATTGCCGCGCGTACCGGCCAATGGCAATGGCCGCGCGTCTCGATCGGGCCTTATCTCGTGCTTGCGGTGCTCGCCGCGGCCGTGTTCGTGCCGCTGATCTTTCTCGTCATCGGCAGCTTCTCCACCGCGCGCATCCCGACCAATACCAATTGGAGCACGATCAGCCTCGCGAATTACGCCGCGATCTGGCTCGATCCGCAAACCTATCGGCTGCTGCTCAACACGGTGATCTTCGTCGTCGGCGCGACCGCCCTCGGCATCGCGCTCGCGGCGCTGCTCGCCTGGCTGGTCGAGCGCACCAACGTGCCGGGAAAAGCCTGGCTCTATGCGGTGATCCCGATGACGCTCGCGGTTCCGGGATTGCTGCAAGCCATGTCCTGGGTGCTGCTGCTCTCGCCCAAATCGGGCTTCGTCAACCGAGCCCTGATGGCGTGGTGGGGCCTCAGCGCCGCGCCGATCAACATCTACACCCTCTCCGGCATGGCGTTCGTCGAGGGGCTGCATCTCGTACCAACGGCCTTTCTCATGCTGGTGCCGCTGCTGCGCACCATGGACCCGGCGCTCGAGGAAGCAGCGGCGATGGCGGGCGCGTCGCCGGTGTCGATCGTGCGCCGCGTCACCTTGAAGCTGATGCTGCCGGGGATCGTCGCCGTCTCGATCTATCAGACGATGACGGCGCTCGAAGTGTTCGAGATCCCCGGCGTGCTCGGCATGCCGGTCGGGCTTCACGTTTTCGCGACCAAGATCTATGCGATGCTGCAATCGGCGACCGGCGTGCCCGCTTTCGGCCAGGCGAGCGCGCTCGGCATGCTCTATCTGCTCCTTGGCATGACCGCCGCGGCTTTCTACTGGCGCATGATCCACAAATCCGAGCGCTACGCCGTCGTCTCCGGCAAGGGTTATCGCCCGCGCGTCATCGATCTCGGGCTGTGGCGCTGGGCCGCGCTCGGCGTCATCGCGCTCTATATCTTCCTGACGATCGTCCTCCCTTTCCTCGTGATGCTTTACATCTCCTTCGTTCCCTTCCTGCAGCAGCCGAGCTTCGCGGTGCTCCGCTCCCTCACCTGGAACCACTACGAATTCCTCTGGACGTATCCCAAATTCGCCGACACCTTCTGGAACACGATCGAGATGGTGGTGCTGACGGCGACGGCGACGGCGGTGGCATCGTTCCTCATCTCGCTCGTCGTCGTGCGCTCGAAATTCTGGGGGCGGCGGCTGGTCGACCAACTCGCCTTCATGCCGCATGCGATTCCGGGCATCGTCGCCGGCCTCGCCTTTTTGTGGCTCTTTCTCGTCACCGGCCTCTTCGGCACGGTGCTGTCGCTCGTCATCGGCTTCACCGTGACCTTCATCGCCTATGGCAGCCGCGCGATGAACGCCGCCCTCTTGCAGATCCATCGCGATCTCGAGGAAGCGGCATTGACCGCGGGCGCATCGCCGCTGCGCGTCATGCGCCGCGTGTTCTTTCCGCTGCTGCTGCCGACCTTCGTCGGCCTCTGGATTTGGGTCGTGCTGCTCGCCGTGCGCATCGCCGGCCTGCCGCTGGTGCTCTATGAAGGGCCGCGCAATCAGGTCCTCGCCGTCCTCATCTGGAAAATGTGGGACGATGGCGATATCGAGGCGGTCGGCGCAATCGGCGTGCTGCTCATGGCGGCGCTGTTCGCGCTTGTCCTCCTGCTGCGCGCGATCGGCTTCCGCCGCGCCGCCGCGTGACGGTGATCAGCCCGCTTCGGCGTTGATGTCGGTGCGGACCTTGGCGACGCTCTCCCAGAAGACAATCCGCGATCCGGCCATATCAACGTCTCCTGATCGGAGAAACCGGGTCGAAAGCCATGATCGCTTCGAGATTGAGGGTCGCCAGCGTCGAAGGATGACTGCAAAGCGCGACGGCGACGCGGATGCCGTGCGCCGGATACTGCTGGTCGATGCTGCCGATCGCCTTGGTAGCGTTGCGCGCGAGATGGACGGCGATGCCGCGCACCGCCTGGTCGAGCTTGCCTTTCATGAAACAGCGGGCGAGTGCGTCGTGCTCGCGCGCGAAGACCATGGTGTCCGCCGCCACTTTCGACGAGAAGTGGCGGCGCACGCGGTCGGCGCGCTCGGAGAAAACCCGGATCGCGTCGAGCAGCATCGGCGAGGAATACTTAACGAGGCTCAAATGGAATTCGCGGTGGATGCCCGACCACCATTCGTCATTGGGCGGCGCCACCGAGTTGACCGCCGCCAATTGCTGCGCCAAATCCTTCCGGTCCTCGGCGGTGAAGCGCGGCAGGGTCACGGCGACGCCCAGGGCCTCGAGCAGAATCCGAATGGCGTAGACGGTATCGACCTGATCAGTCGCAATCGCTGTTACCCGCATGCGCTTTTGCGGCTCCGCTTCGACCAGACCTTCGGCCTGGAGCATGCGCAGCGCCTCGCGGATCGGCGTACGGCTGACTCGGTAAGTTCGGGCGAGATGGACCTGATTGAGGATCATGCCGGGGCTGAGGCGACCCTTGACGATGTCGGCGCGCAACGCCGCATAGAGGTCGCTGGCGCGCCGCAAGTTTCCGGCGTCCACGTCCAGCGCCGCGGCCGGTTCGACCAATTGCTGAGCGTGCGCGCGCAGCGCGACCGCGGCGGCAGAGCCGCTGCTCTCTCGCGTTTTGTGCCGAGATCTGGCGGCTTTTCCCGCGGTTCGCGTCGCCGGCCGCATGACCGGACTCCCTTCGCCTTGAGAGCTTTTGAGAAATGTATGCAATAGCGATTCAAGTGTATGCACTTCTGACCGGGCGATGCAAGGGCCAAGCGCAGGGGATCGAGAATCGCGGTCCGGCGGCGCATCGCGCCGGCTATACCTGACGGCACGGCCGGCCGAAAAAACGGCTAAGGCGACGATATCGGCAGGAAGTCGAGATCCTCGAACCGCGTTGCGGCGAAGAAATCGGCGTGCTGATCCTGCGGCAACGGCCAGAGGATCGGCGTGCCGTCCCGATCCGAGTACCAGTTCTTGCACCCGACCCAAACCGTGCCGGGAAAGGCGTCGCGCATTCTCGCCCGGAATCGCTCGGTCGCCGCTTCGCTGGGCGCAACCGCGGCGCCGCGGCGCTTGGCTTCGTCCATCAGCCGCAGGATATAGCCGATCTCGTGCTCGAGCCCGATCGGCACCGGCACATTGTTGAGCGGCGCGAAAGGCCCATAGAGCAGGAACAGATTGGGGAACCCCGGCACGCCGACGCCGCCATAGGAAAAGACGCCGTCTCTCCACACTTCGTCGATCGAGACACCATTAAGCCCGGTCACCCGCATCGGCCGCATATAGGCGTGGGTGTCGAAGCCGGTGGCGTAGACCAGAACGTCGAGCGGCAAGCGCGCACCATCCTCGAACTCGACGCCTTCGGGCACAATGCGCGCGATCTTGCGCGTCTCGATCGTTACGTTCGGGCGCTGCACGGCCTCGTAGTAGTTCTGATCGGATTTCGGGATGCGGGTACAACCGAGATGATAGGAGGGCGTCAGCTTCTTCTTCAGCTCGGGATCGCGGATCACATCGAGATAGGAGCGGAACTCACGCTCCATCGCCTCGCGCTGCGGCCCGGGCTTCAACCGCCACGCATCGCCTTCGATGATGAAATCCCACAGCTCGCGCTGCTTCTTCTCGTATTGGCCGGGCAGACGCAGCTTCATGCGCTCCCACCAAGTCGCGCCGGGATTTTCGCGGATGTGAATCCATTGCGGGCGGCGGACGAACTGCGTCACCTGGACATCCTTCCACGCGAGCGCCTCGGTGATCTGGATGCCGCTGCAGCCCGCCCCAATCACGCCCCAGCGAAGCTTGTCGTCATAGGGTATGGAATGATCCCAGCGCGCGGAATGAAACGCTTTCCCGGCGAAGCTCTCGCGCCCCTCGATCTCGGGAAAGAGGGGCTTTGCCAGGAACCCGGTGGCAACGACGAAGAAATCGACCGTGTCGGTCTCGCCCGCCGCGGTTTTCAGCTGCCATTGGCCGGCCGCGGCATCGAACCGCGCCGCGACGATCTCCGTGTTGAAGCGGATGTGCTTCAACCAGCCGCGCTCGCGCGCGACCTTTTTCATGTAAGCGAAGATTTCGGCTTGCGGCGCGTATTTGCGCGACCAATCGTAATTGGGCTGGAACAGGAACTCGTATTGCCGCGATAAGACGTCGACGAAGAGCCCGGGGTAAGTGTTGTCGCGCCAGGTGCCGCCGATCTCGCCGGCCTTCTCATAGACCGTGAAGGCGACATCCGGCCGGCGCTGCAGCATCTCGGCCATATAGAGTCCGGACATGCCGGCACCGACGATGGCGACGCGAAGCGGGCGATCGGTCATCGGCGGCGAGCTCGCGACTTTCAGTCCGCCATATCGGCGAGAGCAGCCTCGCGCCGCGCGCTGTGATGCGGCACGAGGTCCTGCCATTTCGCGCCCGGCACCAGATCGGTGTCCGCAACGCCCTTGATGCGCGCAACGCTGGGCAAGATCGGCGGCTCGATTCCATCGGCGAGGCCGCGCGCGGCGGTGAGCAATAGCCGGCGCAGATGGACGATCGCGGCATCGGCCGGCACCAGATGCTCGCGGGTGCGATCGAAGATCGGCCCCATCGACAGCGCCACGGCCGCGTCTTCCTGCTCGAGGCCGCGAAAGCCGCCCCAGCGCTCCTTCATCGCCCGACGATCCTGGCCCATTCGGTTTTCCCATGTCGCGCGCCAACGGAAATCGCTTTCCGAATAGAGCCGCGGATCGCCAATGCCGCTCAAAGAGCGATGATGCGCACGGTCATAGGCCGCGTTGCCGTGCACGATGATATAGGTCGAAGTGTTCTCGTCATCGAGCGGCACCTCGAAGAGGGTCGCGACGCGCGCCTGCGCCGGGATCACGCGCGTGAACGGCAGGATGAAGGGCACGATGCGCACGCTGTCGCCGCCATCCGGGCGCTTGCGGATCGCCGCATAGTGGAAGCCGAAATCGGTCGTCTCGATCGAGAGCGCCGGCGCGTTGTCGTCGACCGCGAGCGCGCCGGGATTGAGCGCGTCGGCATTGGGCGTGAAGCTGTTGCTTTGCCAGCCGGGCCGCGCCTGATCGGAATGGAGGATGCCGACATGCGAGCTGTCGAGCCCGCCCTCCAGCAGCTGAAGATAGTTGCAGTTGAGATCGACACGCTCGATGTTGCGATGGCTCGCCGGCGCCTCGATGAAAGGGAAATCCGGGAAGCTCGGCATCTTGTCCGCCGGCCCGAAATAACCCCAGATCAAGCCGCCGCCCTCGCGGCACGGATAGGTCATCGCGCGAAACCGCGCCTGATACGCCGGATTGGGATAGTTCGGCGAATCGAGCAAGCGCCCTTCGACATCGAACTTCCAGCCATGATAGAGGCAGCGTATGCCGCAATCCTCGACGCGAGCGAGCGCGAGCGACGCGCCGCGATGGGGGCAAAGCTCGTCGAGGAGGCCGAGCCGCCCCGCGCTATCACGGAACAGCACATAGGTCTCGCCGCAGAACTGCGCGCGTATCGGATCGCTGTCGGCGTGCTCGACTTGGCTTGCCAAGGCGATCGGCGTCCAATAGCGGCGAAACACCTGTCCCATCGGCGTTTTCGGTCCGACGCGGCAGAGCAGCTCGTTCTCGTCCTTGCGCATGCTGGCTTTCCGTACCTCTTGACCGGCTCTCGCTATTGGGGATGCGTCGGGTCCTTCACATCCTTGATCGTATCGATCACGACGTTTTGCAGCTCCCCCTTCACCTTCTCCGTCTTCGTCACATAGATGTTCTGGACGATATCGCGCGTCTTCGGATCGATGGTGAAAGGCCCGCGCGGGCTTTCGACCTTCATGCCTTTATAGAGAGCCATGACGTCGTCGCCGCTTGCCTTGGGTCCGAGCTTGGCAACGGCGCGGTACACCAGCTCCATCGCGTCATAAGCGGCCACCGCTGCAAAGTTGGGCTGGTTCGAGGGATTCTTTCCGTACAATTTGTCCCAGGTCGCCCACAACTGCCGGTTCAGCGTGTTGTCGGTGTGCTCGACATAATGGTTCGTCTGTATCACGCCGAGCGCGCCGTCGCCGATCACCGGCAGATCGGTCTGCTGGAGCTGCAACGGCCCGATGAAGGCGATGCCCGCAGGCTTCAGCCGCTCGGCCCAGGTGCCGACCATGATCTTGGTGTTGGCGCCGCCGGTGCCGAAGATGAACACGGCTTGCGGCTTGTCCTGGAGAACGCGCTCGTAATAAGGCGTGATGTCGGCGACAGTCACCGGATATTTGATGACCTGCGTCACCTTCCCGCCGGCGGCCGTATAGGTTTTGAGGAATCCGGCATAGGAATCTTCGCCGGCCACGTAATCCGCGATCACCGCGTCGATATTCTTGATGTCGTGCGTCGCCGCCCAGCTGCCGAGCGGCGAGGATTCCTGCTGCAAGGTGAAGCTGACGCGGACGAAATAGGGCGATTTCTCGGTGATGAAGCCGGTCGCGGCGTTGGTGATGATGGTCGGCACCTTGGCCTGGCTGATGACATCGGCGACGGCCAAGGCATCGGGGCTGAACACGTAGCCGGCGAGGAACTGGACGCGGTCACGCAGGATCAACTCGGAGCTGAGCTGCTTCGAGCGGGCGGGGTTGATGCCGCCTTCGTCGCGCATCACCACCTCGATCTGATTGCCGTTGACGGTCTTGCCGTGAAGCTGCTGATAGACCTCGACGCCGCCCTTGGTCTCGACGCCCCATTGCGCGTATTCGCCCGAGAACGGCACGATCAGCCCGACTTTCACCGTCTCGGCTGAAGCATGTCCAGCCGCCCCCAACACCAGGACGACGGCGCCGATCCGCAACAAGCGTGTCATTTTTCTTTCCTCCCGAGAGGGCAGACAAAGGCTTGTCCGCCCGCGCCGCATCAATCTCGCGCGGCGGCACGAGCTTGGCAAGCAGCGATTGAGACATGGGCGTCAGCGTCTGGCGCGCTGCTCCGGGGTATGGTAACCGGTAGCGATGGCCTATCTCACGATACTGCTCGATGGCACCGCCTATGGGATGGTCCTTTTCATCATCTCGGTTGGCCTGACGGTGACCATGGGGCTGATGCGCGTCGTCAACCTCGCGCATGGCGCCTTTGCGATGATCGGCGGCTATGTGGCAGCGACGATCATCGAGCAAGGCGGCGGGTTCCTTACCGCGATCGTCGTTGCGAGCCTGGCCGTGGGCGCGCTCGGCGCCATCGCCGAGCTCCTGCTCTATCGCCCGCTCTACCGCCGCGGCGAGCTGGCGCAAGCCTTGATGACCTTCGGCTTCACCTTCGTCGTCATCGCGGCGCTCACCGCGCTCTTCGGCACCAACGTCAAGACCCTGCCGGCGCCGGCACTGCTCATCGGCCTCACCGATCTCGGCTATACGCACTATCCGACCTATCGCCTCTTTCTCATCGCGGTCGGCGCGGTGACGGCACTCTGCCTTTGGCTCTTGATCGATCGGACGCTCTACGGCGCGCGGCTGCGCGCCGCGGTGGACAATCCGCACATGGCCCGGGCGATCGGCATGGATGTCAATCTGCTCTTCACCGGTACCTTCGCGGTCGGCTGCGCGCTGGCGGCGTTCGGCGGCATCATCGGCGCCGCCTTGCTGCCGCTCGAGCCGTTCTACGCGCTGCGCTATCTCGTCACCTTTCTCATCGTCGTGATCGTCGGCGGCGTCGGCAATTTCAAGGGCTCGTTCATCGCGGCGCTGGCGCTCGGCATCATCGATACCGCGGGGAAATTCCTGCTGCCCGGGACATCGGCCTATATCATCTATGTGTTGGTCATCGTCTTGCTGCTGTGGCGGCCGCACGGCTTGGTACCGGCGCGATCGGCGCCATGAAGACGGCGATCGACAATCCAGGACCGGCGCTCGCGCAGCTTGGCGGCGGCGATGGCCGCCTGCGCTGGGCCTGGCATATCCTTCCTTGGGCGATCGCGCTCGGGATCTTCTTTGTCGCCGACACTTATATCAGTCTCGGCACGGCCGCGCTCGAGATGATCCTCTTCACCCTCTCGATCGATCTCGCGCTGGGTTATGCCGGCATCATCACCTTCGGCCAGGCCGCCTTTTTCGGCTTGGGCGCCTATGCCGCGGGGCTGTTTTCGATCCATGTCGCGCCCGACCCGCTGTTGGGGCTGCTCTTCGGAACGATCATCGCCGCGCTCTTCGGTCTGGTGACTGGGATGCTCATCCTCCACACCGAAGGCGTCACCTTGATGATGCTTACCCTCGCCATCGCATCGATGCTGTCCGCCGTGGCGCTGCAGGCGAACGGCTTGACCGGCGGCGATAACGGCCTGCAGGGCATGCATATCTCGCCGCTCTTCGGGCTCTTTCCCTTCGATCTTTGGGGACGCACCGGCTATCTCTACGCGCTCGGCGTGCTGCTGCTGTGGTTCATCGCGGCGTGGCGGATCGTTCGCTCGCCCTTCGGCCGCTCGCTCGACGGCATCCGGCAAAATCCGCGGCGCATGCGCGCCATCGGCACGCCCGTCTGGTGGCGGCTGGTCGCGATTTACACCCTCTCGGCGGCGATGGCGGGCACGGCCGGCGCTTTGAAAGCGCAGACCAACCAGTTCGTCGGCATCGATTCCCTCGATCTTCTCGTCTCCGGCACGGCGCTCGTCATGCTGATCCTTGGCGGCACGCGTCGGCTTTACGGCGCCTTCGTCGGCGCCGCTTTCTACGTCGTCGTGCAAGACCTCGCCGCGGAGTTCGATCCCTTCCGCTGGATGTTCGTCATCGGCGGGCTGCTGATCGTCATCGTCCTGTTCCTCGATGACGGCTTGATGGGTCTCGCCGATTGGACGCAGGAGCATGTCGCGGGGCTTTGGCGCGGAGCCTTCCGCAAGTGAGCGCGCCGCCGATCCTCGAAGTGCGCCGTCTTTCCAAGAGCTTCGGCGCGTTGCCGGTCGCCCAGGCGATCGATTTGGAGCTTCGGCCGGGCGCGCGGCTCGGCCTTATCGGCCCCAACGGCGCCGGCAAGACAAGCTTCGTCAATCTTTTGACCGGGACGCTGCGCGCCGATGGCGGCGATATCCTGCTCGCAGGGCGCGACATCACGCATCTGAAGCCCGAGCGCCGCGTGCAACTCGGCCTCGCGCGCACCCATCAGATCAACGCGCTGCTGCCGGAATGGAGCGCGTGCGACAATGTCGCGATCGCGGTGGCCGAACGCGACCATGTTGCCTGGCGGCTTTTCCGCTACGGCTCGATCTGGCGCCGCTGCACGGACGAAGCCGCGGCGCAGCTCGCCCTGCTTGGCATGGAGCGGCTGGCGAAGCTGCGGGTGGCGGAGCTTCCTTATGGCGAGCAGCGCCTTCTCGAGATCGCCATCGCTTTGACCTTGAAGCCGCGCGTGCTCCTGCTCGACGAGCCGGCGGCGGGCGTGCCGGCGGCGGAAGCGCATGCGATCCATGACGCGCTCGACCGTCTCCCCGCCGAGATCGCAATCCTGATGATCGAGCACGACATGGATTTGGTGTTCCGCTTCGCGCGCGAGATCATGGTGCTGGTCCGGGGGCGCGTCTTGATCCGCGGCACGCCGGACGACATTGCCGCCAATCCAGAGGTGCGAACCGTCTATCTCGGACGAGGCAAAGGGTGAGCGAAGCCCTCGTCGTCGAAGGCTTGACCGCCGGCTACGGCCCGACGATCGTTCTCGACGATGTGAGCTTCGCCGTTCCATCGGGCGGCACGCTCGCCGTGCTGGGCCGCAACGGCGTCGGCAAGACCACGCTGCTCTCGACCTTGATGGGATTTACGCAGCGCCATCGCGGCATCATCCGCTTCGGCGAGGCCGCCATCGAGAATGCGCCGACGCATCGCCGCAATCGGCTCGGCCTCGGTCTCGTCCCGCAAGAGCGCGAAATCTTCCCGTCGTTGACGGTCGAGGAGAATCTGCGCATCGCCGCGCGGCCGCAAGGCTGGAGCCTCGCGCGGATTTACGATCTCTTCCCGGGCTTGCAGGAGCGGCGCGACAATGCCGGCAACCGCTTGTCGGGCGGCGAGCAGCAGATGCTCGCGATCGGACGTGCGCTCGCGGGTGCACCGAAGCTCCTGCTGCTCGACGAACCGACCGAAGGCCTGGCGCCGGTGGTCGCCGATGCCTTGACCGATGCTCTCATTCGCGTTCGCGACGAAGCCCGCACCTCGATCATCCTGGTCGAGCAGCGCATCGATCTCGCGCTCGCTTTTACCAAGGAGGTGCTGGTGCTCGATCGTGGCCGCATCGTCTATCGCGGGCCGAGCAATGCGCTGGAAGCCGACGACGCCGCGAAAGCACGGCTCTTCGGCGTCGCGAGCGCGGCGAGCCGCGTCTCGACGCGGTAGGCGTGTCGAAGGAGCTCAGCCTCCGCGCAAGGACGTTTCCGCAAATCGGTCTATCGGCGCCTTCACGGCGGCCCGAGCATCGCCGAGGAACGCGGACTGCGCCGAATGCATCACATGCTCGGCGGCGATGCGCTGCGCAGCCTTGACGTCGCGCCGCTCAATCGCGCCGACAAGCGCGTCGATCTCCTGGATGCTTTGCCGCTGCCGCTCTTTGCGCGTGAGCGAGCGCGAGCGCAGGCTCGAGGTGCGCAGAACGAGGTGGTCGAGCAGATCGAAGGCGATGGGATTTCGCGCGCCCGAGCAGATCCGGTCGTAAAAGCGCCGCTTGGCGACGACAATCCCCTCCAGTTCGCCCAAGCGGTAGGCCTCCTTCAAGGCCTGGCTCTCGCGGACGAGCGACCCTATCTCGTCGGCGCTCGCCTTCTCGATGAATTGCTCGACGATCAGCGCTTCGAGCGCGGCGCGGATGCGATAGACGTTCTCCGCATCCTCGTGCGAGATCGCGCCGACCGCAAGGCCCCGCGCGCCTCTATGCTCCACGATCCCCTGCGCTTGCAGCTCGCGCAAGGCTTCGCGCAGCGAGGTCCGGCTGACGCCGAGCTGGGCGCAGAGATCCTTTTCGATGAGGCGCGTGCCGGGGATCAGGTGACCGAGCTCGATCGCCCGGCGCAGCGACGCGATGATCTGATTGCGCAGCGGCGCCGCCTGCGGCTTCAACAGCTTCAGCCCCGCGCCTGCCCCCGAAGAGGTGCTCATTTCGTCCGCGTCGCCTCTTTGATGGCTGCCCAGATTTTCAGCGGCGTCGCGGGCATCTCGATCTCGACCGCGCCGAACTCCGCCAGCGCATCCTCGATCGCGCTCAACACCACGGCGGGCGCCGGCGTCGTACCGCCCTCGCCGCCGGCTTTGACGCCGAAAGGATTGGTCGGCGACAGCACCTCGGCAATCTCCGTCGCGAAGGACGGCAATTTATCCGCGCGCGGCATTCCGTAATCCATGAAAGAGCCGCAGAGCGGCTGTCCCGATTTCGGGTCGATCACGCAACCCTCCCACAGCGCCTGACCGACGCCTTGAACAAGGCCGCCATGAGTCTGGCCGTGAACGATGAGCGGATTGATGCAGCGCCCGACATCATCGACGCTGCTATAGCGCGTGACCTCCAAGGCGCCGGTCTCGGGATCGATCTCAACCTCGCACACGCATGCGCCGTTGGGGAAAACCGGCGTGTGCATCTCGTTGTCGCGGCGCACGCGCAGGCCGGCGGCGAACTCCTCGGGCAGGCCGGGCTCGCCGAGCCGCGCCGCGAGCTCGAACCAGGTGAAGGAGTTGTTCTTGCCGGGCAGGCGAAAGACGCCATCCTCGAACGTCACCGCATTGGCGCCGACGTTCCAGAGATGCGCGGCGAGGCGCTTGGCCTTGTCGATCAGGTCATCGCTCGCCAGCGCGATCACGGCGCTGGCATGACGCATCGAGCGGCCGGAATGCGTGCCGCCGCCGGCGCTGACGATATCCGTATCGCCGAGCCGGATCTCGACCTTGTCGAAGGGAATGCCGAGCAAATCAGCCGCCACCTGCGCAAAGCTCGTCTCATGTCCCTGGCCGGCGGGCTGCGTGCCGATGACCAGCGCGATCCGCGCCGGATCGACGATGAGATCGACGCGCTCCTTGGGCGTGCCGATCGAGGATTCGACGTAATTGGCGAAGCCCGCCCCGAGCAGCTTGCCGCGCCGGCGGGCCGCCGCGCGCCGCGCCGCGACCCCTTTCCAATCGGCGAGGCGGAGCACCCACTCCATATTGGTAAGGTATTCGCCGCTATCGTAGATCGCACCGACCGCGTTGGTGTAGGGCATCTGCGCCGGCGCAACGAGGTTGCGCCGCCGCAGGTCGAGCCGATCGTAGCCGAGAACGCGCGCCGCCTTGTCGATCAGGCGCTCGATCGCGAAGGTCACCTCGGGCCGTCCCGAGCTGCGATAGGCCTGGGTCGGCATGGTGTTGGAGAAGACCGCGCGCGAGCGAAGGCTTGCGCAGGGAATATCGTAGGAGCCGGTGATGAGCCCCGAGCCCTTGCTGAGTGGCGAGAGCGAGACGCAGCGCGCGCCGACATTGCTGAGGTTCGAGGCGCGAAGGGCGAGGAACTTCCCCGTCTCGTCGAGCGCCAGCGAGACTTCGGAGACGAGATCACGCCCCTGATAATCGCTGAGGAAGCATTCGACGCGGTCCGCGCGGAACTTGACCGGCCGCCCGAGCTTGCGCGACGCCCAAAGGACCAGCGCGAACTCGACATAGAGCCGGTTGCGCGTGCCGAAATTGCCGCCGACATCGAGCGAGAGAACCCGCACCCGCTCCGGGTTTTCGCCGAAGACTTCGGCAATCTCGTGTTTCTGCCGGACGGCGCCGCCGCTTCCGGCATAGAGCGTATAGCGCCGGGTTTGCGGATCGAAAAAGCCGAGCGCGGCGCGCGGCTCCAGCGGAGCGCCCGTCACACGGCCGACATGGACCTTCATGCTGACGACATGGCGGGCGCGCGCAAAGGCGGCATCGGTCGCAACGGGATCGCCGAAGCTGGTATCGACCAGAACATTGTCCGGCAGCTCGTCCCAAATGCGCGGGGCCTGCGGCGCGGCGGCGGCCGAAGTATCGGCGACCCAGGGCAGCTCTTGGTAATCGACAATGACGCTGTCGGCCGCGTCCTGCGCCTCTTCGCGGGTCTCGGCAACCACCATCGCGACCGCCTCGCCGACATGCCGCGCCTTGTCGGCCGGCAGGATCATATGCGGCCCGATGAAGACCTCGCTGCCGCCGCGGCCGGAGAGCTTCATGTCGTATTTCGTCGAGGGCACGGGACTGTGCGGGATCGGCTTCAACTCGTCGCGAAGGCAGTCGGCGCCGGTCAGCACGGTGAGCACGCCCGGCATCGCCATGGCCGCGCCCGCATCGATGCCGCGAATGCGCGCATGCGGATAGGGCGAGCGCACCATCGCCGCCCAGGCTTGGCCCGGCATGCTGAAATCGTCGGTGAAACGGCCCTGGCCAGTCACCAGGCGCTGATCTTCCTTGCGCCGCAAAGGCTGGCCGATCGATTTCAAGGCGCGCAGGGCTCGCGCCGAGCTTTTCATCGCGATGTCGTCGCCCGACACTTTCAAGGCCTCCCGCGTCACGTTTGTCATATTGTATGACAATACGACAAAGCGCGTCAAATCACGCCGCGAGACGCGGAAGAGGGGTCGATCCGTCTTCCCGGAATCCGCTTAGCGGATAATGCCCATGATCTGCCCGTAGCGCTCGCTCAGCCGGGCGGAATTCTCGGCCATGTAGTCGTAGGTAGCGATTTTGACCGTTTTCCCTTGGGCGTATTTCGCCACATAGGTCCCGGCGGAGGAGACGAGCGCGAGGCCGCGCAGCCGATCGAGAAGCTGCTGCCCTTCGGGACTCACCGCCCAATAGCCCCAGAGCTTTGCCAGCGCGGGATGCCGGGCATCCTTCAGCAGCGCGAAGGCCCAGGGCGCGAGCGCGGTGACGGCGAGATCGGCATTGGCGACCGGCGCGCGATGCGCCGCCTCGATGAAGACGTCGGCGCCGATGCCCAGCGGGAATTCGCCGCTGCTGACGCGTGCCTTCACGTCGGGATAGGTCGGAAGCAGCTTTGCCTGCTGCTGATGGATCAGGGCCTCGAGCAGCCGCGCGGTCTCGTCCTCGCCGAGCGCATAGGTGAGGTTGACCCAGGGGCCGGGCGAGCGCGGCATGGCGATCCGCCCGCGCCATTTGGGATCGAGCAGATCCTGATAGCTTTTGGGCGCGTCGGCGGGCTTCACCAGCCCGGTGTTGTAGAAGACGTTGCTGAGCACGCCGTCATGCGATTTAAGGCCGTGGGCGCCGAACTTCAGCGACGGATCGAGGTCTAGCGCTGTCGTCCAGTCGAAGGAAGCGAGCGCACCGCCCTTGCTCAGCCTTTCGATGTTTTCGGCGGTCGTCCAGAAAATGTCGAGACCCGAGGGCACGCCATGTTTGGCCGCGTCGACTACCTCGGCGGTCTTCGCGACATGAAGCCCGGTGACGAGGCTGAGCTTGATCGGAAAGCCGTAAAAGGCGCTGAACCCTTGCGATACGGCTTGCGCCTGGCTCGGGTTCAAGGATTGGCCGAAGATGACAAGCTCGCCCTCTTGCTTCGCCTCCGGGATGAAAGCGGCGACCTTCGTCGGAAGAGGCTTGGCGGGCTGCGCCGCCGCACGCGGCGAAATCGAGGCAAGGATCACGGCGCAGAGCGCAAGCAAAACGAGCGCCGGAATCCCGCCCGGCATGCGACGACGGCTTGGTGACGACATGGCTCCCCCTAGGACTGGCCGGCTACTCGGAAACATCCGGGAGCTTGGGGCCGCCTTCCACCGCGTTGACCGGGGTCTGCGGGCGAATCCCGTCGCGTTGGCGCGCCAGCGTCTCCTTGCCGTTCTCCTGCCACCGCCCGACCGCCGCGGCCTGGGCATAGCGCTCCCAAGCTTCGGTCCAGGCGCCGAGATCGTAGCCGTGCCAAGGCGGGCGCACGGTCAAAGGATGAAGCCCGAGCTTCTCCCACAGGGCGCGCGCGCGCTCCATATATTCTTTGCCCGGCAGCGCCAGCGGCGGCAGCGGCCGCTTTTGCGTCGCATCGATGAGCAGCGAGGCGTCCTGCTTGCCCTGCCCCATGCGCCCGGCGATGCGATGCGGCAGGATGTGAATGTCTTCCAGCATGTTGCAGCGATAAGCCATCGACCAAAACACGCCGTCGAGATTGCTGGGATCGACATCGGTGCTCACCGCGATGACGATCTTGCCGCATTGCCGCTCGAGATTGGCGGCGCCGTTCAGCGCCCGCCAGATTTCGCTGTTGTTGGCGTCCTGGGAGAATTGCAGGAAGATCACCGGGCGCAGGTTGGTCAGCGGCTCGTGCATCACGACGCGCTGCAGCGACCTTACCCCCAGCGTGTTCCGGATATAGCTGAGGAACAGCGGCTCATAGGCGACTTTCTTGATCGCACTTGATTCGCTGGGCGTCACCTGGCTGAGGATCGAGGTGAAGACGGCCTTCTTCTTATGGGTGACCGCGGTTACCTTGATCGGCAGGTTGAAGGTTTCGAGCGCGATATGGCCATGGCTCTCGCCGAACGGCCCTTCGGGCTCCTGCCGCGTCGTGTCGACCAAGCCTTCGATCACCACCTCGGCGTCCGCCGGCACGTCGAGATCGACGGTGCGGGCGCGCACGACGCGAATGGGCTGTCCGGCCAAGGCGCCGGCGACGCCCAGTTCGTCCATATCGACATCGAGCTTTTGCGGACCGGTGAAGACGACGACGGGCGCCGCGCCGATGACGATGGCGATCGGCATCGGCTCGCCGCGCGAACGGTATTTCTGCCAGTGGCGAAAGCCGCCCTGTCCGCCGCCAGTCGAGCCGATCATCATCGCCAAGCGGTCGCTCGCGCGAAGGCATGCGCGATAGGTGCCCATGTTCTGAATGCCGGAATCGGGATCTTTGGTGACGCAGAGCGTCGCCGTGAGGTAAGGCGCGCAATCGAAGCCCGGCGTCGAGATCGGCACCGGCAGCGTCGCAAGTCCGCCATCGGGCTTGGTCAGCGCCTCGCCCGTCAGCACGACCTCTTGGCAGCGGCCTTCATTGACGCGCACCGGCGGGATGGGATTGGCGATGGCTTCGAGCCAAGCCTTGCCGATGTCCTCGACCGACCGGCCCATGCCCTTCGCATAAATTTCTGCATTGGCCGAGAGGCCACCGACGGCGACCGGCATGTCGTAGCGCTTTCCGGTCGCATCGACGACATTGGTGAAGAGGAAAGCCTTGCGCTCGGCTTCCGGCACGCCGCCGATGAACTGCCAGCGCACCAGCGGGTGAATCTCGCTGTCCTTATCGACCGGCGTATCGATTCGGACCAGCAGCCCGGCGCGCTCCAGATTGGCGAGATGATCTTGGAAATCGAGCGGCGCCGCACGCGTTTCCGCCGCGGCGGCGGCCGTCTTGTTCTCTCGCACATCAGGCATCGGGCATTCCTTCCATCACTCGAAAAATCCGCCTAGCGGATTCCCATGATCTTGCTGTACTTGCGTCCCAGGGGCTCGAAATTCTTGCGCGTGAACTCGTCCGAGACGATCACGGCTTTGCCGATCTTCTGCGCCAGTTTGTAAGACGGGCCGCCCTTGGTGGTGACGAGCGCGTAGCCGAGCTCGGCATCGAGCGTGCGCTGGCCGTCATCGGTGACGAGCCAATAGCCCCAGAGCTTCGCCAAATTGGGATGCGTTGCGTCCTTCAGGATGTTCGTCGTGCTCGGCAGCAGGACGAGCGGGCTCGCCTTGGCATGATCGACCGGCGCTCCCTGGCGCTCGAGAACGAAGGCATCGGCGCCAAAGCCCAGCGCGAACTCGCCCGTGCTCACCCGCGTGCGCACATCGGGATAAGTCGGCAGAATCTTCAGATCCTGGTCGCGCACCATCCGGGTGAGCAGATCCGTCACCTTCGCATCGCCAAGCGCGTAGGCGAGGATGAACCACGGCGTCGGCGAGCGCGGCGTGGCGATGCGGCCCTTCCATTTCGGATCGAGAAGATCGTCATAGGATTTCGGCGCATCCTGCGGCTTGACGAGGTTGGTGTTGTAGGTGATGGCGGCAAGCACCGAATCATGGCTGCGCAGGCCGGTATCGCCGACCTGAAGGTCCGGATCGAGCCCGAACGCCTTCGCCCAGTCGAACTTCATCATCGCGCCAGCCTCGTCGAGCACCCCGACCGTGGTCGGCCCCGACCAGAACACGTCGAGATTCGTCGGCACGTGATTTTTGACGGCTTGAACCAGCTGAGCCGTCTCCTGCACGTGATTGCCGCGACTGAAATTGATGTTGATCGTGAAGCCGTAGAACTTGCTGATCGCCGCGCGGAGCGCGGCTTCCTGGCGCGGATTGGAGGTATAGCCGAAGAGGCTGAGGGTTCCCTCTTTCTTGGCGGCGGGAATGAGCGCCTTGATTGCGGCCGGAAGGTCTTGCGCGCGAACGGCGGTTGAGGGAAGGGCGATGAGCGCCGCAACGGCGAGCACTGCACCGATCGCGCCCCGCCTTCCCCAGCAAACCGCGCGCCGTGCCGGCGCGTTCTCGGCATCCTTCGACGAATCCATCCCTGTTCCCTTCTTTGGCATTTTTGTTTTCCGTTCAACCCCGCGGCTTTGCCGCGGCGGCCTCGATGCCGATGTCCTGCCCGGCAAAGCGCGACCGGCCCATCAGCCGCCGCCAACGCGGCCGGCGCGCCAAGGCGCCCGATCCGTCCTCGCCCATGCCCGACAAGCGGCGCGCGGCAATGCCGAGGAGGACAAGGATGACGATCATGTAGATGGCGATCGCCGCCGCCGCGGCGTTGTCGCCGTTGGTTTGCAAATTGTAGATGAGCGTCGAGACGACGGGCGATTGCGCCGGGGTCATCATCAGCGGCAGGGTGAGCTCGCGCGCCGCCAACATGCCGACCATGAGCGCGGTATAGAAAATCGCCGGCGCCATGATGGGCAGAAACACGCGCCGGAACGCTACGAACGGCGTCACGCTCGACGCGTAGGCGGCCTCGTCGAGCTCGGCGTGAATTTGCAGCGAGGCGGCGTTCATCGTCCGCGTGCAATAGGCCAGCATATGAGCGGCCATGGCGATCGAGATCAGCCAGATCGAGCCATAGAGCGGGACCCAGCGATAAATCGCGATGCCGAAATATTCGAAGGCGATCGCCGAGACCATGGTCGGAACAGCGGGGGCGAGGAAAACCAGCCCGTCGAGCCATTTGAAAGCGCTGCTCTGCCCGCGCGTGACCATCCACGAGATCGAGACGCTCCACACGATCGAGAGCGTGATGGCGCCGACCATCAGCACGGCCGTATTGCGCAGCGGCTCGCCGATATAGGCAAGCCCGTCGGCGAAGCCGTTGAGATTGACGGTGTGCAGTGCCTGGATCGAAAAGGTCTGCAGAAACGGCACCAGCGCGACCCAAATCAGGCAGACGAACGGGACGAAAAAGGCGAAGCCGCACCAGAGGCCGGTATAGCTCACCGCAAGCCACTTCCAGCGGCCGAGCGACAGCGGCAGCGCGCTGCGGCTCTTGCCGCCAAGCACGGCATACCGCCGCGCTCGCCGCAGGAAGCGGATATAGAGCGCGATGGCCGCGCCGCAGATCATGAACAGGATGAAGCCAGTCGCGCCCGCCGCGCCGAAATCGGGCGTGCCGACCACGGGATGCGTTGCGTCGTAGATCCACAGCACGAGGACCTTGACGCCGCCGGGCATGCCGATCAGGCCGACAAAGTCGAAAATCTCGATCGCGATCACGAAGAAGAACATCATCGCGGCGATGATGGTCGGCGCGAGGAGCGGCAGCGTGACGCGGCGAACCGCGCGCCGCTTCGGCACGCCGCTCACCCAAGCCGCTTCCTCGAGCGAGGTGTCCATGTTGCGGAAGGCCGGCAGCATCATGAAGACGGAGGCCGGAACCAGCACGATCCCCTGAAGAAAGCAAATCCAGCCGAGCGAATAGACATTGAAGGTCGCGGTGCCGATGCCCGATGTGCCCAAGAGCTTGTTGACGAGGCCCGAGGACGGGTTGAACAGCCACACATAAGCCATCGCCGTGATGAAGCCGGGCACGGCGAGCTCGGCGGTCAGCAGCGTGAAGAGCGCCGTCTTCCAGGGGAAATCCGTGCGGCCGAGCAGCCAGGCGAAAGGCAGCGCGAAACACATCATCACCGTGACGCTCCCGGCGCCGAGCAGGAAGGTCTGCCCGCACACGTAAAGGAGCTTTGGGTCGGCGAACAGCTTGCTGTAATTCCCAAGGGTAAGCTTCGTGATGTCGCTGCCGGTGCTGACGCTGCCGAGAATGTTGCCGGCGAGCGAAACAGCGACCATCAGTAGCCCGATCGCACCGAGGCCGTAGACGAGGAGAACGCGGTAATCCCTCACACCGCGCCTCCGTTGGCGGGCCGCGCGACAAAGCCGCTCGCGCCGGTTGGCACGCGGCCCACATCGCGCGCGCCTTCGCGCCGGCCGATGGAGGCTGCCGCTTCGGCCTTGCTCTCAACCGCGATGCAGAACTCGGGCGGCAGGCGCAGCGTGACGCTTGCGCCTGTCTCGACATCGGCGCCGCGGCGCAGTTTCAAATCGAGCGCGAGGCCTCCCGCGCGGACGGTGCAATGGATCGCCTCGCCCGAGAAGCGCGAGCGGGCGACGGTGCCGTGCAGCAGATTGGCGCCGGCTTCGCGCGCGGGATCGACCAGCACGACGTCTTCCGGGCGGATACCGAGAAGATATGACGCGCCCGGCCGCGCCTCGATTTTCGGCACCCGCGCGAGAAACGCCCCCACCTCGGTGCGCAGCGTCGCCATGCCGCCATCGGTCGTCTCGACCACGGCCGGAACGAGATTCATGTCGCCGATGAAGCGGGCAACGAACTCGTTATGCGGGAAATGATAGATCTCTTTTGCATCGCCGACTTGGACGAGATTGCCCGCTTCCATCACCGCGATGCGATCGCCCATCTCGATGGCTTCGCTTTGGTTGTGGGTCACATAAATGGTCGTGAGGCGCAGGCGGCGCATCAGCTCGCGCAGCTCGGTCCGCAGCCGAATCTGGAAATTGTAGTCGAGGTTGCTCAGCGGCTCGTCCATCAGCAGGACCTTGGGCCGGAGCGCCAGGGCGCGCGCCAGCGCGACGCGCTGCTGCTGGCCGCCGCTCAGCATCGTGACTGGACGCTCGGCGACGGCGACGAGACCCAGCATGTCGAGAACCTCGGCGACGCGCACCTCGATCTCCGCGCGGCCCAACCGGTGCACGCCTTCGCGCAGCGGGAAAGCGATGTTCTCGAACACGTTCATATGCGGCCAGACCGCATAAGACTGGAAAACCATCGCGATCGGCCGCCGCTCCGGCGGGACGAAGACGCGATCCTGCCCCGAGAACACAACCTGATTGCCGATGCGGATGAAACCGCTATCCGGCTTCTGGAGTCCGGCAATGGCGCGCAGCATCGTCGTCTTGCCGCAGCCGCTCGGTCCCAGAAGGACAAAAAACTCGCCCGCCCCGATATCGACGGTGACGCCGTTCAGGGCGTGCGTCACCGCGCCGCGAAACCGGAACGTCGAGCGCACGCCTTTGATCTCCAAAAGCGCTTCCGGGTCATAGTCGCTCAAAGCATCCTCCCGTCACACCTCCGCCCGCAGGGCCGCATGACCGACCAAGCTGGCAACGCTGCATCGGCGCCGCCCAATCTCGGTGTTCAAGCCTCGCCCCAGCTTATGCTTTCTCCCTCTCGATAGGCGAGAGCCGCGGCGGCGTCTCGATGAATTCCTATCGCTCGCGCCGAACTGCGCCGACGCCACTCCCGTTATGCTGGCACGGCTTCCATCTTGTCGCTGCCGGGATTGACGAGGAATCCCTGGCCGCGCCTCAAAAAGTCGCCGGTGAGCGAGGCGAAGAGCTCGGGCTGGTCGACCTCGATGGCGTGCGCCGCATCGTAGACGAAGACCAGATGCGAGATCGGAATGCGGCTTTTGATGAAATTCGCGCTGGCCTCGGGGATCATCCCGTCCCTTGTCCCGTGCAGGATGAGCGTCACCGCCTTGATCTTGCCGAGCTGGCCGACGAGTTCCTCATCCATGTCGGAGGCCTGGTGATAGCGCTCGGCCATCTTGCGGTTTTGCGCGGTGGCCTCGGCCGATTTCTCATTCGCCAGATTTTCCGGATGCGCGAACATCGCCGCTTGATCGCGCCGCGGCGGCGGCGAGCCCGCAGGCCGGAAGCCCGACGGCGCTTCGAGCACGAGCAGGCGCACCTTTTCGGGGTAGCGGGCCGCAAACCAGATCGCGATCCGGCCGCCGAAGGAATGCCCCATCACGTCGCACGCATCCTTGATGACGCTGTCGGCGAAGGCGGCGAAAAGCTCGGCCAGATCGGCACAGCTCTTGATCCCGTCCAAAGCCTCGGTGCCATCGAACCCCGGCACAATCGGCATATAGACGGTGCGCGTCTCCATCAGCTTCTTCAACGCCCGGCTCGCGCGGAAGCCGCCGGCGCTGTGGAAATAGAGCAGCGGCGCCCCGCGGCCGCCTTGATGATAGCGCAGCTTGCCCCGGGGCAGGCGGACCTCACGTTCCTCGAATTCCATCTTGCACGCTCCCTTACGATACGGCGCGAATGCCCGGCGCCCGCTTACAAATCCCGCACATGCTCGACGACATGGTTCTTGAAGAGGGTCATGCCGCGATGAATGGCGTCATTGGGTACGTTGCCGACCTTCATCACCACATTGATGACGCCCATGCCGAGCTCGCGATGAAGATTCTTTATCTGCTTGACGACCTGGTCCGGCGTCCCGCACAGCACGAGCCCCTTATCGACCCGTTCCTCGATCGACATGCCCTTCAGCACGGCGACGCGCTGCGCGGTGCGCTCGATCGCGGTCGGCTTGGTGTAGTACCGGGTTTTCTGCAGCACGAGCTGCGCCGCGGTGCGGATGCCGCCATTCAGCACGTTGAGGAAGTAATCGATGCCGCCCTCGAGATTCTTCTTCGCCTCGGCCTCGGTCTCGGCGATCGACGTGTATTGGCCGATCAGGATGTCGTCGGGCTCGGGCATCCAGCCCGCTTCCTCCGCCGCCTCCTTGTATACCTTGATGCAGTCGCGCACGCTCTCGAGATCGGTGAGGCGCACGATCCCCAGCTTCGCGTGGTTTTGCGCGGCAAAGCGCGCCGATTCCGGCGTGCTGCCGGACATCAGCACGCGCGGCCCGGGCTGCTGCACCGGCCGCGGCCAGATCGAGATGGCGCGGAACTGATAATACTTCCCCTCCCAGCCGAAGGGCTGAGGCTGGCTCCATGCCTTCCGGATGAGCTCGGAGGCTTCGAGCATGCGGCCGAAGGATTCGCTCGGCGGCACGTTGTAGGCGACGTATTCGTGCGGAATGCCGCGCATGAAGCCGGCAATCAGGCGGCCGCCGCTGATCACGTCCAGCATGGCGAATTCCTCGGCCACGCGGATCGGGTTGAGGAGCGGCACGAGGCAGCCCAAGACCGCGATCTTGATGCGCTTCGTCTTCTGGATGAGCGAAGCGGCGATCAGATTGGGGTTCGACATCAGCCCGTAGGGGCTGAAATGATGCTCGTTGCAGCCGACCCAATCGAAGCCGCATTCCTCGGCATAGGCCATGCTGTCGATGTAGGTGCGATAGAGCTCGGTGCCCTTCTTGGGATCGAACTGGAAATTCGGAACCGGCCAATCCTGCCCCGCCTCCGTGACGTCGGTCCAAGGCATGAGATGAAAGTAGCTGAACTTCATCGACTGCTCTCCCAATCCCGGATCGTCCGGGCGTTAGCGTGCGCTTGCATTCGAAAGTGAAGACCCGGCGCTCGCGAGCGCCGGCGCGCCTGCACTGCGAGAGCGATTGAGGTCTCATGGATGAAGCGTCCGACAACCGCGATCACCGAGACGGTCGATGACGATGATCCGCGGTTTCGAACGCGATAGCTGCCCCGATTCCCTCCCATACAAAGACCGAGCTCCCGGCGGTGGCTTCTTGGCTCTGGCGGCCCACCGACCGACTCGCTCGGCAAGCGCTGGGCTTGCTAAAATATCGATATTATGGTTCTAGTAGCCATGAAAATGGATCGTCAAGACAATTTTGCCCGTCCAATCGAGAAAACTTTGCGCTCGACTTCTTTCGCGGCAAAAGCCGGCGGCGGACGCGGCGCCGGATTTGCGGTAGCAAAGGCCGAGATGGGCGAATGCCCCTGACGCGTTGAGGTCGAAGGATGCCGCAATGATTGGCGAGGAAAACCAGGCGAGGATGCCGTCCGATCCGTCACCGCCCGTGGCGCCGGCCACGCGCACGCTGGCCGCTTATGAATCGCTGCGGCACGACATCGTCACCGGCATCTTGGCCCCCGGGGCGAAGCTCAAGATCGAGAGCATGTGCGACCGCTATGGCGCAGGAAGCAGTCCGATCCGCGAAGCCTTGAACCGGCTCTATGCCGAAGGGCTGGTCTCGCTGCACGAGCAGCGCGGTTTTCGCGTGCGCACCGTCAGCGTCGACGAGCTTCAAGACCTCGCGCGCACGCGCTGCCTCGTCAACGAGATCGGCGTGCGCGAGGCAATCGCCCGGGGCGATGCGAAATGGGAAGAAGGCATCGTGCTCGCCTTTCACCGCTTGATGAGGGCGCGCAAGGAGTTGAAGGAAAATCCCGGCACCTATCTCGAGATGGAACGCCGCCATCGCGAGTTCCATGCCGCGATCATCAGCGGCTGCGGATCGCGTTGGCTTTGCGCTTTCGCCGATGTCCTGTTCGATCTCGCCGGCCGCTATCGCCATCTCGCCCGCGCCAAGCAGGGAATGCATCGCGACACCAATTCCGAACACCGGGCGATCATGGACGCGGTGCTCGAGCGCGACTCCGCCGCGGCGATCAAGCTTCTGACCGATCACATGATGCGCGGCGCCGAGGCGCTGCGCGACGCGGTCCCGGCAACCGAAGCCGAGGTGCCCGAGAGCCCGGCGATGTCGGACTAGCGAGCGGGGTCGTTCTCTCTCAAAGCGGAAGAGCGAGCATCGCGTCGATGTTGGCGTTGTCGCAAACGACGATGCGTTCGGCAAAGACGAGCCGATCCGAGTCCGCCCTTACGCGATCGAGATATTTTCCCGTCGCAAAGACCGTGAGCGCGCCGTCGCGCATGATGCGGATGACGACGAACGCGGTCTCGCAGCGGATATCCGGGCCCGAGCCTTCGCCCAGAGCGGGCATGCCGAGGATGTGCCGATAGCGGTGCCGCTCATAGATGTTCGCGATACGCAGCGACTTGACCCGGTCTTCGAGCATCGCCCGCGTATCGGCGTAGATGAGGCCTGCCTCGAATCCGCGCGCGTGATTGTCCGCCGTGGTGATGCGGTAGAGGCAGGTTTCTGCGAAAAAGCTCGGCCACGCCTCCAGCGCATCCTCGTCGATGCTGCGCGCATAGTCGTGGTTAAGCTTCGCCATCGCGGCCAAGTCGATGCGGCGCTCCATCTCAAATCCCCATGAGGCGCCGATAGATCTTCCAGAAGCCGCGGATCGACGCTTCGGAGGCGCGCGTGTCGGTGCTCTCCACCGCATCGCCCCCCATCTCGACGATCGTGTCGAACGCCGCCGCGCCGGCGATCCCCCGCTGGACGAAATTTCCGATGATGCCGTCCTCCAGCGAAACGAGACCCGCCGGCCCAATCAGATTCGATTGCTTCAATCGGATGCGCCGCTGCTCGCGCGTATCGTCGCGGAAACCGAGATAGGTCCAAAACACCTCGGTCTGATCGAGGCCCTTGGGCACGATCCGGCGCACGGCTATCGTGTTCTGCACCTGGGCGAAGGCGCAGCCTGGGAAAATAGAGATGACCTGCAGCGTGATCCCGTCGCCGAATTCATCGAACCCCTCGATCAGCGACGGATCGGCCAGCAGGAAATCCTTCTTGTCGGCGCGCAGCTGCTCGGCATTGTACTCGGCGCTCGCGCTCGGAGCCTTGTCGAGCGCCGACCAGCTCACGGAATGCGCCCCGGTCTTGCTGACCATCAATCCGCCGCGCTGCGACAGGCGGTTGAGACGAAAGGTCGTGAAGAAAACATGGAGAAGACTCGCGTGGTAGGAATCACGCGTGTTCTCCATAAACAGCTTCCAGTTGTTCGGCAACGTCTGCTTGAAGCGGCCGATGATCTCCATCGGCGCGCGGCAGACGCGGGCGATCCGCGCGACGACTTCCTCGCCGAGAAATTCCTCAAGGGGTGGCGCCGCTTGCGACAGCGTGCCGAAGACGAGGCCGCACACCGATTCGACGCGAAGCTTGCGCGGGCCGCGCTCGCCGATCGCGAAGTCCTTCGGCATGCCACCCTTGCCCTGCACGCCGTTGCGAAACGCGATGCTCTGCAAATTGCCGCAAAGGTCGTAGCGCCAATTGTGATAGACGCAGGTGAAATCCTCGACCGTGCCGCCGTCATCGAACGCAAGCAGCGCGCCGCGATGCGCGCAGCGGTTCTCGAAGGCGCGGATCGCCCTATTGTCCTCGCGAACCACGATGACCGGCATGTCGCCGAGCGCCGCGGTGCGATAGTCGCCGCGGCGGGGAATGTCGATCTCGAGGCACAGGAATGTCCAAGCCGCCCCGCGAAAGATGTTCTCCTGTTCGGCCGCATAGATGTCGGCGCTCTGATAGATCCAGTTGGGGACCCGGGTGAGCACGCCGGCCGGCCAGGCATTGTGCGTTTCAAGCGCCACGAGCATCAGCTCCGCTGCGCCGGCGCGGCCTCGGCAACCCGCGTTGCGCCCGACGCCTTGCCGCCCGCCGCCGGATTCATCAGCGGCAGCAGCTCGCCGCGCCAATTGGCGGCCTTCGGCACGACGAGTTCGGCGGCGCGCGCGCCGT
>DATNGG010000173.1:0-15888 GCA_035605975.1 Allostellaceae bacterium | reverse complement strand
CGCTGCTCGCGCCAGAAGTCGAGCTTTTCCTGGGAGACGCGGTCGGAGAAGCTGAACAGCACGGCATCGGACGAGGCCTGGTGCTCGTAGAAGAGCCAGCTCGGCGCGGTGAAGACGTCGTGCGGGCCCCATTCGAAGACCTCGCCGTTGATCGTCGTCTTGCCCGTGCCCTCGACGCAGACGAACACGGTGCCGTCGGTCGAGCGATAGGGCATGGTCTTGAAGCCCTTGGGCAGAAGCTGCATCCAGGTCGAGATCGTCGGCATCGCCCAGCCGCCATCGATCGGATTGACGTATTTCATCTTGTAGCCGAAGCACGGATCGGCTTTGTGGAACCGCGCCAGCCGCTCGAGCGCCTCGCGCGAGCGCGCATAGGGATAGTTGAAGATCGGCGTCGTCTTGCTCGGCGCCTCGTAATCGACCGGCAGCAAATTGTACGCGAATTCGGCGTCGGCCGCGCCTTCGGGCCGCGTCACCGGATGGGTCTTCTCGGGCCAGCCCTCGCGGAACCCCGCATCCATCAGATTGACGAGATGCATGTCGAGCCCGTCGAGCCATACCATCGGCTGGTCGCTCAGATTGCCGTGGTCGTGCCAGGTCCAGGACGGCGTGATGACGAAATCGCCGGGCGACATCATGGTGCGCTCGCCCGAAACCGCGGTATAGGCGTTCTTGCCCTCGATGACGAAGCGCAGCGCCGAAGCGACATGGCGATGCGCCGGCGCGACCTCGCCCGGAAGGATGATCTGCAATCCGGCAAAGAGGCTGCGCGTGATGCGCGACTCGCCCTTCATGCCCGGATTCTCGAGGACGAGAACCCGCCGCTCCGCCTCTTCGGCGGTAATGATCTTGCAAGCCTCCATGAGATAAGGCCGCACCTCGCCCCATTTCCAGATCGCCGGCACGCAAGGGCTTTTGGGCGCATCGAGCACGAGGTTGCCGAGCACGCGCCACAGCGGCGCCAGATTCTCCTTGCCCGCCCGGCCGTAGAATTCGACGCGGCCTTTCTCGGCTTCACGATTTACCGTGTGGGCGAACCCGTCGTCTGCCATGGGTGTCTCCTCGCGAGCGCGCCAAGGTCGGGAAAGCGGCCGAATTTCGGCGCAAAATTACGTATTTCTAATGGGGATATTGGCCCGCTACGGCGAGGAGTCAAGCGCGGGCGGAGCCGGCTCTAGGGGCGCGAGACCTTGCGTCGCGGGGGCGCTTCGAGCGCGTGGCCCGTGGTGACGCGGTTGTAGACCGCGTTGATGAGGGCGCCGAGCAGGATCAGAACCGGGATGGCGAGCGCGAAAGACAAGCGCAACGTTCCTCGCGCCATGAACATGCGCGCGACCGCCAGCGCGACATCGGTGACGATGATCGCGCTCCAAAGAATCGTCGCGAAGCTTGCGTCCAAGGCCGATTCTCCGCTCAGCCGCCACGCCATCGGCGCATCGAGTAGTCTATGGATGGCGCGCCCGGGATTCAACGGCGCCGCTGGCGTAAAACAAGTTGCCCGGCGCTACTCTTAGGCCTCACCCGGGTCGCCCCGCCCGATGCTGCGCTTGCGTCGCGCCGAAGGCAGCAGGATACTCGGGGAGCGTCGCGGGGAATGCAGCACAGCAGGAGACGATTTCGCGGTGACGACCGGTTTTGAGCCCGGCGCAACCATCGCCGGCCGGCATTTGACGCCCGAGCTCATGCAGACTCTGCGTGACGCGGCCACCAAGACCGGTGTCGATTTCGACTTTCTCGTCGCCCAGGCGAGCGTCGAAAGCGGATTTCGCAGCAAGGCGCATGCGGCGCGCAGCAGCGCGGCGGGGATTTTCCAATTCACCGGACCCACCTGGCTGCAAATGATGCGCGAGCATGGCGCGAAATACGGCTATGCCGATCTCGCGGCGGCGGTGAAGCCGACGGCGAACGGCACGGTCGGCGTCGCCGACAAGGCGACGCAGCAGCGCATCCTTGCTTTGCGCCAGGACGATCGCCTCTCGGCGCTCTTTGCCGCGGAATACGCCAAATCCAACGCGGCGCGGCTCGAAAATGCCACCGGCCACCGTGCGACGGCGGCCGAGCTCCATCTCGCCCATCTCCTCGGCCCCAATGGCGCGGTCCGCTTCCTGAAGGCGCATGAGGATGACGAGCGGCAAGCCGCGGCCAAGGTCGTGCCGGCCGCCGCCCGGCACAATCCGGCGTTGTTTTACGGCCGGGGCGGGCGCACAGCGAAATCCGTCGCGGCCGTCTATCAGAAGATTCAGGAGAAGCTGGATTTGCCGCTGCGGCAAGTTGCCGAGCTCGAAACCGACCAGCTGCGGCCGGCTTTGGGCCTCTCGTCCCGGATGCCGCGGACCGACCGCCGCGCCTGAGCGCGGCTGAGAGTTCGCTAGGCCGCCGGCAGCGGCTTGCGGCGGCGAAAGCGCCACACCGCGGCGGGCGGGAAATTGCGCCAGACGCGTTCGGCGATCTCGCCCTTCAGTCCCGATTTGCGCCGCCGCAGCGGCGAGAACGCACCGTAAGTATATTGGACCAGCATGCCGTTCGCCGGCAGGAGGGCAAAGCACTCCTCGACGATGCGCTGACGCGTTGGGCCGGGCATGCTGAGAAGGGGCAGGCTCGAGACGATGGCGCCGACGCGGGCGATGCCCAGGGGCGCCAGCAGCGCGCGCAGGCGCAGCGCGTCGCCGCAGAGAACCGACACCCCTGGGAAGGTCTTGGTCAGCAGCCGGCAAAATGCCGGATCGCGCTCGACCACCACCAGATTCTCGCAGGAGAGCCCGGCGGCGATGAGGGCGCGGGTGACGCTGCCCGTGCCGGCGCCCAGCTCGACCACCAAGCCGCTCTCGGGCACGATCTGTTCGGCCATGGCCCGGGCGAGATGCCGGCTGGCCGGGATCAGGGCACCGACCTTGTGCGGTGCGGCAAGCCAGCGTGCGAAGAACAGCCCCTCGGCGGGTAGCCGCAGTTTGTTGAGATTTGCTCGCATTTTCTTCATGATCTGGGTCTTAGATTCGCTCCGGCCCACGGCAATTAGCCCCGCCCACTCTCCCGTTATCAGTGCCGCGGCCGACCCCGGAAGCGCTAATTCGCCGTATCACATATGCATGCGGGTAGATTTCCATGGCACGTCGCGCCGAGCAGCAGAAGCAGACGGTGATCGAATCCGCGTCGGACCTCGCGGCTGGCCGACTGGACACGGCGCGCGCCGATGCCGTGCGCCGGTTCGTCGCACAGTTCTACGCCCGCGTCGCCCCCGCCGACCTGGCGGACCGCACGGCCGAGCAACTCTATAGCGCAGCCGCCTCGCTCTGGGAATTCGCGCGCCGGCGTCCCGCCGGCGTCCCGATCGTCCGGGTGTTCAACCCGCAAGCGGCGGGCGAGGGCCAGCGCCGCCGCACGATCATCGAGATCGTCAATGACGACATGCCGTTCCTGGTCGATTCCGTGAGCATGGCGCTCAATGCCGAGGGCGGAACGATCGATCTCATCATCCATCCGATCCTCCAACTTGAGCGCGATGCTGCCGGTTCCGTCATGCGGCTTTTGGAGCGCGGCGAGAGCGGAGGGCAAGCCGAATCCGTCATTCATGTCGAGATCGGCCTGCTGCACGAGCCCGAGCGGCTGAAAAGGATCGCCGCTCGGCTCGATGTCGTGCTGCGCGAAACCCGCGCGGCGGTCGAGGATTGGCGCAAAATGCGCGAGGCGCTCGCCGCGTCGCGCCGCGAGCTCGAAGCCGGCAAGCCGCCGGTCGCCGGCGCCGAGCTCGCCGAGGCGCTCGATTTCCTCGCCTGGCTCGATGACGACAACTTCACCTATCTCGGCTGCCGCGATTATCACTTCGCGCCCACCGCCGAGATCGGCATCGCGCCGGGCCTCGGCATTCTCCGCGACACCGCCTACCGTGTCTTCGACGGGCTGCGCGATTTCGCCGCCCTGCCGCCCGATCTCCAGGCCTTTCTGCGCACGCCTCGGCTGCTGCTGGTCAGCAAGTCGAGCGGCCGCGCCGTCATCCACCGTCCCGTCCATATGGACGCGATCGGCGTCAAGGTCCTGGGCGAGCATGGCGAGGCCGTCGGCATGCGGCTCTTCCTCGGCCTCTTCACCTCGCAGGCCTATCGCCGCTCGGCACGCTCCATTCCGCTGCTGCGCGGCAAGGTCGCGGCCGTGCTGGCCCGCAGCGGCCTCGAACCGGCGAGCCATGACGGCAAGGCGCTCGCGCATATTCTCGAAACCCTGCCGCGCGACGAGCTGTTCCAGGCCGCCGATAGCGATCTCTTCGATCTCGCCACCGGCATTCTGCGCCTTCAGGAGCGCCACCGCGTGGCGCTCTTCGCGCGCCGCGATCCCTTCGGCCGGTTCGTCTCCTGCTTCGTCTTCGTGCCGCGCGACCGCTACGACACGGCCTTGCGCGAGAGCTTCGCCGCGATCCTCGAAAGCGGCTTCGCGGCGCGGATCGAGAGCTTCAACACCCTGCTCGACGATGCGGCGCTGGCGCAGGTTCACTTCGTGCTGCGCGCCGTCGGAATGCTGCGCGATGTCGATCTCGAGGCGCTCGAAGCGCGGCTCGTCGAAGCCGCCCGGCGCTGGGCGGAGAAGCTCGCCGAGGCGCTGGTCGCGGAAAGAGGCGAGGACGCGGGCTTGGCGCTTGCCGCGCGCTATGGCGGCGCGTTTCCGGCGGGCTATCGCGAGCGCTATGCCGCTTCCGCGGCGGTTGCCGACATCGCCTCGGTCGAGGCGGTGCGGCAAGGCGCGCCGCTCGTCTTGAGCCTCTATCGCCCGGCCGATGCCGCGCCGGGTGAGCTGCGGCTCCGCGCGTTCCGCGCCGCAACGCCATGCCCCCTCGCCGATGTTCTGCCGGTGCTCGAGAATATGGGGCTGAAGGCGATCACCGAGGTCCCCTTCGAGATCGCGGTCGCGGGCGATGCGCGCGCGACCTGGATTCAGGATTTCGGCCTCGTCTCTGCGCTCGGCGATTTCGACATCGCCAAGGAGCATGGCCGGTTCGAAGAAGCCTTCGCCCAGGTCTGGGCGGGGGCGATGGAGAATGACGGGCTCAACCGCCTGGTGCTCGCGGCAGGGCTCGATTGGCGGCAGGTGACGGTGCTGCGGCTTTACGCCAAGGCGCTGCGCCAAGCCGGCTCGACCTTCAGCCAAGCCTATATGGAAGATGCGCTCGCCCGCCATAGCGGCATCGCGGCCCAACTCGTCGCGCTTTTCGAGGCGCGCTTCGATCCACGCCGCGCTGCGCACGCCGCCGAGGAAACCAAAAGCCGCGTCGCGGCGATTGGCCGCGCGCTCGATGATGTCGAGAGCCTCGACGAGGACCGCATCCTGCGCGGCTTCCTGCGTCTCATCGAATGCTCGCTGCGCACCAATTATTTCCAGCACGGCGCGGGCGGCGCGCCCAAGCCCTATCTCTCGGTGAAACTCGCGAGCCGCGACATCGAGCTGCTGCCGCGGCCGCGGCCCTTGTGCGAGATCTTCGTCTGCAGCCCGCGCATGGAAGGGGTTCATTTGCGCGGCGGCAAGATCGCCCGCGGCGGCATCCGCTGGTCGGACCGCAAAGAGGATTTCCGCACCGAGATTCTGGGCCTGATGAAGGCGCAGATCGTCAAGAACGCGGTCATCGTGCCGACGGGCTCGAAGGGCGGCTTCATCGTCAAGCGCATGCCGGTTGAGCGCGATCAGCAGCAGGCCGAAGCCATCGAATGCTACAAGACGCTGATGCGCGGCATGCTCGACTTGACCGACAATATCGTCGGCGGCGCCGTCGTTTCGCCACCCGATATGGTGCGTCATGACGGCGATGATCCGTATCTGGTCGTCGCGGCCGATAAGGGCACCGCGACCTTCTCCGACATCGCCAACGCGGTCGCTGCGGAATACGGGTTCTGGCTCGGCGATGCCTATGCCTCGGGCGGATCGGCGGGTTATGACCACAAGGCGATGGGGATTACAGCGCGCGGCGCCTGGGAGCTGATCAAGCGGCATTTCCGCGAGCTCGGCCGCGACATCCAGCGCGCTGATTTCACCTGCGTCGGCGTCGGCGACATGTCGGGCGACGTCTTCGGCAACGGCATGCTGCAATCGCCGCGTACCAAGCTCATCGCCGCCTTCAATCACCGGCACGTCTTCATCGATCCCGAGCCGCAAGCCGCGGCCGCTTTCGCCGAGCGTCAGCGGCTCTTCAAGCTGCCGCACTCGAGCTGGTCCGATTACGACAAGTCGCTGATTTCGGCGGGGGGCGGCGTGTTCGAGCGCAGCGCCAAATCGATCGCGCTCTCGCCCGAGGGGCGCCGCGCGCTCGACATCGCGGCGGAGCATTTGACGCCGGCGGAGCTGATCCAGGCGATCCTGACGGCGCCGGTCGATCTCCTGTTCTTCGGCGGCATCGGCACTTTCGTCAAAGCCTCGAGCGAAAGCCAGGCCGAGGTCGGCGACAAGAGCAATGACGCGCTGCGCGTCGATGCCGCTGCGCTGCGCGCCAAGGTCGTGGGCGAAGGTGCCAATCTGGGTGTGACGCAGCGGGCGCGCATCGAATATGCCGCGAGGGGCGGCCGCATCGACACCGACGCGATCGACAACTCCGCGGGCGTCGATACCTCGGATCACGAGGTCAATCTCAAAATCCTGCTGAATTCCGTGGTCGCCGCCGGAAGACTCAGCCTCGGCGAGCGCGATGCGCTGCTGCACGATCTCACCGACGACATTGCAAGGCTGGTGCTCCGCGACAATTATCTCCAGGGCCTCGCGCTCTCGATTGCCGAGGCGCAGGGGCATGAGCGCCTCGACGCCGAGGCGCGCCTCATCCGCGACCTCGAGCAGGCCGGTCGGCTCGATCGCGCGATCGAGTTCCTGCCGAGCGAGGATGCGCTCGCCGCGCGCGCGCAGGCGCGCCAGGCTCTCACTCGGCCGGAGCTCTCGGTGCTCCTTGCCTATGTGAAGCACAGCCTCACGGACGATCTGATCGCCAGCGATTTCCCGGACGATCCGCAGCTCGAAGAGGATCTGTTCGACTATTTCCCGCCCAAGCTGGTCGAGCGGTTCCGCTCTGCGATCGAAGCGCATCGCTTGCGGCGCGAGCTCATCGCCACGGTCGCGGCCAATGATCTCGTCAACCGCACCGGCATCACCTTCATGCGCGAAATCGGCGCACGCTCCGGGCGCGGCCCCAGCGACGTCGCGCGTGCTTATATGATCGTGCGCAAGATTTTCGATCTCGATACGCTCTGGGGCGAGATCGACGCGCTCGACAACACGGTCGCGGCGAAAACCCAGATCGAGCTGTTCTGCGCCGCGCTGCGCCTTGTCGAGCGCGCCACCTCGTGGTTCTTGACCGGCGCGAAGTTCGATATCCTGGCGCAGACCGCCGCCTTCCGCCCCGGCATCATCCGCCTCGCCGAGCATCTCGGCGAGATCCTGCCGGAAACGCACGAAGCCGAATTGCAGCGCCGCGCCGCGGTCTTTACCGAGGAAGCCGTGCCGCAGGAGCTGGCGCAGCGCGTAGCGCGGCTCGATTTCCTGCTCTCGGCGGTCGATATCGTGCGGCTTGCGAGCGCTGCCGGCCAAGACCCGGTCGAAGCCGGTAAGCGCTTTTTCGCCATCGGCTCGCGCTTCCGGCTTGATGCGCTGCGCGTCGCCGCGCGCAAGCTCGCGGCCGAAACCGAATGGCAGAAGCTCGCAACCGCGGCGCTGATTGAGGATCTTTACGCTCATCAGGCCGCGCTCACCGGGCGGGCCCTCGCCGGCGCGCAAGATTTCGAGAGCTGGATCCGCGGCCATGCCGCCGATCTCGCGCGGCTCGAAAGCTTGGTGCGCGAAATCGAAGCGGCCGTTCAGCCCGATCTCGCAATGCTGACGGTCGCGACCCGCGCGTTGCGGGAATTCCCGATGGAATGAAGCCTGCGCCCGCGACGGCGGGCTGCGGCCTCAACCGATGACGGCGATGCCCTGAACCTCGACGAGGAGCTCGGGCCGTGCCAATCCGGCGACGGTGATGAGCGCGCTCGCCGGGAAATTGTCGCCAAAAATTTCGCGCCGCAGCTGGGTGAAGCGGTCGCCATAGCGCGCATCGGTGATGAAGACCGTCATCGTCGCCATATCGGCAAGCTTGCCGCCGGCTTCCTCGAGCGTCTTGCCGAGCGCGGCGAAAATGGCCCGCACCTGGCCGTCGAAATCGCCGGTCAAGGACTTGCCCGCCGCATCGACCGAGACGGTCTGGCCGGCCAGGAAGACGATCGTCCCGCCTTGGGTGATGACGGCCGGCGAATAGGCGCGCGTTTGCGGAACGTCGCGCTTGATGAAGCGGCGGGAATGCGGCATCGGCGGTTCCTCTCTCTGGTTTTGCTTCGCACGACGCTCACGCGCTGGATTCGCGCGTGAGCTGTGCTACGGGTTACGCCCGGTTCATCCGGTTGTCGACCAGGTCGCGCACGACCGAAGGATCGGCCAAGGTCGAGACATCGCCGAGTTGATCATGCTCGTCGGCGGCGATCTTCCGGAGGATGCGGCGCATGATCTTGCCCGAGCGCGTCTTGGGCAAAGCCGGCGCCCATTGGATGAGATCGGGCGTGGCGATCGGCCCAATCTCCTTCCTCACCCACTGGTTCAGCTCCTGGCGCAGCTGCTCGCTTGGCTCGATGCCGAGCTTCAAGGTCACATAGGCGTAGATGCCTTGGCCCTTGATGTCGTGCGGATAGCCGACAACCGCGGCCTCGGCGACTTTCTGGTTGGCGACGAGCGCGCTCTCGACCTCGGCGGTGCCGAGGCGGTGGCCCGCGACGTTGATCACGTCATCGACGCGGCCGGTGATCCAGTAATACCCGTCCTCGTCGCGCCGCGCTCCGTCGCCGGTAAAATACTTTCCGGGGAAGGTCGAGAAATAGGTCTCGATGAAGCGCTGGTGATCGCCGAAGACGGTGCGCATCTGCCCCGGCCAGCTGTCGGTGATGCAGAGATTGCCTTCGGCGGCGCCTTCCAAAATTTTGCCCTCGCCGTCGACGATTTGCGGCTTGATGCCGAAGAAGGGCCGCGTCGCCGAGCCCGGCTTCAGGGGCGTCGCGCCGGGCAGCGGTGTGATGAGGATTCCTCCGGTCTCGGTCTGCCACCAGGTGTCGACGATCGGCACGCGCTGATCGCCGACGACGCGGTGATACCAAAACCACGCCTCGGGATTGATCGGCTCGCCGACCGTTCCCAACAGCTTCAGCGAGGCGCGCGAGGTCTTGCTGACGAACTGATCGCCTTCGCGCATCAGCGCGCGGATCGCGGTCGGCGCGGTGTAGAAGATGGAGACCTTGTGCTTGTCGATCACCTGCCAGAAGCGCGAGGCGTCGGGATAGTTCGGCACGCCCTCGAACATCAGGGTGGTGGCGCCGTTCGCCAAGGGCCCGTAGATGATATAGCTGTGGCCCGTCACCCAGCCGACATCGGCGGTGCACCAATAGATGTCGCCGTCGTGATAGTCGAACACGTATTGATGGGTCATCGCGACATAGACGAGATAGCCGCCCGTGGTGTGCAGCACGCCCTTGGGCTTGCCGGTCGAGCCCGAGGTGTAAAGGATGAAGAGCGGGTCCTCCGCGCTCATCTCTTCGGGCGGGCAATCCTTCGAGGCCTTGCCGAGCGCCTCGTGATACCAGATGTCGCGTCCCTCGACCCAGCCGATGCTGCCGCCGGTGCGGCGCACCACGAGCACGGTCTTGACCCCGGGGCAGGATTTGAGCGCCTCGTCGGCATTGGCTTTGAGCGGCACTTTCCGGCCGCCGCGCAGCCCTTCATCGGCGGTGATGAGGTAGTTCGAGCGGCAGTCGAGAATGCGCCCGGCGAGGCTGTCGGGCGAGAAGCCGCCGAAGACGACGCTGTGAATGGCGCCGATGCGTGCGCAGGCAAGGATCGCATAGGCGGCTTCGGGGATCATCGGCAGATAGATCGTGACCCGGTCGCCCTTCTTGACGCCCTGCGCCTTCATCACATTGGCGAGGCGGCAGACATTCTCGTGCAGTTCCGAGAAGGAGATGTGCTTGTGCTCGTGGGGACTGTCGCCCTCCCAGATGATCGCGGTCTGGTCGGCACGCGTCGCCAAATGCCGGTCGATGCAATTGTAGGAGGCGTTGAGCTTGCCGTCCTCGTACCATTTGATCGAGACGCCATCCTTGAAGGAGGTGTTCTTGACCTTGGTATAGGGCTTCGACCAATGCAGCCGCTTGCCCTGCTCACCCCAGAATTTCGCCGGATCGGCGATCGATTGGTCATAGAGCTTCTCGTAACCGACCTCATCGATCCAGGCGCCGTCGGCGGTGGCGGCGGGAACGGGGATTACGCTCGTATCCGGCATGGCATGCCTCCCATTGGCTTTGGCCAATAAAATAAACCCCGGCGGCGCGGCCAACAAGCGCCAGGGTTTACGCCCGCTTTACCATGATCTGCGAGAGTGCGGGACATGGCGACGACCCCGCTTTCCGGCGTGCTGTCCCCGACGCAAATCGCGGTCCTCCAGCAGGCCCGTGCCGCGCTCGCGCGCTCCATCGCGCCGGAGCAGGCGGGGACGCCGAGCAGCGGAAGGGCGGCGGATTCGCCGGCGGCGCCCGCGCCGCGCGGCCGCGGCCAGATCGTCAACATCGTCGTGTGAGATGCGTGCGCGAATTACGGCGTTGTAACTTGCCGCGGTGGAGACCCTTTCGGCATGAAGAAGCGGACACCGCGCCGCAAGGCGCGCGTCGGTAAAGAATGACAGTCTTGAAGCCCCTTCTCGCCTTTGCCTTGGTCGCGGTGTTCGCCGCGCCGACCGCGTTTGCGGCGCCGCCCCGTCCGAGCGCGCAGCGCCCGCTCGAATTCCGCGTTTGCCGCACACCCGGCCTCGAGACCGCGGGCAATTCTCAGCCCATCGAGGTGCCTGCCGGCACCGAATATGGCGAGAGCCACCCGGCGCCGGAGGACGCAAGCGGCGTGTCGCCGGGCCCGCAGCGCGCCGTTTTATCCGTGGTGACGACCGAGGCGGCGACCTTGCCCGCCAATGGCTATTGCGTGACGGTCCCGGCGAAGCCGCGCGGCACCGTCGATCCCGCGGCGCTGCATGCGAGCATCGGCGCGATGTTCGAGCCGAACCACAGCTGGCGCGACCTTCAGGGGCACGGGCCGATCGATCTCACCTACGGCTATTGGCGATCCGCCGCAGACTAGGCTGCGCAAAGGCGTATACTTCCGGCCGGCGGCTCGGCAGGGAGGGAAGCCATGCGGTTGAAGGACAAGGTCGCGATCGTCACCGGCGGCGGCTCGGGCTTTGGTGAAGCGATCGCCAAGCGCTTCGCCGAGGAAGGCGCAAAGCTCGTCGTCAACGATGTGAACGATGCCGGCGGCACGGGCGTCGCGCGCACCATCGAGGCGGCGCAAGGCCAGGGCAGCGCGATCTATGTCCATGCCGATGTCGCGCAGAGCGACGACATGGCGAAGCTGATCAAGGCGAGTCTCGATCGCTACGGCCGCATCGACATCATGGTGAACAATGCCGGGATCACCCATGTCAACCGGCCGATGCTCGAGGTCGGCGAGGAGGAGTTCGACCGCATCTTCGCCGTCAACGTGAAGTCGATTTATTTGAGCGCCCGCCACCTCGTGCCGGTGCTGCGGCGGCAAGGCCAAGGCGGCGTCGTCATCAACACGGCCTCGACCGCCGGCATCCGGCCGCGGCCCGGCCTTGTCTGGTATAACGGCACCAAGGGCGCGGTGATCAATCTGACCAAGGGCATGGCAGCGGAACTCGGGCCCGAGAAAATCCGCGTCAACGCGCTCTGTCCGGTGGCGGGCGACACGCCCTTGCTGCCGAGCTTTTTGGGCGGCAATACCGAGGCGCATCGCCAGCGCTTCATTGCGACCGTACCGCTGGGCCGGCTCTCGATGCCGCAAGACGTCGCCAACGCCGCGCTCTATCTCGCCTCGGACGAGGCTGAGTTCATCACCGGCGTTGCGCTCGAGGTCGATGGCGGGCGCTGCGTCTAGCAAATCCCGGCGACGCCCCGGGCTTACGCCAGCTTCGCCTTGCTGACGCTGCCGTCGTAATCGACCGTCCAGTATTCGCTCGCGAAGGGTTTGCCGTCGAGCCGCGCCGCCAGCCATTCCGCCTGCACCTCGCGCGGATTGGGGCCCTTGGTCGAGGCGGTGGTGAAGGCGATGCTGTGATTGCCGCCTTTGTAGACGACGAGCTGCTTCGGCCCGCCGAGCGCCTTGACGAAGGCCTCGGTGTGCTCGAGCGGACAGAGCTGATCGTATTCGCCGCAGGCGACGAAATAGGCGCCCTTGATCTTCTGCGCGTAGCCGTTCCAGTCGATCGTCTTGGCGAATTGGTCGAATTCATGCTCCTTGGTGAAGCCCGACATGAACATGAAGCGCTTTTTGAAGGTCGGCGACGCCTGGTTGAAGATGGTCTCGCCGCCCGGCTCGTAGCAGGTGCCGGTGATGGCGCAGGCTTTGAAGCGGGTGTCGCCCGCCATCATGATCGCCGAAAAGAACGAGCCGAAGCTGACGCCGGTCATGCCGATCTTGCCGGCATCGAGCTCGGGGCGCTTGGCGATCCAATCGCAAACCAGCTTGCCGCATTCGGCCCAGCCCGGCACGTCGACATAGATCCCGCGCAGAGGCGGCTCCCAATAGCCCGGCCCTTCGAAAGCGAGCACGGCATAGCCGCGTTTCAAGAATCGGTCGTCCTTCAGCGCGACCGAGCGCTCCTTGAACCCGTCCATGCCCGAGACCACGACGATGACCGGCACCTTGCTGCCCGCCTGGTAATTGGGCGGCAGATGGAAGATCGCCGGCAGCGTCTTGCCGCGATAAGGCAGCTCGATCCATTCGATCTTGTGGTCCGCAACCGCCATGAATTTCTTATAGGTCTCGAGCTTCTTGGCGTTCTGCATCTTGATCTGCGTATTGACCTCGTCGATCGTCCACATCGCCGAGGCCCAATAATTCGCGGCGAGATAATAATGCTCGCGCGCCGCTTCCGTGTTGCCGGCGGCTTCGGCGTCCTTTGCCTTGGCCTCGCGCGCCGCGGCGAGGGCTTCGAAGGCCGGCGCGATGTCGCATAGCCGCACGACGCGCTTTTTCAGCTCGGCCATTTCGGGAATCGTGCTCGGGCCGCCCGAGCCGATCACCACGCCGGTATGGCTCTGATCCCAATCGACGCCATTCGCCTGAATGACGTTGTCAAGAATCCAGCGCTGCTCGTTGAAGCGCCTCATCACCGGCTCGCCCTTGGGATTGCGATGAGACCAGTCGCGCTGCGCCGCGGCGGCATGGGTTGCGCGCGGCGTCTCGGCCGTCGCATCGCGGGCCGTGCCGGCGGCGGCGCCCGCGGCGGCGGCAAGCGTGGCGGAGTGCAGGAATGCCCGGCGATCCATGACGGCCCTCCAAGGTGATTGTTGTTGCTCGCGCTAGGATAAACCCGCGTGCCGGAAACCGACAACGGCCGCAGCTTTCGCTGCGGCCGTTGCCGAGAGCTAAGGGTTGCGAGCTTAAAGCTTAGAGGTCCAGCGTCCCAGGCACGAACAGCTCTTCGACCGGGATACGCCGCGAGATATAGCCCTGGTCATGCGCATAGCGCACGAAGGTCTCGACGATCTTGCGATTGGCTTTCAGCCCGTGCTGATAGGGATTGGCGCCGTAAGCGGCTTTTTGCTGCTCCTGAATGAAAACCGAATCGAGATAGGAGAAGCGCTTCGGATCGTCCTGCAATACCTCGTCGGCCGTCTTCTGTGCGTCGACGAAGACGCGGAAGAGATTCTCGGCGATCCACGGCTCGCGTTCGGCGAGCTGCTTTTTCAGGACCAGCGTATGGGTGATCGGCATGATGCCGGTGCGTTTGACGAAGCGCTGCATTTCGCCCTGGCAATCGGGGAAGAGCCGCCGCACCCAGGTCTCGCCGTTCTCGAAAGCCGGCGTCACCGAGGTGCACCAGATCGCATCGACCTCGCCATCCTTCAATTTCTGCTCGGGCGATTTCTCCTTGCGGATCTCGACCTTGACGTTCTTCGGCACGATATAACCCGCGCCTTCGGGCTCGTTGGTGACCCAGGTCGCCTGCTCGGGCGCGAAGCCGTAATGCTCCTTGAAGATGCCCCGCAGCCAGAGATTGACGGTGTAGCGGTAGCCCTGCGCGCCGATGCGCTTGCCGATGAGGTCGCTCGGCTTGGTGATGTTCGAATCCGCACGCACGAAGACATAGGCCCAGACCGCCATGCGCAAGGGGAAGATCGGGATGGCGATGCAGGGCTCGCCGCGGTCGCGCGCCGCCACATACCAGGAGAAGGACATCTCGGCGGCGTCGTAATCCTCATAAACCGGCCGGGTGCAGAAATCGCCGATCCAGGAGGTGTTGGCTTTGAGGGCAATGCCTTCGGGCTTCACCCGCCCATCGATCAAGGGCCGGGTGCGATCGTAATCGGCGAAGGCGATATCGATCGGATAAAGCCCGCTCGCGCGCACGCGCTCGCGTTCGACGATGACGGGTCCATTGTCGGGTGACGTCATGCGAATCCTCCTGTGGCGGCGCTGGCGGCCTCGGGCCCAATTCTATGAGCGGAGACGAATTTTAGCCAGCGCCTGCTGAAGTTGAGCGGCCGGCGCTAACCATGCCGGCGACGGGCCGGCCCTCGAGGGTCAATGCCGGAAATGGCGCATCCCGGTGAAAACCATGGCAATTCCGGCCTTGTCCGCGGCCGCGATCACCTCCTTGTCGCGCAGCGACCCGCCGGGCTGGATGACCGCGGTGGCGCCCGCCGCGACCGCCGCTTCGAGCCCGTCGGCGAAGGGGAAGAAAGCGTCCGAGGCCACGACCGAGCCTTTGGCCGGGCTTTCGGGCAGCCCCGCCGCCTGACCCGACTCGGCGGCCTTTTGCGCGGCGATGCGCGAGGAATCGACCCGGCTCATCTGCCCGGCGCCGATCCCGACCGTCGCGCCGGCCTTGGCATAGACGATGGCATTTGATTTGACGTGCTTTGCGACGCGGAAGGCAAAGAGCAGATCGGCGCGCTCCGCTTCGCTCGGCGCGCGCTTGGTGACGGTCTTCAGATCGCCCTCGGCGATGCGCCCGTCATCGCGCGTCTGCGCCAGATAGCCGCCGGCGAGTGAGCGGATGCTCAGGCCGGGCACTGCCGGATCGGGAAGCGCGCCGGCGTCGAGGAGGCGCAGATTCGGCTTCTTGGCGAGGAGCGCTTTTGCTTCCGGCGTTACCGCCGGGGCGATGATGACTTCGAGGAAGAGCTTGCCGATCGCCTCGATCAGCGCCGCATCGAGCGGGCGATTGGCGGCGAGGATGCCGCCATAGGCGCTGACCGGATCGCAAGCGAGCGCCTTCTTGAAGGCCTCGGTCAAATCGGCGCCAAGCGCGACGCCGCAGGGATTGGCGTGCTTGATGATGGCAATGGCGGGCGCATCGAATTCGGCGACGCATTCATAAGCCGCATCGGTGTCGTTGAGATTGTTGAAGGAGAGCTCCTTGCCCTGAAGCTGCTTCGCCGTGGCGATGCCCGGCCGTGCCTTGCCGCCGAGATAGAAGGCTGCGCGCTGATGCGGATTCTCGCCATAGCGCAGCACCTCCTTGCGCTCTCCCGCGAGGGTCAGCGTCGCGGGGAAAGTCTCGCCGGCAAGCTCGGCAAACCAGCCGGCGATCGCCGCGTCGTAAGCCGCGCTGCGCGCATAAGCGAGGCCGGCAAGCTTGCGCCGCAGCGTCAGGCTCGTTGCGCCGTCATGCGCCGCCATGTCGGCGAGGATGCCGTCGTAATCGGCGGGGTCGGTTGCGATGGTGACGCTGTCATGGTTCTTCGCCGCGGCACGGATGAGCGCCGGCCCGCCGATATCGATGTTCTCGAGGCATTCCTCGAAGCCGGCGCCGCGCGCGCGGGTCGCGGCGAAGGG
>DATNGG010000172.1:0-11991 GCA_035605975.1 Allostellaceae bacterium | reverse complement strand
GCGCTGTGCCTCGTCTCATCGCTGGGCGATACGATCTATTGGTCGAGCTATCACGCCTATTTCGCGGCGCTCGGCGATCACGCGCATCGCGGCCAGCAGGTGAGCGCGCGCGAGGCGATCGCGGCGATCGTCGGCATCGTCAGCCCGCTCGCGACCGGCTGGGCGCTCGTCGCCTTCGGACCGCGCATCGCCTTCGGCGCGGCGGCCTTGGTGCTGCTGGTCGCGGCGCTGCCGCTGCTCTGGACGCCCGATGTCGCGGTCGCGCGGCGCGTGCCTGGCGCGTTCAAGGCGGCGATCCCCGGCGTGCTGCTCTTCGTCGCCGATGGCTGGATCGCGACGGGCTTCTATTTCGTCTGGCAGATCGCGCTGTTTCTGTCGCTCGGCGAGGACTTCCTCGCCTTTGGCGGCGCGCTCGCCATCGCCGCCTTGGTCGGGGCGATCTCAGGCCTGCTTCTCGGGCGCCATATCGATGCCGGTCATGGCGGCCGCGCCGCCTGGCTGGCGCTTGGCGGAATGGTGGGTTTGATCGCGCTGCGCGCCGTTGCGGTCGACCACGCCGCGCTCGCGGTCATCGCCAACGCATTGGGCTCGCTTTGCGTCTGCCTCTACATCCCGACGCTGATGACCGCGCTGTACAATCAGGCCAAGCGCGCGCCTTGCATCCTGCGCTTCCATGTCGCCGCGGAAGGCGGCTGGGACATCGGCGGCAGCAGCGGATGCCTCGTCGCGGCGCTGCTGATCGGCTTCGGCGCGCCGCTCTCGGCCGGCATTCTCCTGTCGCTCCTCGGCACAGCCGGCGCGTTCTTCTTGCTGCGGCGCTATTACGACGCCCAAGCGGCGCTGGCGCTGCCGCCGCCCGGCCTCGCCGCGCATAGCGAGCTTCAAGGCGAAGCCGTTCGCGAATAGGCGCAGGAGAGTCCGCTACGCAGCGTAGCGCAAAAACACGAACTTCGCGGCGCCGTAGCGCCGCTCCTCGATCGGCTCGAACCCTGCCGGTGGTTCCAAATTTGCGCGGGCAGCGAGCTCGATGATAACGAGGGCGTCTTTCGCGAGCCAGCCCATGGCGGCGAGGGCCCGCAGGGCAGGCGCGGCCAAGTCTTCGCGATAGGGCGGATCGAGAAAAGCCAAGGAGCACGCGCCGCTGGCGCGCGGCGGGCGCGTCGCATCGCCGGGCAACACCTGCGCCTGCTTTCCCTCGCCGAGGGCGGCGATGTTTTGCTCGAGCAGCGCCCGCGCCGCGCGGTCCTTCTCGATGAAGGTGACGCGCCGTGCGCCGCGCGACAAGGCTTCGAGGCCGAAGGCGCCGGTGCCGGCAAAGGCATCGAGCACGAGGGCATCGGCGAAGGCGGGCCCTTCGCTCAACCGTCCATGCGCCAGAATGTCGAACAGCGCTTCGCGCGCCCGCTCGGCGGTCGGCCGGACACTTTGATCCTCGGGCGCGAGCAGCTTTCGCCCGCGATGCTTACCGGCGATGATGCGCATCGCGCTTGCCGTTCTTTGCCGGCCCGCCGAGCTGCTCGCGCAGCACACGCTGCGGCACCTCTTCGACCGCGCCGCGCTCGAGGCTGCCGAGCTGGAATGGGCCGTAGGCGAGGCGGATGAGGCGGGTGACCGAAAGGCCGAGATGCGCCATGACGCGGCGCACCTCGCGGTTGCGGCCTTCGCGCAGGCTGACGATGAGCCAGGCATTGCTGCCCTGCTGACGCTCGAGCGCGGCGTGGATGGGTCCGTAGGCGACGCCCTCGATCGTGACGCCTTTCTCGAGCGGCGCCAGCATCGCCGCATCGACCGTGCCGTGCACCCGCACCTTGTAGCGCCGGAGCCAGCCATGGGCCGGCAGCTCCAAGCGCCGTGCGAGGCCGCCATCATTGGTCAGCAGCAAGAGGCCTTCGGAATTGAGGTCGAGACGTCCCACCGAGATCAGCCGCGGCAGGTCCTTCGGCAGCTTGTCGAAGACGGTCTCGCGGCCTTTCTCGTCGCGATGCGTGGTGACGAGGCCGGCGGGCTTGTGATAGCGCCAGAGCCGCGCGCGATCGGAGGCGGGGAGCGGCTTGCCGTCGACGCTGAGCATCGCCGGATCGCTGACATTGACCGCGGGCGATGTCAGCACCTCGCCCTTCAAGGCGACCCGGCCCTCGGCGATCCAGCGCTCGGCATCGCGGCGCGAGCAGAGGCCTGCCCGCGCCAAGAGCTTGGCGACGCGCTCGCCCTTGGCGGCGCTCTCGCCGCTCATCACCGGCAGGCGGCGATGAAAGCCGCGAAAAGGCGCTTGTCGCCGACCGAGATCGCGTATTCCGGATGCCACTGCACGCCGACGCAGAAGCGCCGGCGCGGATCCTCGATGCCTTCGATGACGCCATCGGGGGCGCGCGCATCGACGACGATGCCCGGCGCTACATCCTTCACTGCCTGGTGATGGGCGCTGTTGACGTCGAGCGAATCGGCTTGGGTGATCTGGTGCAGCAAGGTGCCGCGCTCGATCAGCACGCGATGCCCGGGCTCGGTGCGCGGATTGGGCTGCTCATGCGCCAGCGGGTTCTCGACCTCGTCGGGAATGTGCTGGATGAGCGTGCCGCCCAGTGCGACATTGAGGAGCTGCTGCCCGCCGCAAATGCCGAAGACCGGCTTGTCGGCCTCGACCGCGCCCCTGGTCACGGCGAGCTCGAATTGGGTGCGCCGGTCCTTGGTGGTGACGCTCTGGTGCCGGCTCGCGGCGCCGAAGAGCGCGGGATCGACATCGAAAGCGCCGCCGGTGACGATGAGCCCGGCGATGAGGCCGAGATAGGCCGCGACCTGCTCCGGCTCATGCGGCAAGAGGATGGGTAGCCCGCCCGCCTCGACCACGGCCGTGCAGTAATTCTCGCGCAGCGCATACCAAGGATGCGTCTTCGAATAGCCGCCCGGCGGTTCCGAATCGAGGGTGAGGCCGATGACCGGTTGTGCCATGCTGCGGTTTTAGGCCGGACGGGTAAACGAAACAAGAAAGGGCGGGCATGGCCTCAGCGATGGAAGCGGCGCTGATCGAAGCCGAGCGCGCGGCCGCATCGGGCGAGGTGCCGGTCGGCGCCGTGCTGGTCGAGGCGGCGACGGGACGGGTGCTGGCGGCGTCCGGCAATCGGGTCGAAGCGCAACACGACCCGACCGCCCATGCCGAGCTGCTCGTCATCCGCGCCGGCGCCGCCTTGCGCCAGGCGCCGCGTCTCGAGGATTGCGATCTCTATGTGACGCTCGAGCCTTGCGCCATGTGCGCGGCGGCGATCGCTTTCGCGCGCATCCGGCGGCTCTATTTCGGTGCCTATGATCCGAAAGGCGGTGCCGTCGAGCATGGGCCGCGCTTCTTCGATCAGCCGACCTGCCACCACCGCCCGGAAATCTATGGCGGCATCGAGGAAGGCCGCGCGGCGGCGCTGCTGAAGCGCTTCTTCGCCGCGCGGCGCTGACGAACCGTCTCAGGTCGCGGGCACGACCGCAGCTTCGCCGGTGCGCTCGAGCAAGCCCTTCGGCACCAGCATCATCAGGATCACGCCGAGGAGGAGCAGCCCGGCAATCGCCACCATCGGCACGGTGAAGCCGCCGGTCGCGTCGCGCAAGCTGCCGACGATCAGCGGGCTGACGATCGAGCCGGCGATGCCGATGGTGTTGAGGAAGGCGAGGCCCGCGGCCCGCGCCTCGCGCGGCAGAAGGATCGAGGGCGTCGTATAAAACACCGGCCAGGCCGAGAGCGAGAAAGCCGAGGCGACGATCAACCCCACGAGCTGGATCGCCGGATTGTGGATGAAGGCGGCGACCACCCAGCCGGCTGCCGCGACCAGCATCGGCGCGACGCAATGCCAGAAGCGCTCCTTGCGCTTATCCGAGCGCCGCGTCCAATAGAGCATCCACAGGATCGAGCAGGACGGCGGCACGGCGACCAGCACGCCGATGAACCAGAAGGGCATGGCGGCGCTCGACATGCCGCGGATGATTTGCGGCGTCCACAGGGTCAGGGCGCTGAAGGTCGCGATGAGGCAGGCATAGGCAAAGGAGATGAGCAGCATGTTGCGCGACAGGAGCTGGCGCGTGACGCCGCGCTTTACCGGCGCCGGCTGGGAGCGCCGGCGCTCCTCCTCGTCGCGCTCCAACAGGCCGGTGAGCGTCGCTTTCTCCTCGGCCGAGAGGAAAGTCGCGTCCTTCGGCTTGTCGGCGAGATAGAACAGCAGGATGAAGCCCAAAACGACCGCCGGCAGGCCTTCGAGCAGGAAGAGCCAGCGCCAGCCGGCAAGGCCCCAAACGCCGTGCATGCCGAGAATCAAGCCGCCGACCAGGGCGCCGAACATGCCGGCGATGGGCTGGCCGATCATCGGGATGGTCTGCGCGCCGGCGCGGCGGTATTGCGGATACCAATAGGTCAGGAACAGCACGAGACCGGGCGAGAACCCAGCTTCGGCGATGCCGACCAGCATGCGCATGCCGATGAGGCTCCACGGCCCGGTCACGAACATGCAGCCCGCCGCGGCGAGGCCCCAGGTGATCATGATGCGCGCCAGCCATTTACGCGCGCCGACGCGCTCCAGCATGAGATTCGAGGGAATCTCGAACAGCATATAGGCGAAGGACAGCGCGCTGCCGGCGATGCCGAAGGTGGTCGCCGAGAGATGCAGATCCTTGTTCATCGTCAAGGCCGCGAAGCCGATATTGGTGCGGTCGACGAAATTGATCCCGTAGCAAAGCAGCAAGAACCAGAGAAACCGGTTCGAGACACGCCGCAGGACGGCGGATTCCCGCTCTTCGCGGCTCGCCGCGGACGAGGCCATGGACATGAAGCGTTCCCCCTTTATCGCCAAAGCTTCGCGCAATCGGGGGCGGAGGGCAAGCCCGACCAAGTTGGGCCGTACGCTTAGAAATTCTCTGTGGCTGCTGTGCCGCGGTCGCGACCGGGGCTCCGCCGATGACGCGCTCGATCTTCGCATGCCCGGTTCGGGCCGTCGCTTGACGCAGCTCGCCGGCGGAACTTAGTTTCTCCGCGCTGCAACCAACGGGGGCTCCGATGGCATCGCCCAATCTCACCGCCGACTATCGCCATTTGAACGCTCTCATGCAGTCGCGCCGCAGCATGCGAGGCTTCAAAAAGCAGGAGCTCGACGACGATACCATCCGGCTCCTCGTCGATACGGTGCGCTATGCGCCTTCGGCCGGCAATGCTCAGCTCTGGGAATTCATCGTCGTTCGCGATCCGGAGAAGAAAAAGGCGATCGGCGATTACTACGTCCAGCAACTGCGGCCTAAATTCGAGATCGAGCAGCTGCGCGAGCGCGGTCTTTGGTTCTCGGGCGAGAATCCGATCCCGGAGCCGAAGGCGCCCTTCGTCGATGCGGGCGCGCTCATCGTCGTCGCCGGCGATCCGCGGATGCAGGACGCCTACTGGTATCGTGTCAAGCTCGATAAAGGCCACCAGCACATGGTGTCCTCGCTCGCCAATGTGGTCTTCTCGCTGCATTTGACCGCGGCGGCGCTCGGTCTCGGCTCGCATTATGTCAGCGACACCGCTTCGCCCGAGATGCAGGCGAAGATCAAGGCGTTGCTCGGTATCCCGGATCCGCTGTGGTGCTACGAGACTATTCCGGTCGGCTTCGCCGATTTCGCGCCATCGAACCGCTATGTCCGCGAGGTTGACGACATCATCCACTGGGATCGGTTCGATAAATCGCGCCTGCGCACCGATCGCCAGGTGATCGATTACATCATCGAGAAGCTGCGCCCCAAGAAAAAGCCCCGGGCATGACGACGGATTCGGCGCGACCCGCAAAATCATAAAGCGCGACCAGCCGCACTCGAGCCGAACTCCGTTGCGGCTTCATGCCGTCCAGAGGCGAGCGATTTTCGGCCGGCCTGTTGGATTTCCTCGGTTCTTGATAATCTTGGTCCCGCGAGAACCATGAGCGCCGCGGTCAGGCGGCGCTCGATCGAAGCCAGGGAGAGATGTTATGGGCGAGCGGCTCGACGGCGGCGAGGCGATTCTCGAAGCCTTCCGGAAACTTGGCGTCGAATATGTCCTTTCGTCCCCCGGCACCGAATGGGCGCCGGTGTGGGAAGCGATCGCCAAGCAGATCAGCCAAGGCAAGAATGGCCCGCGGCTCCTGGATTGCTGGCATGAGACGCTGGCCGTGAACATTGCGGCCGGGTACACGCTGGCGACCGGACGCATGCAGGGCGTGCTGCTGCATGCCGGATCGGGCTTGCTCCAAGGCTCGATGGGGATCCACGGCGCGCGCGTCACCGGCGTGCCCATGGTCGTCATCTCGGGCGAATCCATGAGCTATGGCGAAGACCCGGAATTCGATCCGGGCGGGCAATGGATCAGCAATCTGAGCATTCCCGGCGGCACGACCAATCTCGTCGACGCGGTCGTCAAATATTCGTCGCAGGCGGGCAGCCCGCATACGGTCTATGAGAGCGTGATCCGCGCCGGCGAACTCGCGCTGCGCACGCCCCAGGGCCCGACCTATCTCAGCGTCTCCACGGAGACGCTGATGGATCAATGGGTGCCGCCCGCGGACAGCCGAACCGTCCCGTCCGCGCCGCGGATCCTCACCGCACCCGAGGACATCGACAAGCTCGCGACCTTGCTGGCCCGGGCGAAGAACCCGGTGGTCCTCACCGAAGCGGCCGGGCGCGAGCCGGAGACGTTCCGGGCGCTGGTCGAGCTCTGCGAATTGCTGGCTCTGCCGGTCGTCGAGAAGCCGGCGGCGCTGTTTGCAAGCTTCCCCAAGGATCATCCGCTGCATCAAGGCCACGACCTCAAGCCGATGTGGAACGAGATCGATCTTGCGATCGTCATTCGCACCCGCGTTCCCTGGTATCCGCCGAGCCGTCGCCCGCCGAACGCGGTCATTGCCGTCATCGACGAGACGCCGCATCGCGATTCCATGGTCTATCAGAGCCACCATGCCGATTTGTATCTCGAAGGCAATGTCGCGCAGACACTGCGCGACCTCGCCGCGGCGATGCGCGCGCGCGGCCTCGATGCAGCCGCGATCGCCGAGAAGCGCAACCGGCTCGCGGCCGCCCACGAGCAGCTCGAGGCAAGAAAGCGCGCGCAGCAGGCCGAGGCGCGGCAGAAGCGGCCGATCGATCCGGTGTGGCTCTGCGCCGCGCTCGGCGAGACGATGCCGCGGGGGACGATCTATGTCGACGAGGTCACCACCCACACGAATATCATTCGCGAGCATGTCCGTTGGAGCGAGCCGCAGAGCCTATTCACGCGCCAGGGCGGTCTCGGCCAGGGATTGGGCCTGGCGCTGGGCATCAAGCTGGCCAAGCCGGAACGTCCGGTGGTGGCGCTGATCGGCGACGGCGCCATGCTCTACAACCCGACCCTCGGCTGTTTCGGGGCGGCGCGGGAATATCGGCTGCCGATCATGGCCGTCATCTTCAACAACAAGAAATACGCGGCGATGCAGCAGATGCATCTGAAAATGTATCCCCAGGGGACGGCGGTCCAGACCGAGACCTTCCACGGCACGCATATCCAAGGTCCCGACTTCACGAAGGTCGCGGAGTCGTGCGGCGCTTATGCAGAGCGCGTCGAGGACCCGGAGAAGCTGTCGGACGCGTTGCGCCGCGGCCTCGAAGCGACCAACAAAGGCATCGCGGCCATCATCGATGTTGCCGTGCGCTAAGGTGCGGCGCAGCGCGCAAGATGCACGGATGCCGGAGTGAAACGATTGCGCCCGACCGAGGAGAGCACGCCATGACCGGAAAGCAGATCGAGATCGCGGCCGATGACGGCACGTTCGATGCCTATCTCGCCGCGCCCGAGAAAGGCAAAGGCCCGGGCGTGATTTTGGTCACGCATATTTACGGTGTCGATCGGGATACGCAGGCGATGTGCGACGATCTCGCGCGGCGCGGCTGTGTCGCGCTGGCGCAGAATTTCTTCTGGCGCGATGAGGATTCGGGCGTGCTGGCCCAGGGACCGGAAGGCGGACTACGCGCCCGCGCCCGCGCGGGGCGGATCGATTTCGCGCGGGCGATGACCGACCTCAAGCGCGCGATCGCCGAAGTAAAACGCCATCCCCACTGCAACGGCAAGATCGCTGTGCTCGGCTATTGCTTCGGCGGCGCCTATGTGTGGCGCTCGGCCTGCGATGGGCTGATCGACGCGGGCGTGTCGTTCCACGGCACCTTCCTGTCGAAATCGATGAAGCCCGGCGACAAGCCGCGCTGCCCGGTATCGCTCCACTACGGCGACAACGACGAGCTCGCGCCCCCGGAAGAGCTCGCGGCGGTGAAGAAAGCGGCCGACGCGACCGGCGCCGAATTCGTTCTCCATCCCGGCGCGCCGCATGGCTTCATGATGCGCAGCAACCCGCATCACTATGATGCCGACGCCGCCGGCAAATCCTGGGACCGCGCCTTGCAGATGATCGCCGCGCTGCGCAGCGAAACCGCCCCCGCTTGAAGCTTCGGACCCGTCGCTTTCGATCCACGACTGAGCATGAGGGAGGACTATGACCGACGTCCAGATGAGCTTCGCGATGGGCCCCAATCCTCGCAACCGGGCAATTTTCGACGGGACGGTGAAGCCGTCGGGCATCGATCTCAATGTCCATAAGGTCCCGGTCAGCGAGCTGTTCTGGCGCCAGCTTCGGTTTCAGGAATTCGACGTGTCGGAAATGTCGATTTCGTCGTTTCTGATGATCATGGCGAACGGCGATAAAAATTGGCTCGGCCTGCCGATTTTCACCACGCGTCACTTCTTCCATACGATGGCCTTCGCACGAAAGGATTCGGGCATAAACAGCCCTGCCGATTACAAGGGGAAGCGAGTCGGCGTGCCGGAATTCCAGCAGACCGGCGCGCTGTGGGCGCGCGGCGCGATGATCCATGAATTCGGCTGCAAGCAGGAGGACGTCGAATGGTGGATGGAGCGCACGCCCGAACATAGCCACGCCGGTGCCGTGGGTTTCAAGCCGCCGAAGGGCACGACGCTGAAACAAATCCCGCCGGAGAAGAGCATCGGCTCGATGCTCATAGCAGGGGAACTCGACGCGACCAGCCTCTATTTCGGCAATGAGGTGAACATAATCGATCGTACCTCGATCGATCTGCGCAAGCATCCCGATATCAAACCGGTGTTCCCGGACACGATGGCCGAATGCGCGCGCTATTACAAAAAGACCGGCATCTTCCCGATCAATCACGCGATGATAATCCGCCGCTCCTTGGTCGAGAAATATCCCTGGGCACCCATGTCGATCTATCATGCGATGGTCGAGGCCAACGAGGCGGCGAACAAGCAGCGCATCGAGCACATGCAGTACTACATCGAGACCGGTCTGGTGCCGCGTGAGAATGCGGGCATCATAGCGGAGCCGATTGTACGACATGGTCTGAAGGCCAACCGAAAGACGCTGGAGATTTGTGCCCGGTATTCGCATGAGCAGGGCCTGACGTCTCGTTTGATGGCGCTGGAGGAACTCTTCGCGCCCTCGACCCTCAACGAGTAGCGAGCAGAATCCGAATAACGGCGGACTGGAGGTGGTGCCGACCCTAAGCGCGCCGGTTTGACCCGCCGTCGATAGCCCAGAGCTCGCCCCGCCAGCGCAGCGCGATGAGCGTGACGAGGCCGAGGCCGACAACGCAATAAAACAGCGCCGTCGCGACGAAGCCGATGCGCTCGATCAAAGCACCGGCGGAGAGCAGCCCCAAAGGCAGCGCATAGACCGCGAGCATGCGCACGCCCATGACGCGGCCGCGATAGCGATCGTCCGAGGTGCGCAGCAGGATCACCGACATCGGCACCATGCCGAGGCTTTGTGCCAATCCCGCGAGCGCCAGCACCGGTATCGCCGTGCCGGCATCGGCGAACAGCACGAAGACCAGCAACATCGCATACCAGCTGACGATCGAGATCAGCATCATCCGCGCCGGCCGGATGAAGCGCCCGGCGGCGATGAGAAACACCGATCCGGCAAGGCTCCCCGTCGCGAAGCTGGCGATGAGGAAGCCGAGCCCGGTCTGATCGATGCGGTAAATCTCGCGCGCGACATAGGGCAGCAAGCCTTGCGACAACGGAAAGGCGGTGAAGTTGACCAGCACGGCGAGGGCCATCGCCGACACCGCGCTCGGCGTCTGCCACACATAGACGAAGCCCTCGGCAAGCTCGCGCCAGGGCGAGAAGCGCCGCGGCGCTTGGCTCCTCGCCTCGCGATAGGCGCCAAGCGTCAGCCCGGCACTCAGGGCATAGAGCGTCGCGATGACGACGTAGCTCAGCCCCATGCCGAGGGCGGCGAACATGCCGGCGCCGGCGAGCGAGCCGGCGATGCGCGCGCTGTCCTGCGTCGTCCGCGTCACGCTGGCGGCGCCGACCAGCAAAGCCGGCGGCATCGACGCGCCGATCAGCTGATTGCGCATCACCAGATCCGACGAGCGCACCAGCCCCATGGCGCCGGCGACAATCAGCGCATAGGTCGCATTGAGGAGCCCGGTAAAGGCGAGGCTCATGAAGGTTGCCGCGAAAACGAAATAGGCGGCACGCATGAGGCAGAGCAGATTGCGCGCGCCGATGCGGTCGCCGATGACGCCGAACAGCGGCGAGAACAGCGTGCCGACGAATTGCAGCGAGCTGTAAAAGGTGAGCAGCACCACCGAGCCGGTCTCGACGATGATATACCAGCCGAGGATGATGCCTTCCATCTCGCCCGCCCAGGAGGTGAGCAGATCGGCCGGCCACTGAAAGCGGAAGCTCGGGACCGTGAACGGTCCGCGCGCGAAGACGGGTCTGCCTGTCATTCTCGGGATGGACGAGTCCGGAGGGTGAGCAATGCCGAAGCTTTGCCATGCCGGCGGTGCTTCGCGCAAGCGCGGCGAGACAATCCCAGCGAGCCCGGCATGGCTTAGGCTTAAGTTTTGAGCGCGCGCCAGCCGATATCGCGGCGGTAAAAACCTTGCGGCCAGTCGATGCGTTCTATCGCTGCGTAAGCGCACGCGCGCGCCTCTTTGAGCGTCGCGCCAGCGCCGACGATATTGAGGACGCGCCCACCATCGGCGAGAAGCCTCTCGCCGTCGCGCTTGGTGCCGGCATGGAAGATCAGCGCCGAAGGCGCGGCCGCTTGCGCCCGATCGAGCCCCTTGATCTCGCTGCCGCGCAGCGGGTTGTCGGGATAGCCTTGCGCCGCCATCACGACGCAGAGCGCCGCCTCGTCGCGCCAGCGCAAATCGAAACCGTCGAGCACGCCGTCGCGCGCCGCCAGCAGCGCCGGCAGCAGATCGCTTTTGAGCCGCGGCAGCAGCACCTGGCATTCGGGATCGCCGAAGCGGACATTGTATTCGATGAGCTGCGGGCCCGCTTTCGTCAGCATCAACCCGGCATAGAGCACGCCCTTATAGGGCCGGCCTTCCTTTGCCATCGCCGCAAGGGTCGGGCGGATGATGCGGGCCATCACCGCGGTCTCGATCTCGAGGGTGACGCAAGGCGCCGGCGAATAGGCGCCCATCCCGCCGGTATTGGGCCCGGTATCGCCGTCGCCGACGCGCTTGTGATCCTGCGCCGAAGCGAGAGGCAGCGCTGTCTTGCCGTCGGTCAGCGCGAAGAAGCTCGCCTCTTCGCCGTCGAGGAAATCTTCGATCACCACCTCGGCACCGGCCGCGCCAAACCGGTTGGCGATGAGCGCATCCTCGATCGCGGATTCGGCTTCCTCGAGGCTCGTCGCGACGGTGACGCCTTTGCCGGCGGCGAGCCCATCCGCCTTGACGACGATCGGCGCGCCCTGCGCCCGCGCATAGGCCTTAGCGGCTCCGGCATCGGTGAAGCGGCGATAGGCTGCGGTGGGGATGCCGTATTTGGCGCAGAGGTCCTTGGTGAAGCCCTTGGAGCCTTCGAGCGCGGCGGCGGCGGCGCTCGGCCCGAAAGCGGCGATGCCCGAGGCCTCGAGCCGGTCGACCAGGCCCGCGACCAGCGGCGCTTCGGGCCCGACCACGACGAAATCGATCTGTTCGCGCCGGCAGAAT
>DATNGG010000171.1:0-13455 GCA_035605975.1 Allostellaceae bacterium | reverse complement strand
GAAGACGCGCGCGCCGAAATGGCTGGCATAGCGCTCCGCGTCGGCGACGTCGTCGCGATGCGTCAGCAGCACCATCGCAAGCCCGCCCCGCGCCGCGATCGCGTCGGTTACGTGCTTGGTCCAGCGCGGCGCGTCGACCATGGCATTGCCGCGCGCCCGCGCGATGAAAAAGGAATGAGCTCCCCAGGAGTTCCGCGCATTAAAGCCGAGGCGGAAGACGCCTTCCGTCATGGGCTCGGGGAAAATATCGGGCGGCGGATCGCTCAGCCCTTCGGCATGGATCGAAGCGGTCGGGCAGAGGAGCCGCGCGCGCCAGGCCGCGGTCAGCTCGGCCGCGCCTTCGGGCTGGTGCGCGAAGACGGATTGCCCGTCGCGCTCGACGATGAGATGCGGGGCGACGGTCTGCGCCGCCTTGCAGTTGATGCAGTCGCTATCGACGTACCAGGCGCCCGGCGCGTTGGATGGGTGGCGCTGGCGCATTGCCTCAGGCCTCGAAACGGCCGAGACGCACGGCGGTCTGGCCGCGCGAGATGCGCCGCGTCGGCATGATGAGGACGCATTGGTCGTAGGGCGTGCGGATATCGGTCTTGCCGTCGCGCGCGATGACCGTGCCGGCGCGCGGGATCACCTCGACGCCCCCATACTTGCTTAGGAAATGGAAATCGTCCGAGTCGACTGTGACGCGATGGGTGATGAGCACCGTGCGCTGCGGCAGCGCGGGGCGCTGGCGCCACGGCGCCGCGTCGGCCTCGCTCAAAATCCCGGCGGCGGCGAGGAATCGCCACGCCGTTTCGAGCGCAACATCCGCCGTGCCGCGTGCCCAGTGATGGCCGCACTCGATCAACAGCGCGATCGCCGGCGAAGCCGGGTCGCCGAACCGCCCATAATCGCGCAGCCGCGGCCCCGCCTTGTGGCCCTCGTCGCGCACCAGGAGGGCAGGAACGCCGACCCGGCGCGCGAAATCGAGGTGTTTCTCGGCCATGCCGGTCAGCATCATGGGCATGGTGGCGTGGATCATCGAATGGATGTCGAGCAGCAGATCGGCGCTGTCGAAGATCGGGCGCAAGGCGCGGGCGCGCGACAATTCACGGCTGAAGCGCGGCCCGGCGAGCACCTCGTCCTGCCAGACCCGGTTCATGTCTTCGTCGAAATAGCGCGAGGCGGTTGGATCGGTGCGATCGAAGCTTTGATAGGCCGCGATATTGCAAAAGACGAAGGTGAGGCGGCCCTTCACCGGACGCAGTTTCTGCCGCAGCAGATGATCGAGCGCGATCGCGCCGCAGATCTCGTTGCCATGCATCAGCGCGTTGAGCACGACATGCGGGCCGGGCGCCGTCGCCGCGTAACTCCAAGCATAGCTCACGCCCGCATTGCCCTCGCGATAGGGCGACAGATCGGGTGGCTCGATTTCGACCGGGGGGCTGAGAAAATCCATCGCCGCCCGTCGCTCAGCGCCGGACGCGCTTGATCAGGCGGTCGAGGAAGGCCTCGCAAAGCCGCAGCTGATCCTGTGCGAGGAATTCGTTGGGCTTGTGCGCCTGCTCGATCGAGCCGGGCCCACAGATCACCGTCGGGATGCCGCTCTGCGCAAAGAGCCCGCCTTCGGTGGCGAAGCTGACCTTGCCGGTGGCGTTCGCGCCGGAGAGGGCGAGCGCGAGCTGCACGACCGTGTCGCTTTCATCCGCGGCGAGCGCAGGCACCGCGTTGGTCTCCTCAAACTCGATGCCGCTCTCGGCGCTGACAACGCGCATCTCGGGCAGCAGGCTCTGCGCGTAGCGCTGCAAGCCGCCGACGATCGCGTCTGGATCGTCCGACGGGAGATAGCGCATCTCGAAATCGAACCGGCAGTCGCGCGGGACGATGTTGACCGCGGTGCCGCCCGCGATCGTGCCGGTCTGGACGGTCGTGTAGGGCGGATCGAAGGCGGCATCGAAAGGGCCCTCGTTGCGTCGTTGCAGCGCGACGCGGCGCAGATGGGCGACGAGCTCGGCCGCGGTCTCGATCGCATTGACGCCGCGATGCGTCAGCGAGGAATGCGCCTCATGCCCATGCACATGGCAGCGGAGCCGGCGGCTGCCTTTATGCGCGATCACTGGCTGCATCAGCGTCGGCTCGCCGATGATGCACAGCTGAGGCTTGACCGGTCGGCTTTTCAACGCGGCAACCAGCGTGCGCACCCCGAGACAGCCGACCTCTTCGTCGTAGGTGAGCGCCAGATGAAGGGGCGTTCCGAGCGGCTGGTCGAGAAAATCGGGCAACTTCGTCAGGACAGCGGCGATGAAGCCTTTCATATCGGCGCTGCCGCGGCCATAGAACTTGCCGTCATGCTCGTCGAGCTCGAACGGGTCGCTGTCCCAGCGTTGCCCGTCGACCGGTACCACATCGCTATGACCCGAGAGCATAATGCCGCCTCGGTCGGGCGGCCCGAGCGTCGCATAGAGATTGGCCTTCTGGTGCGTCACGTCGTGGACCAGCTCGCTCGCCACGCCCCAGCCGTCGAGATAGTCCTGAACGAATTCGATGAGCTCGAGGTTGGACTCGCGGCTGGTCGTGTCGTAGCCGACAAGCCGCCGCAGCATCTCGGCGCTGGTAAGCCTCTGCCCAATCATGCGGCTATTCTGACGCACCGGGCGCGTGGGCGCCAGCGTCGCGGCGCTCTTAGCCGAATGCCTCGCGCAATGCGGGCGGCGCCGGCCGTTTATCGCTCAGCGCAACCGCGCCGCCGCCTGCGCGCGCGACGATCTCAATGCTCGTCGTGCCCGTGTCCGTGCCCGGCATCGGAATGCGATTCGCCATGCGGGCCGCCCTTGGGCGCATGCTGTGCCTCGCTGTGAGGCGGCGGGCCGCCATGGGGCGCCTCTTGGGGATGGGCCGGCGCGTGCGCCGCAGGGCTGTGCGCGGGATGGACGGCAGGCGGCGCTTGCCCGTGCTGCGGTGCATGCGTGTGCTGCGCCTGCGCGTGGTGCGGCGTTTCGACGTGCTGCGGTGCATGTCCGGGTTGCGGGTGCGGTTCGGGCGGGCGGCCGGTGACGACGGCCGGCGCCGCGGCATGCGGCGCGTTGTGCGGAGCGGCATGCTGTTGGGGCCTGCCAGCTCCGATCACGCCGCGGTCGGTGAAGGCGGCGGCGCGCGGCGTTGCCGCGATCGGCGGCTGGCCGTGATTGACGGAAGAGCGGAGATCGCGGTCGCCACGGGCTTGGTCGTCATGCCGCCGCTGCATCTCGGTCGGGCCGACATGATGCTGTTGCGCGAAAGCCTGCTGCTGCGCCGTCGGGCGTGCGGTGCTGCCGCCATGACCACCATTGAAGCTGACATGGGTGACATGAACATCGGTCACGACGGTGCGGCGGTACACGTAGGTGACGTGGACATTGCCGATGTTGTTGACCACGGTGTTGTAGTGGAAATGGCCGGCTTGCCAGAATCCGCCATGATAGCCGATCCCGTCATAGCCGAAGCCATAGACGATGCCGCCGTAAAACCCGACCCGCGGTCCCCAATAGCCGGCATGCCAGAGGTAAACGCCGTTGCCCCATGCCCAGTAGCCGGGCGTCCAAAGCAATCCGACTTCCGGCGGCAAGACCCAGGTGCCGGGCACCCAGTAGTAACCGTCGGGTCCTCCCCAGGCCCAATAGCCGGGAATCCAGATATAGCCGGGCCCTGGCACCACCGGCTGGGCATAGACGGGAAGGGCCGGGGGCGGCACCGTGACCGAGATGCCGACATCGACTTGGGCGGCCGCCGGACCGGGCGCCGCGATGGTGAAGGCGGAAAACGCAAAAAGGAGCGTGATGAAGCGAAAAAAGATCCGCATGACGTGATACCTCACTGGCCGCCGGTGAAAGCCGTTCATCACGGCAACAACGGGCGAGCCGATCGCATATTGCGTCGGAATATGGCGCCAATGCGGCAGTTTCGAGGTTTCGCGGGGCGGGGAGCGGTGCCCGCCGTTCAACCGCGGATGAATTCTGCGTTCAAGGCCCCGAGTCCCGTATCGATGCCCCAGCGCAGAAAGCGAAATCCCGCGCGCGCGAGCGCGGCCTCGGTGCCGGCGTTGCGCTTGCTCGCCCCGCTCGTCATCTCGACCATGACGCCGCGCAGCGCCGGGTCGGCAAGCGTGCGCGCGCCGCCCTCCAACACCTTGTCTTCGATCCCGTCGATATCGAGCTTCAGATAGTTGGGTACCGGCAGCGCGAAGGTCGCGCGGAAATCATCGATCGAGAAGCCGATCGCCGCTTGGCGCGCAACCGTGGTGACGCCGTTGCCATCGGTGTCGCGCACGGCGCCGAAGGCATTGGGAAAGCCGCCCGCGCTCGAATCGCCCATGTCGAGCGTCGCCAAGATCGTCCGGTCGCTGAACGCGACGCAATAGGCCTGGATCGAATCCTGCCGGCCATTGGCCTCGATATTCTCGCACAGCGCCGCATAGCTGGCGGCGCTCGGCTCGAACGCCATCACGCTGACGCCGCGGTTGAGCGCCGCGTAGAGGGAATAAACGCCGATATTGGCGCCGATGTCCCAAAGGATGCACGGCGCGGCAAAAGCATCGATCCAGGCGAGCGTCTCCGGCTCGCGCTTCAGGAAGTCGCGCGGATATTCGAGCGCGCGCGGATGCGGCGAGACGAAGGCGATGCGGCCGCGCGGCGTCTCGACCATGTGGCGTTGTTTCAGCGCCAAGCCGACTTGCAGCCGGGTGGCGGCCCGCCGCCACGGATTTTGGAACGAGGTCGCGCCCATCACGCCCGCGGCGAAGAACCGCCCCCAGCGTTTGCTCATCGCGCTCGCGGCCGCCGAAACGAAAAAGTGCTTGGCTTCAAGAGAGGAATTGCTCCTTCAGCACACGCTCTTCGAGATTGTGCTCGGGATCGAACAGCATGGTCAGAGCGACCTCGCCGCGCTCGCGCACGGTGACGGCGCTGACATCGCGCACCTCGGTGAAATCGGCGGTGGCGCTGACCGGCCGCTTCTCGGCCTCGAGCACGTCGATATGAACTTGGGCCGTCAAGGGCAGCAGCGCGCCGCGCCAGCGCCGTGGCCGGAACGCGCTGATCGGCGTCAGCGCGAGAATGCCGGCGCCCAAGGGAATGATCGGTCCATGCGCCGAGAGGTTATAGGCGGTGCTGCCGACGGGCGTCGCGACGAGGATGCCGTCGGCCATCAGCTCGTCCAATTGCGGCGAGCCGTCGACGCTGACGCGCAGCTTCGCGGTTTGCCGGCTCTGGCGGATGAGCGAGACCTCGTTGATGGCGAGCGCCGTGTGGGATTTGCCAGCTTGGTCGCGCGCAGTCATCTCGAGCGGATGGACGCGCACCGGCTTGGCGCGCAACAGGCGCTCTTCGAGCCCGTCGGGCGAATAGGTGTTCATCAAGAAGCCGACGCTGCCGCGATGCATGCCGTAGATCGGCACGCCGCGCTTCATGTGATGGTGAAGCGTCTCGAGCATGAAGCCGTCGCCGCCCAGCGCCACGATGATGTCGGCCTTTTCGGGATCGGTGCTTTTGTAATGCCGGTTGAGCTCGGCAAGCGCGTCTTGCGCGGCCGGGGCGTCGCTCGCTTCGAAGCCGAAGCTCAGCGCGCTCAACCGCCGGTCACGCTCATATGCCGCGACACGGCGGATTGCGCGTGCCGGCGGTCGATGATGAAATCGTGCCCCTTGGGCTTGCGCGAGATCGCCTCGGCGATCGCGGCGTCGAGCAGCGCATCGCTGTCCGACGCGCGCAGGGGCGCGCGCAGATCGGCGCTGTCATGCTGGCCGAGGCACATATAAAGCGTGCCGGTACAGGTCAGGCGCACGCGGTTGCAGCTCTCGCAGAAATTATGGGTGAGCGGAGTGATGAGGCCCAAGCGCTTGCCGGTCTCGCGCACGACGTAGTAACGCGCCGGCCCGCCGGTGCGATAATCCGTCTCATCGAGCGTCCAGCGCCGCTGCAGCGCTGCGCGCACCATCGAGAGCGGCAGATATTGCTCGATCCGCGCGCCGGCGCCGATCTCGCCCATCGGCATCACCTCGATGAGCGTCAAATCGTAATCGCGCTCGCCGCACCAGGCGATGAGCCGGTCGAACTCATCGTCATTGACGCCTTTCAAGGCGACGGCGTTGATCTTGATCTCGAGCCCGGCGCGCTTGGCCGCATCGAGCCCGGCGATCACCTGGTCGAGCCGGCCCCAGCGGGTGATCGCAGCGAATTTCTCGCGGTCGAGCGTGTCGAGCGAGACATTGATGCGCCGCATGCCCGCGGCTTTGAGACCAGCGGCATGGCGCTCGAGCTGGCTGCCATTGGTCGTGACCGTCAGCTCGTCGAGCGCGCCGGAGTTGAGATGACGCCCGAGCCCCTCAATGAGCGACATGATGTTGCGCCGGACCAGCGGCTCGCCGCCCGTGAGGCGAAGCTTCTTCACCCCCAGGCGGATGAAGGCGCTGCACACCCGATCGAGCTCCTCGAGCGACAGGATCTCGGCCTTGGGCAGAAAAGTCATGTCCTCGGCCATGCAATAGACGCAGCGGAAATCGCAGCGATCCGTCACCGAGACTCGTAAGTAGCTGATATGGCGCCCAAAGGGATCGATCATGGTCTTAACATAGTGCTTGCTGGTGCCCCAGGGAAGGACCCGCCCGGCGTGACAAACTGCCATTAACCTAGGAAATAAGGCATGAAGAGAGGGTTACCTTTGGCGGGGGCGGCATGAGCGATTTTGGCAGCGCGGTCACCCTGGCGCTCGGATTGATCATCGGCGGCAATGCCGAGCTTTACGGCATCATCGGCCTCTCTCTGGGGGTAAGCATCGGGGCGGCAGTGATCGCGGCGCTGGTCGGGACGCCGGCGGGGGCGGCGCTCGCCGTCTATCGCTTTCGCGGCCGGCGCGCGGTCGTCGTCCTCGTCAATGCAATGCTGGGCCTGCCGCCGGTGGTGGTGGGGCTCGCAGGCTATCTTCTGCTGTCGCGCTCGGGCCCGCTCGGCGGTCTCGGGCTTCTCTACACCCCGGCCGCCATGGTGGCGGTGCAAAGCGTTCTCGCCCTGCCGATCGTTGCCGCCATCGTTCATCGCACGGTCGAGGATTTGTGGGCGCGCTTCGGCGAGGGCTTTCAAGTGGCGGGCGCAACGCGCCTCGAGATCATCCCGCAACTCCTGCGGATCGGGCGCGCGCAGATCCTCACCGCGGCGCTTGCCGGCTTCGGCCGCACGATTTCGGAGGTCGGCGCGATCATCATCGTCGGCGGCAATATCGCCGGCGCGACGCGCACCATGACGACGGCGATCGCGCTGCAAACGAGCATGGGAAACTTGCCGCTTGCCTTGGCATTGGGGCTCGTGCTCATTAGCTTGAGCCTCCTGTTCAACGGGCTCGCCTTCACTGTCGCCGGCCAGAGGAAATACCCATGAATCATCATCGCTTCCTGCTGACTTCCGCCGCCGCTTTTGCTTTGCTCTCGAGCATGACCGCGAGCCATGCGGACCAGCCCTATATCGTCCTCGCCTCGACGACCTCGGTCGACAATAGCGGCCTGTTGAAGCACATCCTGCCGCTCTTCACCAAGGAATCGGGCATCGCCGTCCATGTCGTCGCGCTCGGCACCGGCCAGGCGCTCGACACCGCGCGGCGCGGCGACGCCGATCTCGTGCTCGTCCATGATCCCGACGCCGAGGCGAAGTTCATCGCGGAGGGTCACGGCATCGACCGCCACGAGATCGCCTGGAACGATTTCGTCATCGTCGGCCCGAAAGCGGATCCGGCGAAGATCAAGGGCTCGCACGACGTCGTCGCCGGCTTCCGCTCGATCTGGAATACCGGCGCTTCCTTCGTCTCGCGTGGCGACAAAAGCGGCACCGACGCGCTCGAGAAGCGCCTCTGGAAGGCGGCCGATCTCGACCCGAAGAAGGCAGGCACCTGGTACAAGGATATTGGCGGCGGCATGGGTGCCGATCTCAATGCCGCGGCTGCGATGGACGCTTATACGCTGACCGATCGCGGCACCTGGCTCAGCTTCCAAAACCGGCGCGACCTCGTCATCCTGCTCGAAGGCGACCGGCGGCTTCTCAACCGCTATGACGTGATCCAGCTCGACCGCAAGCTGCATCCACATGCCAAGCTTGGGCTTGCCAAGACGTTTGCGGATTGGCTGGCCTCGCCCGAGGGACAGCACGCGATCGGCGATTATGAGATGAAGGGGCAGAAGCTCTTTCACCCCGAATCCGACCCCAAACCCTGAGCCGCGCGGGCCTCACATCGGCTTGGGCAGGAATTCCTCGGTGATGAGCGCCTTGGTGTCGGGCTTTTCCCTGAGTTGGCCGAGATCGACCAGCGCCTGCTTCACCGCTTCGAGCCCGACCGGATCGAAGCGTCCATCTGCCGAGAAAGTCGGCATCTCGATATCGTAGACCTTGTCGGCGAGCGTCTCCGACAAGCCCGTCACCGGCCGCGAATAGCGGATCGCCTCGGCCTTGTTCGCCCGGGCGAAGGCGACCGTCTCGTACCAGCCGGCAAGGAAGCGCCGCACCGCGTCGGGACGCTTGGCGATCATCTCGTTGGTCGCGAAGATGATGTGTGCGATGAACGGATTGACGATGTCGCCGAAGGTGAGGAGGATTTTTCCCTGGCCGGCTTCCTCGACCTTCAATGCCGATTCGAGCGAGGTCACGGCGCCGTCGAGATTGCCCGAGACGAAGCCGGCGATATTCGCTTGGCCGCCGCCGGTCGCGACCAGCTCGAGCCCGCCGGGGCCCCAGCCCTCATGTTTGACGAGCTGTTGCCCCAGCCAATAGGTGAGAGCGCCGACGCTGCTGACGCCGACCTTCTTGCCCTTCATGCCGGCGATGGTGGCAACGCCGCTCTTCGTGCTCGCCTGCAGCACCATGTTCGACGGCTTGGTCGCGAGGACGCCGATGCCTTTTTCCGGCGCGCCCTTGGCGATGAGGCCGATATCGGTGCCGGCGCCGAGCGCCACGTCGAGGCTGCCCGCGGTCATCGCTTGGTGCAGCTTGGCGCCGCCAGCGAGCGCGACGATCTGCAGCTCGATGCCTTGTTTTTTAAAGATTCCAGCGTCGACGCCGACATTGGCCATCGAGAAATGAAAATCATCCGCCGAGGGCGTGCCGACGCGGATGAGATCGGCGGCGCGGGCGCTGCCGCTCGCGGCGAGAAGCAGGATCGCGAGGGCGGCGAGCGCGCCGTGCCGGACCGAGCCAAAGTTTGAAATCATTCTCTCCCCCTCAATTCAGGAACGCTTCGGTGAACAGCGCCTTGTCGTCGGGCACGGCGCTGACCTGCCCCATTTCGACGAGCGAGCGCTTGACGACCGCGACCGCCGCCGGATCGAAGCGGCCATCCGCCGAAAACATCGGCGTCTCGTTGTCATAGACCTGCGCGGCCTCGTCGGGCGGCAGCTTGGTCACGCTTTGCGAATAGCGGATCGCCTCCGCCTTGTGCGTCTTGGCGAAGGCGATCGTCTCGAACCAGCCTTTAAGGAAGCGCCGGATCTCGTCGGGGCGCGTCTTGATCATCGCATCGGTCGCGAAGATCGCGTGCGCGAGGAAGGGATGAACGAAGTCGCCGAAGAGCAGCAGGATTTTGCCCGCGCCTTTGCGTTGCATGCTGAGGCCGCCTTCGAGCGAGCCAACGCCGGCATCGAGATTGCCGTCGATGATGCCGGCGGCTTCGCCCTGCATGCCGCCCACGGCGACGATCTTCATGCCGTCATTGCCCCAGCCTTGGCGGCGCGACAATTGCTGAGCCAGCCAATAGGTGAGCGAGCCCACCGTGCTGACGCCGATCTTGCGGCCCTTCAAATCGGCGACGGACTGAACGGGACCATGTGCCGCGACGATCACCGCCATGTTGTTGGGCGGTCCAGCCATGGCGGCGATCGCTTTTTCCGGCGCGCCCTTCGCGATGAAGACCAAATCCGTGCCGGCGCCCATGGCGATGTCGATGCTGCCGGCGATCAGCGCCTGATGCAGCTTGGCGCTGCCGGCGAGCGAGATGGTCTCGATGTCGAGATCGTGCTTGGCGAAAATGCCGGCATCGATGCCGACCTGAACCAGCGCGAAATCATATGCCTCGGGCGTCGGCTTGCCGACACGGAGATGATCGGCGAAGGCCGGGGCGGCAACGAAGAGAGCGAGAGCCGCGGCAAAAGCCAGCGCACGCGAGCCGAGCTTCGAGATTGCGCCATCGGCCATCGACGATTCCTCCCTGGGCCGGTTTTTCTTGGCGTCCATCTTCATGCGAAGGGCGCACGCTGGCAAGCGCTTGCATACGGCGCCATCGCTCGCCCTTTGGGTGTGCAAGCCCTTGCAAGCTCGCGCAGCACGCCCCATCATTTCCTCATGAAGGAATTCATCGTCAGGCCCGACCCCGACGATCCGCGACTGACGCGCAGGGTGACGGGCATCGATCAGGACGGCAATCCGGTCGTAACCGCCGTGGTGGTCGAGCGCCCGCTGACGCTCTTTCTCAACGGGCAAGAGATCGTCACCATGATGACGGTCGGCGATCATCCCGACTGCCTCGCCGTGGGCTATCTCCTCAACCAGAACATGCTGCGCGCCGACGACAAGATCACTGCCATCGACCACGATGACGAGCTCGAAACCGTGGTGGTGCGCACCGAGCGCAAGACCTCGTTCGAGAAGAAGCTGCGCAAGAAGACGCTCACCTCGGGCTGCGCGCAGGGCACGGTGTTCGGCGACCTGATGGAGAAGTTCGACGAGATCGCGCTGCCGCGGGACGCGGTGCTGAAGACCTCGTGGCTCTATGCGCTGACCAAAAAGATCAACACCAGCCCGAGCCTTTATCTCGCCGCCGGCGCGATCCATGGCTGCGTTCTTTGCGAGGAGGACCGGCCGCTGCTTTATATGGAGGATGTCGGCCGCCACAACGCGATCGACAAGATTGCCGGCTATATGCATCTCCACAACATCGGTCCCGAGGGCAAGATCTTCTACACCACCGGCCGGCTCACCTCCGAGATGGTGATCAAATGCGTGCAGATGCGCATCCCGATCCTCATCTCGCGCTCGGGCTTCACTGCGTGGGGCGTCGAGCTGGCGCAGCGCGCCGACCTCACCTTGATCGGCCGCGCCAAGGGCCGGCGCTTCACCGCGCTCTCGGGCGCCGAGCGCATCGTCTTCGACGGCGATCCGGTTTCGGTCGAAGAGGAATCACCCAGGCTCCGGCGCAAGGCGAGCATCGGCGGAGAGCTCGATTGACCATCGCCGGCGTGCTCCTGGCGGGCGGCCAGTCGCAGCGCATGGGCGGCGGCGACAAATGCTTAAGGCTGCTCGCGGAGAGACCCATCCTCGCGCATGTGATCGAGCGCGCGCAGCCGCAAGTCGCAACGCTCGTCCTCAACGCGAATGGCGATGCGGCGCGTTTTGCCGCTTTCGGCCTGCCCGTGGTCGCGGACGAACTCGCCGGTTTCGCCGGGCCCTTGGCGGGCGTGCTTGCGGGGCTCGACTGGGCGGCCGCCAACCTTCCCCACGCGACTCATGTCGCGAGCTTCGCGACCGACGCGCCGTTTCTGCCGCGCGATCTGGTCGCGGCGCTGCGCGATGGCATGCGCGAAGGCGGCTATCAGCTCGCCTGCGCCGCATCGGACGGTCGCGCGCATCCGGTTTTCGGGCTCTGGCCCTTGGCCCTGCGCGAGGATTTGCGCCAGGCGCTCGCCGGCGGCCTGCGCAAGGTCGATCAATGGACCGGCCGCTATCGGCTGATCGAGGTCGAATTTCCGGCGGCGCCGGTCGATCCGTTCTTCAACGCCAACCGGCCGGAAGACCTGGCCGAGGCCGAGCGGCTGGTGACGCGCGCGCGTTGAGGCTATGGTGCGCCGGCGGCGGGCCGGCGAGGGGGAAGCTTTCGATGAAGGTGAATGTTGAGTTGCGCGTGCTCGAACTTTTGAGCTCGCGGCTTTGTCATGAGCTCATCAGCCCGGTCGGCGCCATCAACAACGGCATCGAGCTGATGGGCGAGGACGATCCCGACTTCGTCAAGGATGCAACGAAGCTCATCGCCAACAGTGCGCGAACCGCCGGCAACCGCCTCAATTTCTATCGCTTCGCTTATGGCAGCGGCCGCGCCGGCACCGGGCGCGAGGTGACGCTGGGGCTGCTCGAAGGCGGCAAAGCGCGTTGCGAGTGGAGCGAGGCGGTGAGCGCGCTCTCGGTCGAATGGCAGCGCCTCGCCTGCAACATGGTGGTGCTGGCGACCGAGGCCTTGCCGCGCGGCGGCTCCATCGAAGTCGCCGCCGCGGCGGGAAAGCCGGGTCTCAGCGTCAAAGCGACGGGCGAAACGATCAATCTCATGGCGGAAGTGCGCGCGGCCTTGGACGGCGCGATGAATGTCGCCGATCTTACGGCGCGCAGCGTCCATGCCTATTACACGGCGCGGCTTGCCGAGGCGCTCGATGTGCGGCTAAGCGTTGCCGAGCCGCAGCCGGGCGGCGCGGTCTTCGCAGTCGGGTGATTTTCGGCTCCCACACCGTCGGGCGGGCGCTACAATCGGGGCCAACAAACCGGCGCCTGGGGCGCGGGATCAAGACGGGAGAGGTGCGCAGATGGCGATCATGGGCGTTGCGCGTGCGGTCTACGGAGTCGACGATCTCGATCTCTGCACGCGGTTCTTCACCGATTACGGATTGGATCTTCGCGAGAAGACCGCCGAGAAGGTCGTCTTCGAGCTCGAGGACGGATCGCAGGTTGTTCTGCGCAAGAAGGACGATCCGGCGCTGCCGAAGGCCTGGTTCGACGGCAACGGCATCAAGGAGACGATTTGGGGCGTCGACACGGCCGACGCGCTCGAGCATCTGGTCGAAGGCCTCAAGACCGATCGCGAGGTTCGGCGCGACAATGACGGCACGGCGCATTTCATCGCCGATGACGGCATGCCGCAAGGCCTGATGGTTTACCGTCCGCGGCCGATCGTCTCCGCCGCCGACGAGATCAACACCCCGGCCAAAGCCGCGCGCGTCAACCGCAACCGGACCTGGCGCAAGCGCGCCAATCCGAAATCGATCGCCCATGTCGTCTTCCAAGTGGCAGATCCGATGATGTCTTACCAGTTCTTCAAGGAACGGCTGCATTTTCGCCTCTCGGACACGCAGCGGCGCCTCGGCTGCTACGCGCGCGCCGATGGCAGCCACGAGCATCACAACATCTTCTTCTTCAACGCCGACTATCTGCCGCCGCCGGTGCGAAAGCTCGGCTTCAACCACACCGCTTTCGCCTGCGACGACATCGACGAGATGATGGTCGGCGCCAATTTCCTGGAGCGCCAGGGCTGGGCGACGCGCCGGCCGGGCGGCTTCGTCGGCCTTGGCCGGCATCGCATCTCATCGGCGCTGTTCTATTACATTCCGTGCCCCGCCGGCGGACACGCCGAATATCTCGCCGACCAGGATTATCTCGACGACAGCTGGATGCCGCGCGACTGGGAGGAGAATTTCGGCGGCAGCGTCTGGAT
>DATNGG010000170.1:0-107969 GCA_035605975.1 Allostellaceae bacterium | reverse complement strand
GACCGGCCGGGTCTGCTACTGGTCGCGCTCGCGCCGCAGCCTTTGGCGCAAGGGCGAGACCTCGGGCCATGTCCAGAATCTCGTCGAGCTGCGCGTCGATTGCGATGGCGATGCCGTGCTGCTGCGCGTCGCGCAGACCGGCCCCGCCTGCCACACCGGCGCGCGCAGCTGCTTCTTCCGCGCCGCGCGCGGCGCGGCGCTGGTCACGCTCGAATCTTAGGAGATCGAGACGCCGCCTGCGCTAAGGCTTCGGGCAGGAGAGCGTCGCTTGGACGCGGTCATAGGCGGTTTGGTCGAAGGATTTGCCGGCGCAGCGGTCGTCGTAATCGGAGCGCGCCGCGTTGTAGCGCGCAACCGCCGCATTGTAATCCGGGATGAGGCCGTCGGGCAGCGCCGCGGCCGCGCTGTCGCGCCGCTGCAGCAATTGCTTATAGGCATCGACCTGCGCCGGGTCCTCGACATTCATCGAGCTGCGGCGTGCCTCGAGATCGCGATCGAGCGAGGCGAGGCTTTGCTGGCCGGTTTGATAGCTCTGCCGCCGCTGGTCGATGGTTTGCTGGAGCGCGTCGAGTTGCTGACGCTCGCAGAGGCATTGGGCGATCGCGGTCGGATCATTGATCAAGGCCTGCGCCGCCGCCGGCGCGGCAATGCCCCCCGCGGCTGCAAGCAATGTTCCGATCAGGATCAAGTTGCGCATTTGCGTCCTCCTACCATGCCAAGTGACTGCGAAGCGACGGTGCTGCCGGTGCGAAAGAGGTTCTGGCATTCGCGAGCGAAAGCCGCAAGAGACCGCCATCGAAGCGGCGCCGGCCCTCTTCAATGCGCCAGCACGACCGGGATATCCGCTTCCATGATGATATGGCGCGTCGCACCGCCGAAGATCATCTGGCGCAGGCGGCTTTGCGTATAGGCGCCTTTGACGAGAAGATCGCAACCCGCCGCTTTCGCCTCGGTCAGAAACACCTCGCCGGCCTGGCGGTTGGGCGCGGCGATGAGACGCGAGGTCGCCGGGATCCCGCGCCGGCGCAGCGCCGCCGCGAGGTCCTCGCCCGAAGGGCCGGGCTGCATCGCGCCTTCGACCGAGAGGACCTGAATGGTGCGCGCCAAAGCGAGATAGGGCATGGCCATCGCCACGGTGCGCGCGGTCTCGGTGCTCGCGTTCCAGGCGATGACAATGTGCTCGCCGATTGTCTTGGGCGGCACGGGCGGCGCCATGAGCACGGGGCGGCCGCTCTCGAACAGCGCATCCTCGAGGGTCGCCTCGGCGAGCGAGGCAAGCTTGGCCGGCCGCTCGACGACGATGAGGTCGAACACCCGGCCGAGTGAGCCGACCACGGCGTTTTGCCGGCCGGATTCCTCGCGCCATTCGGCGCTCACCCCCTCGCCCGGTGCGGCGCTGGGCGTCGTCACGGTGATGCTATTGCGCCGCATGAAGCTCTCGAACAGGGTGCGGGCCTGCTCGCGCCGGTCCTGGCCTTCGCGCTCCAAGGTACGGTCGACCTCGGACGAGACGGAGAAACCCATCTCGCCGCCGAACACCACCGCATATTCCGTGGTGAGGGCATTGAGCCCGATGATTCGGCCGTCGAATTTGCGAGCGGCGAGCAGAGCCGTTTCGAGCACCGGCCCCGCATTGCCGTCGGCGACAACCGTTAACAAGGTTCTCATGGCGGACCTCACCGGTCATGCACAACCGAAGCGAAAGTATATCGCGGAGCCGCGTCCGCGCCCACAGGGCGATTTTGCGGCGCAATGAAAACCTCCCCGCTCTTGCCTCGGCGGAGGCGGGAGACGAAACTCGACGCCACAATCAAAAGGAGGCCCCATGAAGATTCACAATCCATCCGGCGTCTCGCCGGGCGCCGGCTACAGCCACGGCATCGAGCTTCCGCCCCAGGCGCGGCTGCTTTACATCGCCGGTCAGCTTGGACTTACCGCTGAGGGCAAGTTCGTCGAGGGCGGCATCGCCGCCCAGGCGGAGCAGGCCTGGCGCAATCTCGGTACGGTGCTGAAAGCCGCCGGCATGGGCTATGAGAACCTCGTCAAGGTGACGCATTTCCTAGTGCGCCGCGAGGATCTCCCGGCCTACCGCGAAGTGCGGGCGAAATTCCTCGGCACCCATGCCCCGGCCTCGACCTTGCTCGTGATCTCGGCACTGGCGCGGCCCGAGGCGCTGATCGAGGTGGAGGCGGTCGCCGCGAAAGAATAAAGGGGCGCGCGGCAGATCAGCGCCCGCCATAGCCCTCATCGGCGAGGTTCAAAAGCGGGAAGGCGCTGTGGACATGCGGCGGCGTCAAGGACGGCGCCGGGTGGGTGTAGGACGCGTCGATCTGCGCGAAACCGGTCAGGCCCAGAAGGCCGAGGCAGGTCTTGATCTCGTGCTCGAGGATTTCGAGCACGCGCGCCACCCCGGCGCTGCCCGCCGCCGCGAGTCCATAGAGATAGAGCCGCCCGATCGCCACCGTGTTGGCGCCGAGCGCCAGCGCCTTGACGATATCGGTGCCGCGGTAGAAACCGCCATCGATGATGATCTGCGCCCGGCCGCGCACCGCCGCGACCACCTCCGGCAGGGTATCGAGCGTGCCGCGGACATGGTCGAGCTGCCGTCCGCCATGATTGGTGACATAGATGCCATCGACACCGTGATCGCAGGCGATCACCGCGTCCTCGGCGGTTTGAATGCCTTTGAGGATCAGCGGCAGCTTCGCGCCATGCTTGTCCTTGAAGCGCTTCACTTCGGCCCAGCTCAAGGATTGCTGGCGGTAATCGCCGCCATCATTGATCGCCGAGCGCATCGACACGCGGCGCGCAATATCGCGCTCGCGCCGGCCGTAAAAGGCGCTGTCGACGGTGTAGCAGAAGGCCTCGAACCCGGCATCGACCGCGCGATCGACGATCTCGTCGGTGAGTTTGTCGTCGCCGCGCCGATAGAGCTGGAAGAATTTGCGCCCGCTCGCGGCCTTGGCGGTCGCCTCGAGCCCGGGCGCGCTCACCGAACTCACCATTTGCGGGATGCCGAAAAGCGCCGCGCCGCGCGCGACCGCCGCCGCGCCTTCGGGATCGAGCCGCTCGAGCCCGCCCACCGGCGCCAGCATCACCGGCAGCCGCGCCTCTTTGCCCATCACCGGGCCGGTGCAGGCGACGCCCGAAACATCGCGCAGAACCCGCGGCCGGAACGCGACCGAATCGATCGCATAGCGGTTGCGCTTCAGCGTGGTCTCGGTCTCGGCGGCGCCGACCATATAGTCCCAGCGCTCGGCGGTGAGCTTCAGCTTTGCGGCTTTGACGAACTCGTGCAGCGTTGCGAAGCGCCCTTCCAACCCGCTCGAATTCCGCTGCTCCGCCATTGCCCCCTCCCTCTTGCCGCTCGGCGCGACAAACCTAGCGCAAGAGCGGCACGCAGGACCAGTCTGGCGCGGGTGCGGTCCGCCTAGTTTTGCGCGGCCAGCGTCTTGCCGCCGGCGGTAACCGGCTTTGCCGCGATCAGCGTGAAGGCGATGACGCAGGGCTCGGTGCCGCGGTTGATCCAGTTGTGAATCGTGCCGCGCTGCACCAGCACGTCGCCTGCCTTCAAATGAACCACGGCGCCGTCGATATCCATGTCGATCTCGCCCGACATCACGACGGCGTAGTCGATCGAATCGGTGCGGTGGTTGCGCGGGCTGACGCCCGGATTGAACTGGACGACACGGAACACCGTGCCGTTCGCGAGGGTCGTGCCGGTCTTGCGCGTCGCGTCATCGCTCGAGCCGTCATTGTTGACCGGGAAACCCTCGCTCGTCCACACGACGCAGGCATTGGCGCCGGGACGCGAGGCGGTGACCTCCTTGGCGATCTCGTCATGGAGAACGATCGCCCGTCCGGTCTTGTCGTGCCCCGTGACCACCCGCCTCAATCGAAAACTCATCGCTGACCCTCCCGGTTTTCGCCCGCCCGAGATGAAGCGGACAGCCCCTTCTATTTGCCGGTTGCGGCGCCGGTCAAGGATTCGATCTCGGGCTGGCAGATTGCTAAGGTCCCGCCAACTCGAGAGCCCGATTTGGAACAGGACAAGCCCGTCCCCCTCCTCGCCCCGTCTGCCGCAGCGGAGTCCGCCACGATCAGCCGGCCCGGCTTCGCCGCGCGCTGGCGCGCCTGGCGCCGGCCGCTGACGACGCTCGTCATCCTGCTGGTCGGCTGGGAGTTGCTCGGCCGCTATGTGCTGACCAACCGGCTGTTTTTCGCGCCGCTCTCCGACGTGGTGGTGGCGGCGATCCATTTGTGGGGAACCGGCGAGCTTGAGACCCATATCTGGGTCAGCCTCAGCGAGCTACTCGAAGGCGTCGCCGTGGCGATCGTCTTCGGCATCATCGCGGGCATCGCGATCGGCATCAGCCAGCGGACGCGAGAATATGTCGAGATCTATATCACCGCGCTTTACGCAACGCCCCTGGTCGCGGTTACGCCGCTCCTTATCCTGTGGCTCGGCATCGGCGTCGTCTCGAAGGCGGCGGTCGTGTTCCTCACCGCGGTCTTTCCCATCCTCATCAACACCGCCTCGGGCGTGCGCGCGACCGACGCGCTGCTGGTCGAGGTGGCGCAGAGCTTTTGCGCGAACCGGCGCCAGATCATCACCAAGGTGATGCTGCCGGCCGCCGTCCCCTTCATGCTGACCGGCATTCGCCTCGGCATCGGCCGCGGCATCGTCGGCGTCGTCGTCGGCGAGCTGTTCGGCGCCCGCGCCGGCCTCGGCTATCTGATCTTCATCTCGGGCCAGACTTTCGACGTGCCCGCCCTCTTCGTCGGCATCATCACCCTCGCGATCATGGGGGTGGGGCTCACCTTTGCGGCCGAGCTGGTCGAGCACCGTGCCCTGCGCTGGCGCCGCGTGGTTTCGGTGGATTGATGGACATGGACCTCAGCCCCGCCGGCGTCACCGTCGAGCATCTCGATATGGAATTCATCGCCCGCGGACGGCGGCAGAAGGTGCTCGAGGACATCGATCTTCAGATCGCGCCCGGCGAGTTCTTCGTCATCGTCGGCCCGTCGGGCTGCGGCAAGACCACCTTCCTGCGGATTCTCCAGGGTCTCGCCAAGCCGACTGGCGGCCATGCCAGCATCGGCGGGCGTATCGTCACCGGTCCCGGCACGGATCGCGGCTTCGTCTTTCAGAGCGATGCGCTCTATCCCTGGCGCACGGTCGCGCGCAACGTCGTCTTCGGGCTCGAGCTGCAAGGGGTGAAGAAGAGCGAAGCCGCCGCCCGCGCCCAGGCGATGATCGAGCTCGTCGGCTTGCACGGTTTCGAATCGCATTATCCGCATGAGCTGTCGGGCGGCATGCGCCAGCGCGTCAACCTCGCGCGCGCCCTGGCGATCGAGCCCGCCATTCTTTTGATGGACGAGCCTTTCGCCGCGCTCGATGCGCTGACGCGCGAGACCATGCAGCGCGAATTGCTGCGCATCGCCGCCGTCGCTGGCACGACCATCGTCTTCATCACCCATCAGATCGACGAAGCGATCCTCTTGGGCGATCGCGTCGCCGTGTTCTCGCCGCGGCCGGGCCGGGTGCGCGAGGTCATCGCCATCGACCTGCCGCGCCCGCGCGAAGCCGGCATCAAGCAGAGCACCGCCTTCCAAACCTATGTCGGCCGCGTCGCGGGGTTGATCGGCCAGGCCTGAGCCCGGGCGACCCGCGCCGGGGCGGCGGCCCCGGAGAAAGCGCGGGATGCGCGGGGGCGTTTCGTCCACGCCAGTCTTTGGAATTATTTGCCGCGTCTTGGGATCGGTCGGGCATGGCGGCGCCATCTCTGTCGCGGCCGACCCGTCGCATCGGAAACATTCTTTCGGAGCCGGTGAGTCATACCCAAGCTATAGCGGCGGGTCATTCCAGCTACACCATGGATTGAAATTATGTTAGTTTTTTTGACGCTGGGTGATGCATTGGATAGGCCGATGCACAACCCGTCACAAGAGGGAAGCCAAATGGCAGCTATGAAGAAAAAGGCCAAGAAGAAGGCCAAGCGGAAAAAGAAGGCTAAGAAGAAGTAGTCCTCCTACTTCTGCCTCTACCCATGGCGGGGCTGCTCCCGGGGAGCCAAAACTCGGGGGCAGCCCCGTCAGTATTTTGGGGCCGCCGCAGCGCCGGCGCGACCCCGAGGCGGGATGGAAAATCGCCGCGCCGCCCACCCGCTTTCCCGCCTTCTTCCATTCCTTTCCGCATCTGAAAAAGCATCGCCCACCGCGACGCGCGGCGCCGCAAATTCGCGCGCGCCGCCTTGCCATCGCGCTGCGTCGCCGCACGCACCGATCCTAGAGGAAACCCTTATCTTGCGCGGCTTTCTCATTGCGCGCGCGTGGCTGCGATGCACGGCGCCGAGAGAGCGGCGCGCGATGATGCATCGGCACCTCATGCACCGGCAGACGAGCGGCGCGCGCGACATTTCTGCGTCGAGCGCACGCCGCGCCGCGCCGCGGCATCGCGAAAAATTTTCGCGCAAGTCCGCGCGCATCGCGTTCGCCGCGCGCGTCATCGCCGGCATCGCGCATGGCGCGATGAAGCCTCGGCATGCGCGTCGTGCCGAGGACGCTCGGCGGGATTTCTCGCGCGGCATTCTTTCCCGCGCGAGCATCGACATCGCGCGCGCGATCGCCGCCAAGCGCATCGCCGCGCGCATCGTTGCGCACGAAGAGGACGACGGGTCTCCTGCGCGCATTTTCGCGACTCGCGGGGAAATTCTTAAAATTTGCCGCCAAAGACGCCCGCATGGGCGGAGCGAAAGGTTTGGGCGCGAATTTTTTAACGGGTGTTGCAAACCGAGCGCAGCGCCGCGATGCCGCGATCCGAACGCCGTCCTTGATCGCGCCATCGGGAAAATCGTCCGCTGCGCAAACCGATCACGGGTGCAGCAAAGCAAAACGGGCTGCCGCGATCGACGGCAACCCGTTCTCCGATGATGTGGCGGCGGACGGAAACGCGTCCGGCGCTACGCCCGTGCCTCGCGCTTGGCTTTCGCCTGCTCGACGCGGCGCTTCAAGCGGCGCGCATCCGAGGTGAGCTTGCTGTCCGGCGTATCGAGGAGATAGGCATCGAGCCCGCCATTGTGCTCGATCGTGCGGATGGCGCGGGTCGAGAGCCGCAGCCGCACCGCATGACCCAGCGCGTCCGACAACACGGCCGAGCTTTGCAGATTGGGGAGGAAGCGGCGCTTCGTCTTGTTGTTGGCGTGGCTGACATTGTTGCCGACCTGAACGCCTTTACCCGTGATGATGCACCGCCGCGCCATGACACACCTTCTCTTGGAGAGGCGATTTTCTAGGGCATTGACGGAATTGGGTCAAGCGCCCGCCTTGGGCGGGCTTTTCCGCCGCGGCGCGGCCGGCTATTCGGCCACCTCGGCGGCGGCGAGCGCCGCGGCCCGGGCATCCGCCTCCTGCTGGCGCTGCCACATCGCGTCATAGACGCCGTGATGGGCGATGAGTTGCGCATGATTGCCGCGCTCGACGACCCGGCCCTCATCGAGCACCAGGATTTCATCGGCATGGATCACGGTCGAGAGCCGGTGGGCGATGATGAGGGTGGTGCGGTTCTCCGACACCTCGTCGAGGCTCGCCTGGATCTCGCGCTCGGTCTTGGTGTCGAGCGCCGAGGTCGCCTCGTCGAACAAAAGGATGCGCGGCTCTTTCAAAATGACGCGCGCGATGGCGACGCGCTGCTTCTCGCCGCCGGACAGCTTCAAGCCGCGCTCGCCCACCGGGCTGCCATAGCCGTCGGGCAGCGAGGCGATGAAATTGTCGATCCGCGCATGGCGCGCGGCTTCCTCGATCTCGTCGGACGCGGCGCCGGGCCGGCCATAGGCGATGTTGTAGAGGATCGAATCGTTGAAGAGGACCGTGTCCTGCGGCACGACCCCGATGGCGCGGCGGATGCTGTCCTGGGTGACGTCGCGCAGATCCTGGCCGTCGATGCGGATCGCGCCCTCGTTGACGTCGTAGAAGCGGAAGAGCAGCCGCGAGATGGTCGACTTGCCGGCGCCCGAGGGGCCGACAATGGCGAGCGAGCCGCCGGGCGCGACGCGGAACGACACGTCCTTTAGAATCGGCCGGCGCGGATCATAGGCGAAGGAGACATGGTCGAAGACGATCTCGCCGCGCGGCGCCTGCAAGGCCGGCGCGCCCGGCTTGTCCTGGACCTCGGGCGCCACCTTCAAGAGGCGGAACATCGATTCGAGATCGGTCAGCGACTGCTTGATGTTGCGATAGACCATGCCGAGGACGTTCAACGGCATGTAGAGCTGCACGAGGTAGGAATTGACCAAGACGAAATCGCCGACCGTCATGCGGCCGGCGGCGACGCCCTGGCCCGCCAGCAGCATCACCCCGACCAGGCCGCAGGCGATGATCGCGCCCTGGCCGATATTGAGGAAGGAGAGCGTGTGCTGGCTGCGGACGGCAGCGATCTCATAGGCCTGGAGCGCCGTATCGAAGCGCCGCGCCTCGTGCTCCTCATTGGCGAAATATTTGACCGTCTCGAAATTCAAAAGGCTGTCGATCGCCTTGGTGTTGGCCTCGCTGTCGCGCTCGTTCATCTCGCGGCGGAATTGGAGGCGCCAATCGGTGACGGTGAAGGTGAAGCCGACATAACCGAGGATCGTCGCCGCGGTCACGACCGCGAAGCTCCACTCGTAAAGCCCCCAGAGGATCGAGCAGACCAGCACGATCTCGAACAGGGTCGGCACGAAGCTGAAGAGGAAATAATCGAGCAGGAATTCGGTGCCGCGGATGCCGCGCTCGACCGAGCGCGAGAGACCGCCGGTCTGGCGCTCCAGATGGAAGCGCAGCGAGAGCTGGTGAAGATGGCGGAAGGTCGCGAGCGCCACTTGGCGCACCGCGCGCTGCCCGACCTTGGCGAAGACCGCGTCGCGCAGCTCGGCGAAGGCTTGGGCGGCGACGCGGCAGACGCCATAGCCAATGATGAACGCGACCGGAACGGCGATGATCGCCGCCTTGCCAGGCGAGAGCGCATCGACCGCGTGCTTGTAGAGCATCGGCACATAGACATTGATCGACTTGGCGAGAATGAGGAGGCCGATCGCGATCAGCACGCGGGCACGCAAATCCCACGCGCCGCGCGGCCACAGGAACGGCAAGAGCTTGCCGACGGCGACAAGCTCCTCTTTGAACCCGACCTCGCGCTGACGATCGATCCGCCGGCGCTGACCGCCGCGGTCTCTGCTCATGCTCAAGCCGTTTTCTCCCCGCGCGGCAATCTAATGGCCATCGCCACCACCGCCAACATGATCAAGGCACCCATGTAATATGGGGCGTTGCGCCCGGCCGCGGTGTAGACCCAGCCGGCCAGCCAGGGGCCGAGGATGCGCGCAAGGCTCTGCGCCGATTGGTTGACGCCCAGAATGCCGCCTTGCTCCTCGGCGCCCGCGGCGCGCGAGACGAGGCTCGTCACCGACGGGTTGAGGCAGCCGAGGCCGAGCGAGAGCACCGCCATGACGATGAGGATGGCGGCCAGGTTCGCGCTGAACGGCAGGCCGATGAGCCCCGCCACCAGCAACGCGGCGCCGCCGGCGGTCAGCCGCGCCTCGCCGAACCGGCCCGACAGGCGGCGCAGCAACCCGCCCTGCACCGCGGCGAGGATGAGGCCGACATAGAAGAAAATCCATCCGACCTGCTCCGGCCCCCAGCCGAAGCCGCTGAAGGCCCAGATCGCGAAGGTGCTCTCGAGGCCGGAAAAGGCACAGGTCGTCAGAAAGAAGAGGATGATGAGGTGGCGCAGCATGGGCCGGCCGAATGCCTCTTGCGCCAGCGCGATGCGGCCCGGCCGGTCGCTGCGGCCGCGCAGCGCAGCGGGAAGGCTCTCCTTCAAAATCACCGCCGCCAGCACCAGGGCGGTTGCGGAAAATCCGGCGGCGGCGAAAGCCGGCCGCGCCAGCGCCGCGGCATCCGGGTTGGTCCCGGCGAGAACCCCGCCCAGAACCGGACCGAAGGTGAAGCCGAGGCCGAACGCCGCGCCGATCAGGCCCATCCCCTTGGCGCGGTTCTCGGGCGTCGTCACGTCGCCAATATAGGCCTGGGCCGCGGCGATATTGCCGGCGCCGGCGCCGGCCAAAAGCCGCGCCGCGAACAGCATCCAAAGCGCGCTGGCAAAGCCGAGCCAGAGATAGGACAGCACCGAGACGGTGAGGCTGGCGAGGAGGATCGGCTTGCGCCCGAGCTTGTCGGAAAGCCGCCCCAAAAGCGGCGAGGAGAACAGCTGCGCCAGCGAATAGCACGCCATCAGGGAGGTCACCTCCCAGGGCGTCGCGTGAAAATGCAGCGCGTAATAGGGCAGCAGCGGGATGACCAGCCCGAACCCGACCAGATCGATAAAGACAATAAGAAAGAGGATGGCCATCAGAGGCTTATGCTTAGCGCGGATCGGCGCGGCGAAACAGAGGCGCATAGAAGCCCGCCGCGCATTGCACGGCACAAGCTGCACGGTACGGCGGCGGATTGGCTTCGTTTCGCAGTTTTCGTTTTTCGCTTGGCCAAGCCGCGACTTAGCCAAGCGCCTTGAACGCTAATCGCGTACGAATCTAAAGCCTCTCCCGCACGATTTCAAGATTGCATGGGGAGGCTTTTGATTGCCGTGAGCAGCGACAGAGCGCGGCGGCTTCGGCGCAGCAGCGGCGGCGAGATATTCGTGCCCGGCCGAAGCGGCGTTGTGCGCCGCGCTCTTCAGCGGCGCGACACGACGATCAGCACGAGCCCGATTGCGGCGACCGCAGCGCCATAATAGATCCATCGCGTTTCATCGATCATGAAGCTGCGCGCGGGCCAGCGGATCAATCCCCAGCCTTGCCCGATGAAAAGAAGCCCGGCCGCCAAAACGAGGATGCCGATGAGCAGGAGCAAGGTCGCGCTGGCGTTCATGCGATGGTCCCATCACGCCGGCGGCGCCACGGAAAGACCGCGCACCTTGTGCCGCTCGATGAGACGCGCGACGAGGCCCGAAGCCTTCGCCTCCTCGACGAACGCGCCGAGATAGGCGGCGCCGGCCGTGTTCCGCTTGGCGGTTCCGATCGCCTGCTGCACCGCGCTGAACTTGCCATCGATGATGCGCGCGCCGGGCAGCTTGTCGCGGTCCGCGAGCAGCCCCGGCCGGAGGCCCGCGAGCGCATCGAGCTTGCCGTCGATGAATTGCGCGGTTGCGGCGCCGAGACTGTCCGCCCGGACGAGCTCGGCGTGGCGGATGTTGCGATCGAGCCAGAGACCATAGGCGCTGCGGCCCGCCACCGCGATCCGCACGCCGGGCGCGTCGACATCCGCGATGGTTTGGAGGCGCGAGCCGGCCGGCACGAGATAGGTGGCTTCGATCTCGACATAGGCCGCGGTGAACGCGATCGTCTCGGCGCGCTGCGGCTCCGCGCCGATGAGGCCAATATCCCAAACGCCCTTGCCCGCCTCATCCGCGAGTTCGCCGGGCGATTTGAAGGTGACATACTTGACCGGAACCCCCAGCCGCGTTGCGACCTCGCGCGCCATATCGGGGGCGACGCCCTCGGGCTCGCCCGCGGGCGTTTTGCCGGTCACCAGCAGGAAGTTCGAGAGGTTGATGCCGGCGCGCAGAACGCCGGTCGGCGCGAGATCGGAGACGATGTCCGGCGACATGAGCGGCCTCAATTCCTGCCAAGATGCGGCTCGATCTTAGGTTGGATCGCTCCGGCCAAGCAATGCTTGGCCGAGACAGCATCATTCAGCGATCTCTGCGACCGCGCGACCGCGCTCGCGCAGAAGCCAGGTGCTGAGGATGGCTGCGAGCGCGGCGATCACCGCCCCGAGGAGGAAGGAGGCATGATAACCCGCCGTCAACGCGGCGCGATGATCGCCGCCTGCAACCGTGATTTCATCGAACCGCGCATCGGCGAGGCTTGCGAGGATCGCTAGGCCCAGTGCCCCGCCCATCATGAACGAGGTGTTGACGAGGCCCGAGGCGAGGCCCGATTCGCTGGCTTCGACGTCGCTCATCGCGGCCAGCAGCACCGGATTGAAGGCAATGCCGCCGCCGATGCCGAGAAGGATCATGCCCGGCAGGACGTCGATCAGGAAGCTCGCATCGACCGGCGCGCGCGCGAACAGCGCGAGACTGGCTGCGGCAAGGAGCAGGCCCGCGACGAGCGGCGGCTTGATGCCAAATCGCAGGACGATCTTCGCCGAAATGCCGAGGGAGAGCGAAGCCATGATGAGATTGGCCGGGAGGAAGGCGAGCCCGACCTCGAGCGGCGTGTAGCCGAGCACCACCTGCAGATAAAGGGCGGAGAGGAAGAACCAGGCAAAGAGCGCGGCCGCCCAGAGCACGCCGACGAGGTTGGCGACGGTGAGATTGCGCAAGGCGAAGAGGCGAAGCGGCATCAAGGGCGCCGGAACCCGCGTCTCGAGCACGAGGAAGACCGCGCCGAGAGCGCCGGCGGCCGCGAGCAGACCCAAGGTTTGCGTCGATCGCCAGCCCGCTGCGTTGCCGTTCACGATCGCATAGACGGCCAGCATCAGCGCCGCCGTCACCGTGATCGCGCCCGCGACATCGAGATGCCGCGATTGGGATTTGCCGCGCGCGGGCGGGAGATAAGCGAAGGAAAGCGCACACACGGCGATGCCGATCGGCACATTGACCAGGAAGATCCAGTGCCAGCTCAGAAGACCGGTGAGGATGCCGCCGAGGAGAACGCCGACGCTGCCGCCGCCGGCCGCGACGAACCCGAAGACGCCCATTGCTCTCGCACGCTCGGCCGGTTCGGTGAAGAGCGTCATCATCAGCGACAGGGCGACAGCGGATACCACGGCTCCGCCGAAGCCTTGAAGCGCGCGCGCCGCGACGAGCAATCCCTGGCCATCGGCGAGGCCGCAAAGGAGAGAGGCGAGGGTGAAGAGCGCGATGCCGATGACAAACAGCCGGCGATGGCCGTAGAGATCGCCCAAGCGCCCGCCAAGCAGGAGAAATCCGCCAAAAGTGAGCAGATAGGCGTTCACGACCCAAGCGAGCGACGCTTCGCTGAAGCCGAGATCGGCGCGAATCGATGGCAGGGCGACATTCACGATCGTCGTGTCGAGCACGATCATGAGATCGCCCAAGCACAGGACGAACAAGGAGACCCAGCGGCTGCGGTGCGAACTCTCCGGCATGGCCCCTAACATACTCGCGATCGAGCGTCGCGAAAGGAGAGGCGCTCGCTTGTCGCCGCGCAGCCGAGGATGGAGCGAACGATATCGATCAACGAGCCGGGAGCCGAGAGCTTCGGCGGTTCGGCAGGCACAATGCGAGCCCCAGACAACACCCGACCACCATCAGCGCGCCCAGCATCACCCATCGCGTGAACAAGGCGTGCCCATCGCGACCGATAGCGCGATAGAGATCATTGATCTCGTTCATTTCGGCATCGGACAGCCGTTTCTTCGGCAGCGTTCGGTCGGTGTAGAAATATTTGGTCATCGAATTGAATTCAAGTTCATCGCCGATGAACATTTCGGTGGGGTTCAAGTTTGATGTGACATGGCCTTGATAGGGGAATTCCTGTGTCGCGTGGATATCGACCCTATCGAAGTCCGGTTTTATGGCGCCCGGGTGGAACCAGCCCGGTGAAAACACGCCCACCAGCCCCGAACGCGGCAGATGCGTGATCGGTTGGTTAACGATTTCGATGACCTTCTGCTCCGTCCGCGTGCTGTCCGTATTGAGATTGAGGATGCCGAGACAGGTCCAGACTCCGGCGCCGAGGACGGCGAGAAAAAGGCTCATCAAACCAAGGAGGCGCGCATTGCGGCTCGCAATGCGCTCCGGTTTCGCCGCAGGGTCAGCCGGCGCAACCGCGCTCGGGATTTGGCGCCGGCCGAAAACCGGGCCGGGCCGATCGTCGATGCTCATTCGCCCATCTTCGATTGAGCCGACTAACGGGTCGTTAGCAGACGCTCCTCGGAGCCTCTTGCGCAGGCCGTCAAGATGATCGACGAGGAGGGCAGAACCGCTCGCCCTCCCCGCGAGCCCTCACGGACGAGCGCGGATGATCGTCTTCCCCGTGCGTCGCTCGGTCGAATTGAACGCGGCGACAGCATCGTCGAGGGTCGAGACCGTGCCGATATTCGTCCGCAGCCGCCCGTCCCGCACCCGCTGGACGATCTCGCTCAGTTGGACACGATCGGCCTCGACCACGAAGTCGACCGCCAGACCGTCGGCGGGCCGTGCCTCGCTCGGCCCGACGATGGAGACCAGCGTTCCTCCGGCTCGAACCAGGCGCGCAGACCGCTTGCCGATATCGCCGCCGATGAGATCGAACACCAGATCGACGCTGCCGACGTCTTCCAGGGCGTCGGTCTCGAGGTCGATGAATTCCTGCGCGCCGAAGTCGAGCGCCTTTTGCCGGTCGGCGGCGCGTCCGGTGCCGATGACGTAGGCGCCCGCCCCTCGTGCAAGTTGCGTCACCATCGACCCGACTGCGCCGGCCGCGCCATGCGCGATGACGCTCTGCCCTGCCCGAAGGCGGCCATGCTCGAACAGTCCCTGCCACGCGGTGAGACCGGAAATCGGCAGGCTCGCGCCCACCGTGAAGTCGACATCGCCCGGCAGCGGCGCGAGGTTGCGCGCCTCGATGGCGACATACTCCGCCAAGGTGCCGTCGCGATGCCAGTCGGCGAGGCCGAAGACGCGCTGTCCGACCGACAACCCCGTCGTGCCGTAGCCGAGAGTGGTGACCATTCCGGCCAGCTCGTGGCCGGGGATCGACGGTGTTCGGTCGCGGCCGCGGCGATCGGTCCAGGTCGAGGGCCACGCCATCTCAGTCGGAACGAATCCCGACGCATGAATCCGAACGACGACGTCGTTTATCGCTGCGCGCGGCTCGGGCCGCTCCACCAGCTTCATCCCGGCCGTTCCGGCAGCCTGATCCGTCACCACGATCGCCTTCATCTCCACCTCCTTGCTGGGACATGTCGTCATCACTCTTGGGCACAACGCTCGAGCGCCGCTCGACCGCTAAGCATCAAGCCTCTCTTCCCGCGTGACCGATCGGGACACGAGGTCCCACCCGGTCGCGGAAGCGCTGCTACGCCACCGCGCGCTGGGTCTGGATGAGCTTCAGGAGCTCGGCGGCCGCGGCGAGGATATTGGTGCCGGGACCGAAGATGGCGCCGACGCCGGCAGCTTTGAGCGCCGCATAATCCTGTGGCGGGATGACGCCGCCAAGCGCGATGCGGATATGTGCGCCGCCCTGGGCTTGCAGCGCCTCGATCAGCGCCGGAACCAGGGTCGCATGGCCGGCGGCGAGGCTCGAGACGCCGATGACATCGACATCGCGCGCGATCGCGTCTTGCGCCGCTTCCTTGGGCGTCTGGAAGAGCGGCCCGATCTCGACCGCGAAGCCCAGATCGGCGAAGGCGGTGGCGATCACCTTGGCGCCGCGATCATGCCCATCCTGCCCGATCTTCGCGACGAAGAGCTTGGGCGGCCGGCCTTCCTCCTTGGCGAAGGATGCGATCTGCTGCTGCACGCTGGCATATTCCGCATCATCGGCATATTCGGCGCCGTAAATGCCGGAGACGAGCCGCGTCGTCGCCTGATGCCGGGTGAAGACGCGCTCGAGCGCATCCGACACCTCGCCCAGAGTGGCGCGGGCGCGCATCGCATCGATGGTCTTCTCCAACAGATTCCCCGCGCCGGAGCGCGCGGCCTCGCTGAGCGCATTGAGCGCCGCTTGAACGCGTGCCGCATCGCGCGCGGCACGCAAGGCTTCGAGCCGCGCAATCTGGCGCTCGCGCACTTGGGTATTGTCGATAGTGCGAATGGCGATCGGCGCTTCGGTATCGGCCCGGTATTTGTTGACGCCGACGATCGCCGCTTCGCCGCGATCGATGCGCGCCTGGCGGCGCGCCGCCGCTTCCTCGATCTTGAGCTTGGGAATTCCCGCCTCGGTCGCCTTGGTCATGCCGCCCAGCGCCTCGATTTCGGCGATGAGCGCGCCCGCGGCCTCGGCCAAAGAAGCGGTGAGACTCTCGACGAAATAGCCGCCGCCGAGCGGATCGACGACATGCGTCAACCCCGCCTCCTCGGCGAGGATCAATTGCGTGTTGCGCGCGATCCGCGCCGAGAAGGGCGTCGGCAAGGCGAGTGCCTCGTCGAAGGAATTGGTGTGGAGCGAGTTGGTGCCGCCAAGGATTCCGGCCAGCGCCTCGATCGTGGTGCGGATGATGTTGTTGTAAGGGTCCTGCTCGGTGAGGCTCACCCCCGAGGTCTGGCAATGCATACGCAGCGCGAGCGAAGCCGGGTTCTTCGGCGCGAATTGCTGCATCAGCCGCGCCCAAAGGAGACGCGCGGCGCGCAACTTCGCCACCTCCATGAAGAAATTCATGCCGATGCAGAAGAAGAAGGAGAGCCGCGGCGCGAATTGGTCGATCGCGAGGCCGCGGGCGAGCGCGGCGCGGACATAATCGAGCCCGTCGGCCAGGGTGAAGGCCAGCTCCTGCACCGCGGTCGCGCCGGCCTCCTGCATGTGATAGCCGGAGATCGAGATCGAGTTGAAGCGCGGCATCTCGCGGGCGGTGAATTCAATGATGTCGGCGACGATCCGCATCGAGGGTCCGGGCGGATAGATATAGGTGTTGCGGACCATGAACTCTTTGAGGATGTCGTTCTGGATCGTGCCCGCGAGCTTGCCGCGCGGCACGCCCTGCTCTTCGCCGGCGACGATGAAGGCGGCGAGCACCGGGAGGACCGCCCCATTCATGGTCATGGAGACGGTCATCTTCTCGAGCGGGATGCCGTCGAAGAGCACCTTCATATCCTCGACGCTGTCGATCGCAACGCCGGCCTTGCCGACATCGCCCACGACGCGCGGATGATCGCTGTCATAGCCGCGATGCGTCGCAAGATCGAAGGCGACCGAGAGCCCGGTCTGGCCTTGGCGCAGATTCTCGCGGAAGAACGCGTTCGAGTCCTCGGCGGTCGAGAAGCCGGCATATTGCCGCAAGGTCCAGGGCCGGTTGGCATACATGGTGGCGCGCACGCCGCGCAGATAGGGCGGAAAGCCCGGCAAGGTGCCGATGGTCTCGAGGCGCTCCAGATCCTCCGCGGTATAGAGCGGCTTCAGATCGATGCCTTCGGGGGTTTGCCAGGTGAGCCCATCGGGGCTCTTGCCACCGAGCTCCTTTGCGGCGAGCGAGCGCCACTCCGCGAGGGATTTTTTCGGAAAATCCGCCATGGCCCGATTATAGCGCGTTTTCGCCCGCCCAGAACGGGCGGCGATTCAGGCTTTGAGCGAATGCCGGGCGACCAAAGCCGCGGTGATCAGCAGCAGCGCGCCGCCCTGATGCGCAACGGCGATCGGGAGACAGACCACGGTTAGCAAGGTGGTGATGCCGAGCGCCACTTGCAGGCAGGCGGCGGCAAAGAGGGCGTGCAGCGCCCAGCGCGCGGCGGGCGCGAGCTTCGCCTTAAGGCTCGACAGCCAGAGAACCGCGATCACGAGCCAGGTGGTCTCGGCCAAGATTCGGTGATCGAATTGCACGCTTGCGAGGTTCTCGAACCAGTTCCGCCACCACGGCGCGAGGTGCCAATAGCCGGGCGGCACGAAATGCTCTTCCATCAGCGGGAAGGTGTTGTCGATATAGCCGGCACGCGTGCCGGCAACGAACGCGCCGGCAACGAGCGTGACGAAGACGAGGCACAGCACGATGGTCGCGACGCAGCGGAGCCAGCCCATATCGTTTCGCGCTTTTTTGCTCTCGTCACCCCCGCGAAAGCGGGGGTCCAGGGCGCCCCTGGATTCCCGCTTGCGCGGGAATGACGAGGAAGAAGCCCGCAGATCGAGCGCCACCCAGAGCATGGCGAGATAAATGATGACCGCCATCGCAAGATGGGCGGCGAGCCGATACTGGCTCACCTCGATGCGGCTCTCGAGCCCGCTTTCGACCATGTACCAGCCGAGCGCGCCCTGCAGCCCGCCCAGCACGAAGAGCGCCGCGAGCTTGGGCGCAAGCGCGCGCGTCACCATCCCGCGCCAGAGGAAATAGAGGAACGGCACGAGGAACACGATTCCGATGAGCCGGCCCCAGAGCCGGTGGAAATACTCCCAGAAATAGATGCTCTTGAACTGGGCAAGCGTCATGTCGGGGTGAACCGCGAGATATTGCGGGATCGCCCGATAGCGCGCGAAGGCATCGTTCCATTCCGCCGCATTGAGGGGCGGCAGCACGCCCTCGATCGGCTGCCACTCGGTGATCGAGAGGCCGGATTCGGTGAGGCGGGTGATGCCGCCGATCAGCACCATGGCGAAGATCATGGCGCAGCAGAAGAAGAGCCAGGTGGCGATGGCGCGCTCGGCGGAGACGGTACTCGGCTGCGCGGCGATTGCGGCCATCGGCGCGCGCATGCTCAGCCGCGCGCGAACCGCGCGCGGGCGCCGCGCTCGAGCGCCGCCGCGACCAGCCGGTCGAGGCCGAGACGGTGGCGCAGCAATTCGAGGAGCCGCAGCGTTTCCTGGCTGATCTCGCCGCCGCCGGCGGCGCTCACATCGCAAGCCAGCGCATAGGCGGTCTCGCGCAGCTTTGCCGGAAGCGCCGTCTTTACGTCCTTCAACGCCTCCTCGAGCCCAGCGTCGCGGCCGAGCAGACCGGCGCAGGATCTCAAATCCTGGGTAAGGCGGTTCTTGTCGTATTTCGCGAACACCGGCAAATGATTGACGAAATCGCCGATGATCCGCAGCTCGGCATCGGCCATGTCGTTATCGGCCGCCGAAACCATCACCATGATGTAAATGAGCGCGGCTTGCGAATCGATCACGAGGCTTTCCTTTCCGTGGCGACAGGCCGGGAGCGCCATCATCGCGGCGGGCGCCGTTCCAGCGAAACGCGGCAAACCGTCGCGTCCGGGACCCCTCGGCCGTGTGGGAATGACACACTCGCCGTTTTTCAGCAACCTGCTAGACTTCGCCCGCCATGAAAACACCTTTGATCGCGCTTTTGCTCCTTGGTCCGATACTCTGCGGCTGCGTCGGCACGCTCTCCGCGCCGGCGACACGCGACGCGCAAAGCCGGGCCGATGCGGCCTTCGCCGCCTGCGATGCGCAGCTGCGCGACGGAATCCTGAAAAGCCACGGCCAAGTCGTCGATTGCGCGCGGCCCAAGGTGCTCGCCGCCTATCAGGAGAACGGCTACCCCAATATGGATCTGGTCGAGCTCGATCTTTATGCGCGCGGCATCGGCGCCGAGCGGATCGATTCGGGCGATGCCAGCCCCGCGGCGGTCGACCGCGATCTCGCCGAGCTCGACCGGCGCATCGTCGCCGAGCAGCAGCGCCGGGTCGCGGCGCGGCGCGCAACGAGCGGCGGCGCGTCGCCGGTTCCGCTGTCGCAGCTTCTCGCGGGTCTCGACACGCTGTCCGTGCGGAGCGCGCCGCCCGTACCGGCGCCGGGCAAGAATTGCTTCAAGGTCGGCAGCTTCACCCATTGCGAGTGAGGCAAGCGACGGGATTCTTCCCCATCGTCATGGCCGTGCTTGTCACGGCCATCCACGTCTTTGAATTCGCGATGGCCTAACCCGTGGATGCGCGGTCGCGCATGACGGTTCAACCCAAACCCGTCACCCCTAAGCTCGCTTCTCCCCGAGGAATTCCGCGGTGCGCGCAACCGCGTCCTTGAGGCCGAGGCGCTCGACCGCGACGCCCTCGGGAAACGCCCCCAGGAGACGCGAGGGCATCATGCGGTCGAGCAGCACGAATACGCCCGCATCGTCGGCGCGCCGCACCAGCCGGCCGAAAGCCTGGCGCAGCCGCAGCCGTGTCAGGCGATCGTCATAGGCGGTGCCGCCGAAGCGCGCGCGCCGCGCCTTGTGCAGCAAATCGGGACGCGGCCAGGGCACGCGGTCGAAGACGATGAGGCGCAGCGAGCGCCCAGGCACGTCGATGCCGTCGCGCAGCGCGTCGGTGCCGAGAAGGCAAGCATCCTCCTCGCCGCGGAAAATATCGACGAGGGTCGCCGTGTCCATCGCATCGACATGCTGCGCCAAGAGGGTCAAGCCCGCTTCCGCAAGCGGCACGGCAATCCGCTGATGCACGGCTTTGAGGCGCGCGATCGCGGTGAAGAGCCCGAGCGCGCCGCCGCGCGCGGCCTCGAACAGCGCGCGATAGGCGCCGGCGATTTGCGCCACATCCTCGCGGCGCAAATCGTTGACGATGAAGACCCGGGTTTGCGCTGCATAATCGAAGGGCGACGGAACGCGGGCGCGAAAGGGCGTGCCGGCGAGATGGACGGCGCCGCTGCGCGCCTCAGCGGCCTGCCAATCGCCAACAGGATCGCCGCTGCCATCGGTCAAGGTCGCCGAGGTGATGAGGACGCCATGCGCCTCCGTCATCACCTCGATGGCGAAAGGGCGCATCGGATCGACCCAATGCCGGTGCATGCCGATATCGAACGCGACGCCATCGCTGCGCTCCAGCGCCAGCCAATCGACGAATTCCTCCGCCGGCTCCGCCTCGATCGCCGCGAGCATGTGGCGCCAGCCGCCGATTTCCATGATGCCGCGGCGCTGCAGGCCCCGCAGCATCGCCTCGATCCGGAGCCGCGTGCCGCTGTCGAGCTCGGCCGCCTCCTGCTCGAGGCGCGCGGCGAGGCGGCGGGCGAGAACGCGAATCGGCTCTTCGATCGCGCGCAGCTTGGCCGCGAGCGCCCGCGCCGCCATGGGCAGCTCATCGAGCGGCGGGCGAAGCTCGGCTTCGAGCGTATAGGCGCGATCCTGCGCCGGCGCGCGCGCCAGCACCTGTTGGCGCACCACCGCGAGAAAATCCTCGAAGGCACCTTGCGGCCGGCCATCGGCGAGACGCTGCGCCCAGCCATCGCTCGGAAGAACATAAGCGGCGGCGATCACCTCTTGCAGCGCCTTGGCGGCGGCGACATCGCCGGCGATCAGATCCTCGATGCGCCGCCGCAAGCCGCGCGCCCGCGAGCGGCCGCGCTCATCGGCGCCGATCAGCCAGCGGCGCAGCTCGACGCCTTCGCGTCCCGACAAAGCCAGCGAGAAGGCGCCATCGGCGGCATCGAAGAGATGATGGCCCTCATCGAAAACATAGCGCGTCGGCACCGAGGCGTCGTCGAGCCCGCCGAGGGCCGCCTGGATCATCACCAGCGCATGATTGGCGACCACGATCGACGCACGCCGCGCGCGGCGCACGCTCTTCTCGATATAGCAGCGATGGTAGTGCGGGCAGGCGGAATAGACGCATTCGCCGCGCCGGTCGGCGAGCGCAATCGTCTGGGCGCGGCCGAGGAGCTCGGGCAGCCAGCCCGGCAGATCGCCGCCCGCCATGTCGCCGGCGCGGGTTGCACCGATCCAGCGCGCAATGAGCCCGAGCGCCGTCGCGTCCTCGGGCCGCAACGGCAGCCGCGCGACGCCTTCCTCGTAATTGAGCAGGCAAAGATAATTCTCGCGGCCTTTGCGGATGACCACGCGCCGATCCTTTTCCGCCGGATCGGGATAAAGCCGGTCGAGCTCGGCGCCGATCTGATGCTGCAGGTTGCGCGTATAGGTCGAGATCCACACCGCGCCTTCATTCTTCTCGGCCCAGAGGCTGGCGGGCGCGATATAGCCGAGCGTCTTGCCGACGCCGGTTCCTGCCTCGGCGAGCACGAGATGCGGCTGATCGGGCAGATCGCGCGGCCGGAAGGCGGCGCTCGCCGCCGCCGCATAATCCGATTGCTGCGGACGAGGCTCCGCCGTCGCGCCGAGCAGCTCGGCCAGGCGCAGACGCGCCTCCCGCTCTTCGACCGGAATGTTGCCGGGCGGCGGCTCCGGCGCATGTTCCGCCCATTCCGTGAGCTTGCGCCAGGCCGCAAGCCCGGCCGGCGCACCGTCCGCGGGCATAGGACCGAGTGCGGCGAGCACCGCCCCGGCCCAACCCCAGCCGCCCTTCCCCATCGCCGCGGCGATGGCGCGCGCCTCGTTATCGGCGCGGCGGGCGAGTTCCTCCAGCAAAGAAGCAGCGGCCGAGACCAGCACCAACGCTTCGCCCTCGAGGTCGGCGGGTGCGGGCAGATCGAGCGCCGCCGCCAGACCGCGCGGCGTCGGCAGGCAGAATTGCGCCGGCCGGGCAAAAGCGAAAAGCTCGAGCAGATCGAAGGCCGGAAATCCGGCGCTGCCGAACCGGGCCGCGGTGGCGCGGGCATGGCAGACAAAGGGCGGCGCGGCCTTCGCGCGCCGGGCGGCCTCTGCCCGGCTCAGCCGCTCGACCTCGCCCTCGGGCGACAGAAGCACGGCACCGTCGGGGGCGGCGACAAGCGCCGCCGCCACCGGCAGAGCGATGCTCCCGCCTCGCCTTGGTCGGGTCGGTTGGATGACGTGCACATCCGAGGATATAGAGGTTTCGCTGGGCCTTGTCGCGGGCGCGGGCACTGCGCTAGCGTGAGGCCATGCCCGCTCTTTTCGACCTCGCGCTGCCGCTGCTGCGGCTGCTGCCGCCCGAAGCGGCGCATCGCCTGTCGATCCGCGCGATCGGCGCCGGCTGCGCGCCGCGCGCCCGGGAAGCCGATCCGGCCTCGCTCGCGGTCAAGCTGTGGCGGCGCGATTTTCCCAATCCGATCGGCCTCGCCGCCGGCTTCGACAAGGACGCCGAGGTGCCGGACGCGCTGCTGGCTTTCGGCTTCGGCTTCGTCGAGATCGGCACGGTGACGCCGCGCCCGCAAAAGGGCAATCCCAAGCCGCGTCTCTTCCGTCTCGCCGAAGACCGCGCCGTGATCAACCGGCTGGGCTTCAACAGCCGCGGCGTCGAAGCCGCGGCGCGGCGCCTTGCCGCGCGGCGCAACAAGGAGGGCGTCGTCGGCGCCAATATTGGCAAGAACCGCAGCACGCATGACGATCTCGGCGATTATGCCGAAGGCGTGCGCGTGCTGGCGCCGTTCGCCGATTACCTCACCGTCAACATCTCCTCGCCCAACACACCGGGGCTGCGCGATCTGCAGCGCAAGAGCGCCATCACGCGGCTGATCGCGCGGCTGCTCGAGGCACGCGCCAAGGCGGCGCCACGCAACCCGCCGCCGCTTCTCGTCAAGATCGCGCCCGATCTTTCGCCCGAGGAGCGCGCCGATCTCGCCGAAGTCGCGCTGAGCTCGGGGATCGACGGGCTCATCATCGCCAACACCACCGTCGCCCGGCCCGCCAGCCTTCACAGCGCCGCGGCGCATGAGCCCGGCGGGCTGAGCGGGCGGCCGCTCTTTGCGCCCTCGACCACTTTGCTCGCCGAGATGTACCGGCTGACCGGCGGCAAGCTGCCGCTGATTGGCGTCGGCGGGATCGCCTCCGGCGCGGATGCTTATGCGAAGATCCGCGCCGGCGCGAGCCTCGTTCAGCTCTATACGGCGCTGGTTTACGAAGGACCCGGCCTGGTGCAGCGGATCAAGCGCGAGCTCGCCGCGCTGTTGGCGCGCGACGGCTTCACCTCGGTGATGGCGGCCATCGGCGCCGACGCACATTTGCCCTCGACCACGCCGCATGGCCTCTGAGCCGCGTCTCCTCGCCGGCATCGGCGAGATCGCCCCATCCTATGACGGCTTCATCCTCGATGTGTGGGGCGTGCTGCATGACGGGTTGAAGCCATTTCCCGGCGTGCTCGAAACCCTCGCTCATCTGAAGCGCCTCGGCAAGCGCACGGTCGTCCTCTCCAATGCGCCGCGCCGCGCCGCGCCGGTCGGCAACCGGCTGACCGAAATCGGCATCCCGCCCTCGCTCTATGATCACATCCACACTTCCGGCGAGGAAACCTGGCAGCATCTGAAATACCGCGACGATCCGTTCTACGCCAAGCTCGGCCAGCGCTGCTATCTGATCGCGCCGCCGCGCGACAATGGCGTGATGGAGGGGCTGGATTTCGAGCGCGTCGCCGATGTCGGCGAGGCCGAGTTCGTCTTCAACACCGGGCCTTGGGGATGGGATGAGGATGTCGCACGCTACGAGACGATGCTGCGCGGCGCGCGCGCGCGTGATCTGCCGATGGTCTGCGCCAATCCCGATCTCGTCGTGCATCATCAAGGCCGCCGTGCGATTTGCGCCGGCGCCATCGCGCTGCGCTATGAAGAGCTGGGCGGCACGGTGCGCTGGCACGGCAAGCCCTTTGCTTCGATCTACGACACGGCGCTGAAGCTGCTCGAGGTTTCGGACCCGCGCCGCATCCTCGCGATCGGCGACAGCTTGCGCACGGACATCGCGGGCGCCAATGGCGCGGGCATCGACAGCGTGCTGGTCGCGGCGGGAATCCATCACGCGGAATTCGGCTCCGGCCCGGGCGAGTTGCCCGATCACGAGGCCTTGCTCGCGATGGTCGAAGCCGCCGGGATCGCGCCGATGGCGGCAATGGCCGAGCTGCGCTGGTAATCGACGCTTAATGTCCGCCGTGATCGGCGTGGTGCAGGATCGCGTCGGCAAGCCCCGTCTCGTAGCCGATCCCTGCCGCGGTGAGGAGCGCCGCATCGGGAAACATCGACTTGATGAGACCCTTGCGCTCGAGCGCCGCCCAGGCCGCCGGGTTGAAGAGGCCCGACGCATCGCGCGTCAGCACCACCGCCGCGCCGAGATGGAAATGGTCGCCATGCGGCCGCGGCAGATTGTCGACGCGCACGCCCTCGCCCTCGCTCGTCGCATGATCCGGCAGGCGCGCCAGTGCCTGCAGCAAGGTCAAGGTCTTCAATTGCAACGGATTGAGATTGAGGGGATTTCGCTTGGGCGGCATTGAGCGATCATAGAACGCGGCCGCGGCGAAAGGAAAGCGGCCGGCAGGTGACGCGGCCTCGTGCCCGTGGCAGACTGGCCGGAGAACAAGGGGAGGGCGGAGATCGCGATGGCCTCAAGACGCCTCGCCGCGGCGGCGTTGCTCGCCGTCCTCTTCGCGATCGGGAGCGCCGCGCGTGCCGAGGCGCAATACCTCGTCAGCGGCAATGACGAGAAGCGAAGCTGGGACGAGAACGGCCAAGCCCTCGTCCTGCCGCCCGGCAAGGACACGGTTTCGATCATCGATATCCGCAACCGCGTCGAGCCGCGTGTCATCGCCAATCTGCCGCTGATGAACACCATCGCCGGACCGCCCACCAGCCTCGCGATCACGCCCGACAATCGCTTGGCGCTGATCGCCAACGGGCTCCTTTGGACCGCCGATGGCACGCGCTGGAAAGGGGTGCCGGACGACAAGCTCTTCGTCGTCGATCTCGCCGCCGCGCCGCCGCGCGTCGCCGCCACGATCGCGGTCGGCCGTCAGCCCGCAGGGATGGCGATCAATCGCGCCGGCACGCTCGCGCTCGTCGCCAATCGCGCCGATGATTCGGTGAGCGTTCTCGCGATAAAGGGCAGCCAGGTGACGCTGCTCGACACGGTGACGCTCGCCGAGCAGGAAGCGCCCAAGCTCGACGCCAGCGCGGTCGCGATCGCGCCCGACGGTAAGCGCGCCTTGGTGACATTGAGCCGCGCCGACCGGGTCGAGCTCTTGACGATCGACGGCACCAAAGTCAGCGATACCGGCTATGCGATGACGACCGGCATCCGGCCGAGCAATGTTCAGATTACGCCCGACGGCAAGCTGGGGCTCGTTGCCAATCGAGGCACCGGCGGATCGGACGGACAGGCCGACACGCTCGCGATCATCGACCTCGAGCAGACCCCGCCGCGCGTCATCGACCAGATCGTCGTCGGCGACGGGCCGGTGGGTCTCGATGTGAGCCCGGTCGGCGGCTACGCCGCGGTCCTCCTCGCGAACGGAACGATGAGCCCGCGCAACGCCTTCTTTCATCACGATCAATCGCAGATCGTGCTGTTGCGCATCGACGGCAAGAAGGTGCAGAAGGTCGCCGAAATGGAGATCGGTCCGGCCGCCAAGGGCCTGGCCTTCAGCCCCGATGGCCGGTTCCTCTATGCCGGCAGCTTCGTCGACGGCAAAATCGTGGTGCTGCGCATCCAAGGGACAAAGCTGGTGCAAGTCGGCGAGCTTGCGCTCGGCGGCCATCCCGCCTCCTTGCGCGGCAGCACGCCTTAGGAAAAGCGCGATGCGCGCGATGCGACTCTTGCGCTCGGGGACACCGCTCGTGCTTGCCGAGCGGCTGGAGAACCCCGCGCCTGGGCCGAATCAGATCCTGCTGCGCATTGCCGCCTGCGGCGTCTGCCGCACCGATCTCCACATCCTCGATGGAGAGCTCGCCGAGCCGAAGCTGCCGCTCGTCCCCGGCCACGAGATCGTCGGCTATGTCGAGGCCCTAGGCGACGGCGTCACCGGATTCGCGCGGGGCCAGCGCATCGGCGTGCCCTGGCTCGGCTTCACCTGCGGGCACTGCGCCTATTGCCGCTCGGGGCGCGAAAATCTCTGCGATGCGGCGCGCTTCACAGGCTATCACATCGATGGCGGCTATGCCGATTGCGCCATCGCCGATGCGCGCTTCTGTTTCCCTTTGCCGGAAGGGCTCGACGATGTCGCGGTCGCGCCGCTGCTTTGCGCCGGCCTCATCGGCTATCGCGCCTTGCGCATGGCCGGCGAAGCCGAGCGTCTCGGCATTTACGGTTTCGGCGCGGCGGCGCATATCGTCGCGCAGATCGCGCGGCATCGCGGCCAGCGTGTCTTCGCCTTCACCCGCGCCGGCGACCGTGCCGGCCAGGACTTCGCCATGAGCCTTGGCGCCGAATGGGCCGGCGCCTCGGAAACAAGACCGCCCGAGCCGCTCGACGCGGCGCTGATCTTCGCGCCGGTCGGGGCGCTGGTGCCGGCGGCGCTCGACGCGACCGTAAAGGGCGGGACCGTGGTCTGCGCCGGGATCCATATGAGCGATATCCCGGCCTTTGCCTATCGCCTCTTATGGGGCGAGCGCGTTGTGCGCTCGGTCGCCAATCTGACGCGGCGCGATGGCGAGGAGTTCCTCGCGCTCGCGCCGCGCGTGCCGGTGCAGACGACGACGCAGGCCTTTCCGCTCGCCGCGGCCAATGAGGCCTTGGCGGCGCTGCGCGACGGCCGGCTCACCGGCGCGGCCGTGCTCGTGCCGTGATGCGTCAGCGCGGGCGCAGCTTCAAGGTGAGATTGTAGAGATTGACCAGCAATTCCTTGATCAGATCGCGCGCGCCCTGATCTGTCAGCTTGCCGGCGGCGTCGAATTTCTGCGCGGCGCTGCCGATATAGACATGCGGCAGATTGACGAAATGCACATTGAGGCCCGACATGATCCAGCGCAGATCGCGCTGGCTGCGCGCCGTGCCGAGCACGCCGCCCGAAGCGCCGATGACCGCAGCGGGGCGGCCGTCGAACGGCATGTTGGGCGGGCGCGACGCCCAGTCGATGGCGTTCTTGAGGACGCCGGAAATCGAGTAATTGTATTCGGGCGAGGCGAAGAGGATCGCGTCCGAGGCGGCGATCGCCGTGCGGAAGGCCTGCACCACCGGCGGATAGCCGGGACCGAGGCGTACATCGTCGTTGTACATCGGCAGCGGTGCGAGATCGTAAATCTCGATCGCCATGCCGGGCGGCGCCAGCTCCTGGCAGGCACGCAGCGCGTGCGTGTTGAACGAGGCCTTGCGCAGGCTTCCCGATAGTGCGAGCACCTTGATCGGCGTGGCGTCACTCATGATGTCTTGTCGCTCCTGGGAATTGGGCTTGGGACGAAAGCGCGCACTCTACCACCGCCGCACGCGGCCCACATCCACATGAACGAAATCGGAACGCGGGTAATAGCCGACCCCGCCGGCCTTCACGTCGAGGGCCGTGCTATGGAGCGCCTCGAGGGGGCGATCGGCGACGCGGATATCGATCGCCTGGCCCTGCATATGCAGGCTGTTGGTCGCCACGCCCTCGCTCTTGCGATGCAGCATCGCATTGGTCTCGGGCGAGCGATAGCCCGAGATGACGAGAAACGGCGCCCGCGTGTCGAGCCGCGCGCGCAACACGGTCAGAAGATCCAAAAGGCGCGGATCGATCGCGTGCGTCTTGTTGGTGCGGAAATCGCGCAGGAGATACTCGATCCGCTGGGTCGCGTCGGGCAGATAGCGGCCTTCGGCCCAATAGACGAGATCGAGCGATTCGCCCGTATGCAGATTCTGAAAGGCGAGCGCGCGCCGGGCCGATGCAAGGGGAAGCGCCAGCGCCGGCGCAGCCACGGCGCCGGTTGCGACGACGGCGGCAAGTCCCAAGAAATCGCGCCGCGCCCGAGAATGCTTCATCGATCCCCCGAATTCTCAAACGGTTGAACGTTCGCTCACTTTAGCCGATCTCTCAGCAGGCGCCATGGCTGGTCGATGCGGCGCTGAGGCGTGGCGGGGCGGCCAGGGCGGCAAGCGCCGCGGCGAGACGCTGGTCGCGGCCGTAGATGTCATCGCGGAATTCGACCATGCCGTCCGGATCGGCGAACGCCGTCCAATAGAGCACATAGACCGGGATCGCCTGCTTCAGCGGCACGCGCTGCGTCTCGCCGCTGGCGATCGCCTGGTCGATGGCCGTCTCGGGCCAGGCGTTGGAATCGATGAGGCGCCGCGCCAGGTCGCGCGGATCCTCCACCCGCACGCAGCCATGGCTGAGCGTGCGTTGCGGGCGCGCGAAGAGGCGCCGGTCGGGGGTGTCGTGCATATAGACGTCGAGCGGATTGGGCATCTCGAATTTGAGCTGGCCGAGCGCGTTCTTCGGTCCCGGAAGCTGCACCAGGCGTTCGTCGCGAAAGACATAGTTGCCGCGCGCGAGATAGCCGGGATCCCGCTTGAGCTTCGGCATGATCTCGTTCCTCTGGATCGAGCTCGGCACGTTCCAGGGCGGGTTGATCAGGACGGAGGTCATGGTCGCGCGGAAGACCGGCGTCGGATGGGTGACCGTGCCGACGATCACGCGCATGGATTTGTCGGGGACGCCGTTCTCGTAGAGCACGGCGCTCGCCGCCGCGGCATTGACCTCGATCCGCGTCGTCGCGGTGATGCGCGGCAGCGAGCGCCAGCGCTCGAGGTTGAGCTCGATCTGCCTGACGCGCGCCGACGCAGCGACATCGAGCGCCGCGAGCGTCGCTTTTCCAACGACGCCGTCGCTCGCCAATCCATGGCTCGACTGGAAGCGCGAAACCGCGGCGGCGAGATCGGCATCGAAGAACTCGAGATCGGCACCTTGTGGCAAGGCCGTGCCATAAGCTTCGGCGGCAAGGCGCTCACGCAATACGCGGACGGCCTCGCCTCTGTCTCCCTGGCGCAAGGCCGCGGGGGGATGCAACTCGGCCCAGCCGGTTTTTGCCAAGCCCCGATAACGCGCCAGCGCCGCGCGCAGCGCGTCATAGCGCGGGTCCTGCGGCGGCAAAGCGGCAAGACTCGGCGCGACGCCTTTCGAGAGCATGGCGTCGATCAAGCCGTCCGGATCGAAATCGGGCGTGCCGAGATACCAATCGCGCTCGAAGAGTTTCGGCACCACGCGGCCGCGCGCCAGCGCCGCGGCATAATCGAGGAAGGCGCCGGTCAGTAAGACATCGCGCTCAGCCGGGTTCGTACCGTCGAAATCAAGTGCGACATCATCGATCCCTTGCGATGGCGCCGCAGCAAGAGCATCGCGCAGTGAACGCGCTCGCTCCTCGTCCCAGATCGGCGCGAAGCCGCGCTTTTGATAGATCCGGGTGAGCTGGTTCCGGTCGAGCGCGCGGCCCTCGAGCGGCGGCGGGCCGTGCTGCAGCGCCGCTTCGATCGCCGCGGGATCGGGCGGCACGGCCGCAAAGGACCGCACGGGCGGAGCAAGAGCCAGAAGAAGGATCGCGATGGTCAAGACCGGACGCAAAGCTGGCTTCCGTGCAAGGGATCGAGGCGCAAAGGCACCCCACAAAAATCGGGCGGCGCGTGGCTTGCCGCAAGGGCCGCGCCGCGCTCCGGCCGGCGTCCTCTTGTCGCGGCGCGCCGTAGGCAGGGCGCGGCAAGCGCGGTAAACTTGGTTGATGCGAGATATCGATGTTCAAGGGGTGAAGGTTCCGGCCCTCGGCTTCGGCACCTGGGCGCTGTCGGGCCGCGCCGCCTATGAGGCGACGCTGAGCGCGATCGCGCTCGGCTATCGCCATATCGACACGGCGCAAATCTATGGCAACGAGGCCGAGATCGGCCGCGCCATCCGCGACAGCGGTATTCCGCGCGGCGAGATTTTTCTCGTGACCAAAATCCCGCCAAGCAATCTTCACGCCGGTCCGGCCAAGCGCTCGCATGAGGAGAGCCTCAAGCGTCTCGGCTTCGACCATGTCGATCTGCTGCTCGTTCATTGGCCGAATGCGCAAGTGCCCCTCGGCGAGACGCTCGGCGCCCTCGCCGAGCTGCGCCAGGCCGGCAAGGCGCGCTTCATCGGCGTCAGCAATTTCACTGTCGCGCTGCTGCGCGAAGCGGTCGAGCGGCACAAGGCCGAGCTGCTCTGCAACCAGGTCGAATATCACCCGTTCCTGTCGCAGCGCGCACTCCTCCCCTTGATGAAGCGTTACGGCATGATGCTCACGGCTTACGCGCCGGTCGCGCGCGGCCGTGTCTTTGCCGATAAGACTCTGGTCGCCATCGGCCGCAAATACGGGAAATCCGCCGGCCAGGTGGCGCTGCGCTGGCTCATCGAGCAAGAGTGCGTCGCCGCCATCCCCAAAGCGGCGAAGCGCGAGCACGCCGCCGCCAATCTCCAAATCTTCGACTTCGCGCTCGCGCCCGAGGATCGTGCCGCGATCGATGCACTCGCCGAGGGAGATCGGCTGGTCGAATGGGGCGGCTATTCACCGGATTGGGACGGGGAATAGAGCTCAAGCACAAGCCTTCACTGCTATTTACAAAGCCAGCCGCCCGCGCTACCCAAATTCGCATGAGCTGCTGCGATCCCAATCTCGCTGCCTGGGATGGAGCGACCCTCAAACGCCGCACCGTGTTGAAGGGGGCGGCGGCGCTCGCCGGAGTGCTGGGCGCCGTGCCGGCGCACGCGGCGGGAAAGCCGGTGAAGCTCGCCTTTTGCAGCCAGCTTCTCTGCATCATTCCCTATGTCGTCGCCAAGGCCGACGGACATTTCACCAAGGAAGGGCTCGCGGTCGAGCTCGTCTATATGCGCGGCGGCCAGGCGGCGATGCAAGCGCTGGTCGGCGGCGCGGTCGATTACGCGGCGACGGCGCTCGATGTCGCGCTTCAAGCCTATGCCCATGGCGCGGCGGTAAAGCGCTTTGCCGTCACCGGCCGGCTGCCGCTTTTTGCCCTCGTCGTCGCGCCGCAGCAGGCGGCGAAGATTCGCAGCATCAAAGACCTCGAGGGCAAGACGGTGGGCGTCTCGGCGCTCGGCAATGCCGACCACGCGCTGGCGCTGTTCCTCTTGAAAGAGGCCGGCGCCGATGCCTCCGCGGTGCAATTCGCCACGGTCGGCACCAATCTGCTCGAGGCACTGCGCCAGAACCAGCTCGATGCCGGGCTCGTCCAGGAACCGGCGCTCAGCCTCATCGTCAAGGCCGGCGGCAAGGTGCTCGTCAACGCCATGGACACGGCCGATGCCAAGAAATATCTCGGCGGCGATTACGAGTTCATGGGCGTGTCCGCCCGTGCGAACGAGATTGCAGCGCGGCAGGACGAGATGAAAGCCCTCGCCCGCGCGCTGCAAAGCGCGCTCGCTGCGGTGCAGACCGTCACGCCCGACGATCTCGTCCGCGCGTTGCCGCCGGAAATGACGACCGGCGCCGATCTCGACGCCATGCGCCAAATCCTCGCGCGCTACCGCGGCTCGCTTTATCCGACCTCGATCCATCTGGACCGGGCGGCGGAAAACCGGGTTGCGCAATCGCTCACCATCGCCGGATTGCTGCCTGCCGGCACCGACACTTCGGGACTCTACGACACGTCGATCGCCGGAGGCTGAGTGCTCCGAATCGCCGATCTGGCGCTGTCCTATGGCGCGACCCCGGTGCTGGGCGGCGTCAGCATGGAGGTCGAGGATGGCGAGTTCGTTAGCCTTGTCGGCCCGTCGGGCTCGGGCAAGAGCACGATCTTGCGCGCGATCATCGGTCTGCAGGCGCCCGCCGCCGGCAAGGTCGAGTTGACCATCGCGCCGCGCGAGATCGGATTTCTGTTCCAGGACGATGCGCTGCTGCCCTGGCGGCGCGCGGCGGAGAACGTCGCGCTCGGCCTGCGCTTGCGCGGCATGGCGACGAAGCCGGCGCTCGAGCGCGCGGAGGAATGGCTGGCGCGGATGGGACTCGAGGGGCTGGGCGCGCGCTATCCGCGTGAGCTGTCGGGCGGCCAACGCAAGCGCGTCGCGCTGGCGCAGGTTCTGGCGCTCGAGCCGCAGCTCTTGCTGATGGACGAGCCGTTCTCGGCATTGGATGCGATCACCCGTGCGCGGCTGTCGCAGGATTTGCTGCGCTTCATCGAGGCGCGGCGCATGAGCGTGCTGCTCGTCACGCACGATCTCGAAGAGGCGCTCGCGCTCTCCGACGTGGTCTATCTGCTCTCGCGCGGGCCCAAGGCGCGCATCGCCGGGCAATATCCGGTGCCGATCGCCCGGCCGCGCGACGTGATCAAGGCGCGCGCCAATCCGGAGTTCGGGCCGCTCCTGGAGCGCGTTTGGCAGAATCTCTCGAGCGAAATCGGCGGCGCGGCGCAAAGCGAGGCGGCATGGGGCGAATATTCGATCGGCCTCTGACTCGCCAGCTTGCGGGGCTCGCGGTGTTTCTCGCCGTCTGGGAATGGGCGGCGCGCAGCGGCTATCTCAATCCACTCTATATTCCGGCGCCATCGAAGATCGGCGCGGTGCTGGTGACCTTGTTCAGTGCCGGCACGATCTGGCCGCATCTCGGCGCAACCTTCGGCGCGGCTCTGGGCGGGCTCTTCGTCGGCCTCGTCGTCGGCACGGTCCTCGGCGCGGCGGCGGCGATGGTGCCTGTCATTGCCGAGCTGCTGGAGCCGGTGATGATTCTCTTGAACGCGGTGCCGCGCGTCGTGCTGGCGCCGCTCTTCGTGATCTGGCTCGGCATCGGGCTTGCGTCGAAAATCGCGCTCGCCTTCATCCTCGTCGCGGTGCTGGTGTTCTTTACGGTCTTCACCGGCATTCGCCAAGTCGATCGCCGCCTTGTCGAGCGCGTCATCACCTTGGGCGGCGGCCGCGCGACCTTGCTGCGCGAGGTCTACATGCCGTCGGTGACGGCGTGGCTCCTCGGCAATCTCAAAGTCGCGGTCGGCTTCGCCTTCACCGGCGCGGTGGTGGGCGAGTTCGTCGCCGCGACCAAGGGCTTGGGCTATCTCCTCTCCTTTGCGCAGAGCACCTACAACGCTGCGCTGATGCTCGCGCTGGTCTTCCTCATCATGCTCTTCGTGCTGTTGATCTTCGCGCTGTCGGAGCGGCTCGAGAAGCGGCTGACGCGGTGGAGAGGGTAATTTTTTTCCGCGTCATCGCCGGGCTTGTCCCGGCGATCTACGTCTTCGTGGATGCCCGGAACAAGTCCGGGCATAACGATAGAGAGAGTGTGCGGCCCCTTACGCCACCGCGGTCGGATTGGGGCTGGTCTCGGTATAGGCGAGCATCTTCTTCGCAAGGCGCAGCAGCATTTCGCCGCGCAAGGCTTGTGCGCCGGGCTCATTCCAGAGATTGAAGGACTCGTCGGGATCGATCTCGCGGTCGTAAAGCTCGCCCCACTCGACGCCGTCGTAAAGCGTGAGGCGATAGCGCTCGGTCAAGAGACTGCGCACGCGCGCGCGCGTCGGCAGGCCGACGCCGAGGCGCTGGCCCTCTTCCTCGATGAGGAAATCCTCATAGGGCGCGCCGCCGCCTGCGATCAGCGGCAGCAGATCCTTGCCCTGAATGCCGTTGAAGCCCTGCACCCCAGCGCGCGCGAGGATCGTCGGCGCCAGGTCGATCGTGCCGGCGAAAGCATCGCTGCGCTTGCCCCTCGGCCCCTTCGGATCGCGCCAGATGAACGGCACTTGCGTGATCGAGCGGTAATGGATCGGCCCTTTCAGCAAGAGCTGATGGTCGCCCATATAGTCGCCGTGATCGGCGGTGAAGACGATGATCGTGTTGTCGGCGAGGCCGAGCCTTTCGAGCGTGTCGAGCACGCGGCCGACGCCATGATCGATGAAGCTGATGAGGCCGTAATTGAGCGCGATCGCCTCGCGCACCTCGCGCTCGGTGGCGGCAAAGAGCATCGGCGTCGACTTGACCGCGCGGCCCGCATCGCGTTGCTGATGCAACCATTTCACATGCGGCGGCAGGCGATCGGTCGGCGCCGCGAAAGAGGATGGCAGATCGACCTCTTCCGGTTTGTACATGCTCCAGTAGTCACCGGGCGGCGTGAAGGGATGATGCGGATCGGCGAAAGAGCACATGAGGAAAAAGGGCGCGTCGCCGTTCGCATAGTCCTCCAGCCGCGCCACCGTGCGCTCGGCGCAATAGCCGGTCGGATGCAGCGCCGGCGGCAGCTTGGTGCGCCACGCCTGGCGTATGCGCGTCAATTCATAATCCGGCGCCGGCAGCGCGTTCTTTTGTCCGATCAGCTGTCCGATCTCGTTGGTCTTGGCATTGGCCCAGCGGCGGTAATGGCCTTGCAGATCGTCGCCATGCTCGACCGTCAGATCGACGGTCTCGAAGCCATAGAACGGATAGTCGAGATCGAACTCGGGATCGGCGCGCCAGGCCGGCGCCCATTCCTGATCGTAGCGCCCGTCATGATCGGCGCGCGCCTCGACCGGCAGCCGGTCCTTGGGATCGACCGGCCAGGTCGGCGGATTGCCGGTCATGTTCTGGAAGTGACCCTTGCCGACCATGCCGGTGCGATAGCCGGCACGGCGCAGTTGATCGGTGAAGGTGGTCGCATCGAGCGCGAGCGGAATGCCATTATGGCGCACGCCGTGCAGCGACGGCATGCGCCCGGTCAGCAGAGTCGCGCGATTGGGCATGCAGATCGGGCTGGCGACATAGAAAGCGTCGCTCGACCAGGCCTTGGCCGCGAGCGCATCGATATGCGGCGTCTTGACGATAGGGTTGCCATAGCAACCGAGATGATCGAAGCGCAGCTGATCGGCGATGAAGAAGAGGAAATTGGGCCGCCCGTCCTTCACCGGCATCGCTTGCCCCCTCGCCTTTGCGCTTACTTCTCGGCCTGCAGCTTTTCCGCGAGCATCGGCAGCGCGCGGATGTCGTAACCCTTGGCCGCGGCCTCCGCGACCAGCGCCAAAGGGCTCGCGCCGTTATCGAGCACCTGGGTCAGCGCATACATCAGGTAGCAGCGCGTGCCGCTGCGGCAATGCGCGAGGATCGGCTTGCCTTCGCGCAGCAGATGCGCCTGGAAATCGTGCACATCCTTGCGCGAGATCGCCGAGGAAACGATCGGCTGATAGACGTAGTGGAGGCCCTGCTTCTTCGCCTCGGCCTCGGCCGTCGCATGGTCGAGCTGGCCCGGCTCTTCATTGTCGGGCCGGTTGTTGAGAATGGTCGTGTAGCCGGCCTGTTTGAGGGCGGCGAGATCGGCGAGCGAGATTTGCGCAGCGACGCTCAACTGATCATTGATCTTGGTGGGCTCGGCCATGCGCATCTCCCTATGAGTACGGAATACCGGAGGCACGCACCTTAGCCGAAAGCCGACCGACGTGCGACAGGCTCCGCCTCCCCCACGCCTTGGAATTGCGGAACGCGACCCTAAATAGAATTTAAGGGAGCGGCGCGGCACCGCCGGGCGCGTTTGCGCCGCGGACGGGCAAGCCGGGCCGCCAGCGAGGGGAAAGGAAACGGCGATGAACGTCGAAGCGATACTGCGCAGCAAGGGCCGCGAGGTGGTGACGATCGCGCCTGATGCGACGGCGAAGACGGCGATCGAGATGTTGCGGCATCACGGCATCGGCGCCCTGATCGTCAGCCGCGACGGTGCGACGATCGAGGGGATTCTCTCCGAGCGCGACATCATCCATGCCCTTGCCGCGCATGGCGGCACGGCGCTCGATTTCGCGGTCGCGCGGCTGATGAGCAGCCCGGTCTTCACGCGGCGGGCAAGCGACAGCATCGCCGAGCTGATGGCGCTGATGACCGAGCGCCGCATCCGCCATGTGCCGGTGATCGAAGACGGCACGCTCGCCGGCATCGTCAGCATCGGCGACGTGGTGAAGAACCGGCTCGAGGAGGTCGAGAGCGAAGCGAGCTCGATGCGCGAATTCATCGCCGGCGCCTGACCCGGCTTTGGGAAGTCCCTCGGCGGCGGTTTCTCGCCAAAACAGGGCGGATTCTGTCCTGGTCTTCAATTAGCCCATACAGCATAATCCGCGCCCCTGAACCCGGGACGCCGGGTTTGCCACGAGACCCGCGCCATGGGCTGGGCTGCGCCAAGCGACGCTGCTTCGACGAATTCCGCAGACAGGCAAGCATTTTACGACCGGCTCGCCTATCTTCTGTTTTTCGCGGTTTTCCTCCTCGCTCTCGCGACGTTTACCGATTACGGCACGACTTGGGACGAGGACTACCATTTCTGGTACGGGTTCAAGGTCCTCGACTACTATAGAAGCTTCTTTCACGACACGACCGCGCTGACCTCGCCGCCGATCGACTATTACGGCGCGATGTTCGACGCTACCACCGCCCTTCTCGCCCCCTATTCGCCCTTCGGCTTCTATACCACCCGCCATTTGCTCAACGCGCTGGTCGGGCTCGTCGGCATCGTCGGCTGCTGGAAGCTGGCGCGCGAGCTGGGCGGGCCGCGCATCGGGCTTTGGGCGGCGATCCTCTTGCTGCTCACGCCCAATTTCTACGGCCACATTTTCAACAACCCCAAGGACGTGCCCTTCGCCGCCGGCTATGCCTGGTCGCTCTATTACCTCGTCCGCCTGATCCCGGCGCTGCCGAGGCCGAAGCGCAGCGAGGTCTTGAAGCTCGGCCTCGCCATCGGCCTGACCCTCGGCGTGCGCGTCGGCGGGCTGCTCCTCTTATGCTATCTCGGCATGGTCCTGGCCGCGGCGCCGGGCCTCAAAGCCTGGCGCGCGCGCAAGCCGGGCCTCGCCGTCTCCGAGCTTCTCATCGAAGCGGGGCAGGTCCTGGCGCCGGTCCTAGTCATCTCCTACGCGATCATGCTGCTCGCCTGGCCTTGGGCGCAGGTCGATCCGCTGTGGCGGCCGATCTCGGCCATCATCCAGTTCGACCACCATGATTTTCCCTATCCGACTTTGTTCGACGGCGCCTATATCCCGGCGCCGCTTCTGCCGCGGATCTATCTTCCGGTCTTTCTGCTGATCCAGCTGCCCGAGCTGTTTCTGCTGCTGCTTTTCGGCGGGCTGGGCTGGGCGCTGCTCCGGCTGTGGCGCGACCATCCGCCGCTCGAGCGGCTGCTCGCGCCGGCGCTGGTGATCTTCGCCGCGATTTTCCCGATCGCCTATGCGGTCGAAAGCCATGCGACCCTCTTCGACGGGATGCGCCATTTTCTCTTTGTCGAGCCGCCCCTCGCCTGCTGCGCCGCCTTTGCGTTCGATGCCGCGATCGAGCGGCTGCGTTCCTCGCGCTGCGCCTTCGCCGCGGCGACCGCCGCGCTCGCGCTCTATCTCGGCTATCATGTGTCGCTGATGGCGGCGCTCCATCCCGACGAATATGTTTATTACAACGCGCTGGTCGGCGGGGTGCCGGGTGCGGCCGGACGCTTCAAGCTCGATTACTGGGCGAATTCCTACCGCGAAGCAACCGACGATCTCGTCAGCTTCTTGAAGGCGCGCGACGGCAAGCGGTTTTCTCACAAGCACTACCGCGTCGCGGCTTGCGGCCCGCCCGGCTCGATCATGCCCTATCTACCGGCCAATCTGCGTTACGAGGCCGACCGCAAGAAGGCGGATTTCTATGTTTCCTTCACGAAGGATGGCTGCGACAAGGAGATGCGGGGGCGCAAAATCGCCGAAGTCGCGCGCCTCGGCACGCGGCTTTCCGTGGTGCTCGATCTGCGGCCTGTGGACCTCGCCAAGGGCGGGGCGCCGATCACCGCGAGCCAGCGTTAGTCGACGACCACCATCAAGCGCTCGTCGATGCCGCACTCGCCGTTGAGATGGCGCGGCGCGCCCTCGGTGGTGATGAGGCAATAGCCGCCATTCATGCGCCACGGCGCGGGCGGCTTGGCGCGGCCGCTATAGGGACCGAGCTCGCCCATGATCGCCTGGTTCGGCTGAATCTCTTTCGGGCGCGCGAAGGGATCGGGCCCGCCCAACCCGGCGTAAGAGCAATGCGGGATGAGTCCGCCGGCGAGATCGCCGAGGTGCCGGCGCGCACGCTCGATGATGTCGTCGGCGCAATGCTCCGCCTGATGCAGCGTATTGCCCGGGCGGAGGAGATCGGTCATGCGCTGCCACACCTCGACGCCGTATTTCACCAGCTCTTTCATTTCGGGGGTCGGGTTGCCGATCACCGCGCATTGCAGGCCTTGCGCCTGATAGCCGGCCCATTTGGGGCTGGCCTCGCTGATGATGTAATCGCCGCGCGCGAGGATGCGCTGCGAGGGCAGCGGGTCCTGGGTCAGCCACGGGCCGAAGAGCGGGCCCGATTCCATCAAGAGAAAGGTCGGCGGCTCGGCCCCGGCCGCATCCATGGCGTGGAGGATCGCGGCGTAATATTCGGCCTCGGTCATGCCGGAGCGGTAGCCGGTCTTATGCGCGCGGAATCCGACATCGACGATGCGCGCCGAACGCTCGAGACATTGGATTTCTTCGGCGCTCTTGACGCTGCGGAGCTCGAAGAAGAGATCGCTGACGTCGACGATTTTGAGATCGGGGAGTTTCTCTTTGATCGCCTCGAGCTGGTTCCACGGCAGACCATAGGTCTCGTTGTCGCGAAAGACGATGCTGACCAGGCCGAGCGTGCCGCTCGCCAAGCCAAGCTCGCGCAACCGTGCATCGACGATCCGTGGCAGGTCGGCGGATTTGCCGGCGCGAATGTCTTCGAACCACGACATCGCGTAGAGGCTGCGCTTGCCGCCCATTTGCGTGACGAGCGTGCCCGGCGCATTCCCCGGAAAGAGCGCATAGCACGCGCCCGAGATCGGGTCCGCGTAACCCGCGAGATAGCGGATATTCGCGTTCATCTCGTTCCAGCGCGCGGAGCTGCCGTTGAGCAACAGGCAATCGACGCCGCGTCGCGCCATCTCAGCGCGGATGCGCGCCCAGCGCCGATCGCGCTCGCCCGGCGAGAGCTGATGGAACTCGCCGGACGCCGATGCTTGCGTCACCATGCCGATGACCGGTCCTGCGTCAGGCCGGCACCAGCTCCTTGCGCCACGGCGCTTCGTTCACCACCGTCTCGGCGACCTCGAAGCGGGTGCGGCGAAGGGGCTTCTTGGGATCGATCAGCAAATCCCATTGCTCGCGGCCGTAGAACACGATGCGGCGGAAGCTGCGCGAGCCGATGACGCGATGGGCGATGCCGCGGCGGACCATCACCAGATCGCCCGGCCCCATCTTGTCGGTGCCGAATTCGCAAATATTGTCGGCGGTGCCGCAGAACTGGAACTGGAATTCGTCGTTGCCGTTGCCGCGGTGGAACGCGAATTGCGCGCCGTCGGTGTTGTAGCACTCGACAAAGAAGCTGTCGTTGCGCATCGAGACCGGCCCTGGCCCTTTGCGGCCCGTCACCTCAGTGAAAATATCGAAGAGCCGGATCTTCTGCACACTGCGTCCGCCGGTGGAGCCGGTCAAGCCGGCGCGGTGCCGCTTGACGAGCGTCTTGTCGCCGGGCTTGTCGACCCAGGTGTGCAGGCTCTCGACGACGGTCTCCGATGCCGGCGGCGCCGGCGGCACCGCCCAATCCGGTCCGCCCACCCAGGTCACGCGGTAATCGGTCTCGCCGATGTGATTGTCGGCGTTCACCAGCACTTCGAGCGGATCGCGCAGATGGACGATGAGACGCAGGGCGTCCGCCGAGGCGGTCCAGCTATGCGCAACGCCGCCCGGCACCAGCATCAGCTCCGCCGGCTTTGCGGTGAAGGCGCCAAACTCCGTTTCGTATTTGGTTTCGCCCGCCCATTGGAAATAGAGCGTGTCGAAATCGACATTGCGGTGAAAGAGCGGCTCGACCCCGCGCGGCGCATCGATCGCGAGGCGCGAGGAGACCGAGGCGAAGAAAGGCAGCGCCTGATTGGGCGCCGCCAGGAAGTCGAACGGGCGGAAGCAGGGAATGAACAAATGCCCGCCTTCCGACGAGCCGATCAGGTCGCTGCTGTCGCGCTCGGTCCAGGTGAACGGCAGATCCCGGTCCCAGGTATTGGCGAATTCACGCACTTTGGTCATGCCTGCCCCTCCTCGTTGCTGGTGCGAAGCTGTTCCTTCATCAGATGCCAGATCTCGTGACGATAGCGCACGAATTCCGGACTGGCTTTGATTTCCTCGTCGCGCGACCAGCGCGGCCGCGGCAGATCCACATTGACGCTCCTCAAGACGCGGCCGGGATTCGCCGAGAACACGACCACCGTGTCGGAGAGGAAGATCGCCTCGTCGATGCTGTGCGTGACGAGGACGATGATCTTGCCCTCGGCCTCGAGCAGCTTCAGCATGTCGATCTGCATCACTTCGCGGATCTGCGGATCGAGCGCGCCGAAAGGCTCGTCCATCAGCAGCACTTTGGGGTTGGTGCCGAGCGCGCGCGCAATGCCGATCCGCTGCTTCATCCCGCCGGATAGCTGATGCGGATAATAATTGCCGAACCGCCCCAACCCGACGCGCTTCAAGACGGCCTCCGCCCGGGCGCGCCGCTCGCGGCGCGGTATGTCGTGGAGCTCGCCGGCAAATTCGATGTTGCGCAGCGCCGTGCGCCAAGGCAGCAGGTTGAATTCCTGAAACACCATGGCGCGGCCCGTATCCGGCTTGCGCACCGTCACGCCGTCGATGCGAATCTCGCCGACGAGCGGCTGGATGAGCCCGTCGATGATGCGCAGCAAGGTCGTCTTGCCGCAGCCCGAGGGACCGAGCAGCGAGACGATCTGCCCATCCGGTATGGTGAAGGAGATATTCTCAAGTACCGGCAAGAGATCGCGCTCGTTCCCTTTGCGCGCGAAGCCGTGGCCGATATTGTGGACCTCGATCATTTATGCGCTGCCTGCCAGGGAGCAACGCTGCGCTCGAGCAGGCGCAGCAGCGAATTCAAGATGATGCCCGCGGCCGCAAGGATGACGACGCCGACGAAAATCATCGAGGTGTCGTAGCCCGCGCCCGCTTGGAAGATGAGGTAACCGATCCCCGCGGTCGAGCCATAGAGTTCGGCGACCACCACCATGATGAGGACGCGCGCCACGGTCAGCCGCATTCCCGCGATGATGTAGGGAATGGACGCCGGCATGACGATCTTCCAGAGGATTTCCCATTCCGTGCCGGTGAAGGATCGCGCCGTCTCGATCAAGCGCTCGTCGACATTTTTGACGCCGGCCTCGGTGCTGACGACGATGCCGAAGACGGCGCTGGCGAACACCAAAACGACGCGCGCCCCCTCGCCGATGCCGAGCCAGATGATGAAGAGCGGCAGCAGCGCGACCGTCGGCACCGAGGCTTGCGCGACGATGAACGGCTCGAGCGCGTCGCGCACGAACTCGGAGCGTCCCATCAGCACGCCGATCGGAATTCCGATGACGCACGCCGACACGAATCCCCAAAACGCCGTCGTGGCGGTCGCCCAGATATGCGGCCAGATGCTGCCATCGGCGAACACCTCGATGAGGCGCGCGACCACTTGCGACGGGCTTGAGAGGAACAGCGGATCGACCCAGCCGAGCCGGACCGAAGCTTCCCAGATGAAAATGAAAGAGAACCCGAAGACCAGCCGGGTGACCGGCCGGCGCCACGCCTTCCAGATGCGCGCGAGCGTCGGGGCGGAGCGAGAGCGCTCGGCGGAGCGTTCGAGCAGCGTCGCATTGTGGGCGGCCGTCATCTCCGCGCTCGCGCCGGCTATGCGTGCGCGCGGCGACGCGCGATGCGCGGTACGCCAATCATTGCACGCGTGAATATTCCTCCCGACATGAGGCGCGCGTGACGCTTGTATCTTTGAGCGACAAGCGTTAGCCTCTGACGTGTCTGATACATCACAGCCATATAACACGGACGTCGACACCGTGGCAAGAACGCAAAGGGTTTTGGGGGCGGCGCCGATGATCGGCATGTGCAAAGCCTTTCTCGCGGCCTTCATTGTGACCGCTGCATCGCTTGCCGCGTCCTCGGCGAGCGCCGCGCCGCAAGAGAGCGTCGCACCCAAGACACTCAAAGTCTCCATTCCAGCGAAGACGCCACTGTTTGCTCCCTATTTCATCGCGCTCGACAAGAAATATTACGCGGCCGAAGGGCTCGCCGTGGAACTGGTCGAGGCGCCGGGCGGCGTTGCAACACCGGCGCTGCTGTCGGGCACCATCGATGTGAGCACGTCTTCGGCTTCGGCGGTCAGCGCCGCGATCCGCGGCGCGCATATCAAGATCGTTTATACGATGGCCGATCGCTTGCCGGACCAGCTCTGGGCATCGCGGCCCGAATACAAGACGCTGAAAGACCTCAAGGGATTGACGGTCGGCATCGCCAGCCGCGGCGATACTTATGAGATCGCCATGCGCTCGGCGCTCGACGGCGCCGGACTGCCGCAAAGCTGGCTCGGCTACACGCCGCTCGGCTTCGCAGTCTCGGCGCGTCTCGCCGCGTTGATCTCGGGATCCTTGCCCGCGGTGATGATCACGCCGACGAGCATGGGGACGGCACGCACGGACGGCTCGCTCAAGCAAAGCCATATGATGATCGATTTCTCGAAAACGCTGCAGCTTCCCTACACCGGCGCCGCGGTATCCGACACGCTGTTGAAGAACGATCCCAAGGCGGTCGAAGGTTTCCTGCGGGCGACGATCCGCGGCGTCCGCTACGCCTTGGCGTTCGAGCCGGAAACCCTCGCGATCCTGAAAAAGCACAACCCGCAGACCGATGAAAAGGTGCTGCGCGAGGGCTATCGCGATACGGTCCCGACCATGACCAAGGTCGGCACCGTGTCGGACGAGCTGATCCGCACGGATCTGAAAGTGCGCGCGACCATCCTCAACATCGATCCCGGCCGCGTGCCGCCGATCAACGCGATCTATGACTACGCGCTGACCCGCAAGGTCACCTCGCAAATCGATGCGAGCGGCTGGCAGCCGACGCCGTAACGCCTCACCAGGAGACAGCGACGATGAACGTGTCCGACATGATGAAGGGCGTCATGAACCTGATCGAGGCCGCGGATATCCGGCCGAAGGACGAGGTTCTGATCCTCGGCGATACGCGCAGCGATCCGGTCTCGCTCGATGCGATCAAGGCCGGGCTGATCGCGCATGGGGCGGTGCCCTCGACCCTCGTGACCGAGCCGATCACGCGCTATGGCCATGTGCCGAAGCTCGTGGTGGAGGCGATGGACGCGGTCGATGTCGCGATCTGGGTGTGGCCCGTCTTCCTCACCTTCACGCCGGAGCACCGCGCCATGGGGCGCAAGAAGGAGGAAAGCGGCAGCCAGCTCAAGACGGCGCGGGTCAAGCCCTATCATGTGTACTTCGAGGGCAACGCCGGCTTGCTCGCGCGCGATTATGCGAAGTTCCCGAACAAGGTGCTGTGGAAAATCGCCGAGAAAGTGCGCGACGTGGTCGGCGCCGGCAAAGTCGTCCGCATGGTGGACGAGCTCGGCACCGATCTCACCGCGACCTTTGACGGCTCCAAGCTCTATGGCATGCAGTTCCGCGCCGGCGATCCGCCGGGCCGCTGCCATTTCCCCTGGGGCCGTTGCGGCGTCTACAACGGAACCGGCGATGCGAATGGCGTCGTCCATATCAGCGCAGTGCAGGGCGTTGCCGGTCTCTTGCCGGAGCCGATGCGGTGGGAGGTCCGGGACGGCTGGGTTGTCGATGTCAAAGGCGGCGGCGAGACCGGCTTCGAAACCAAGAAGCTGTTCGAGCAGACGCCCGGCTCCAACAAATTCGTCGAGATCATGTTCGGCTATCACCCCAAAGCCTCGGCCGCGCATGGCATCGCCGATCCGCTGCATTGGGAGCTGATCAGCAAGATGCCCTGGGCCGGTCTCGGAACGCCGCGCAATCACAACACCTATCGCCACATCGACGGCTCGGTGATGAACGCGAAGCTCTATATCGACAATCGCCTGATCGTCGAGAAATTCGGCGTGCTGGAGCCGTCCTTTCTCAACGATCCCGAGGTGAGGAAGCTCGCCGGCGAATTCGGCGATCCCGACGAGGTTCTGGCGCCGGTCTCGCATGCGGCGCATGGCTCGGGCACGCTGTGGTGACGGCGCGCCGCGGCGCCTGAGGGGGCGGTGCTAGACGACGCGCAGCGTCAGCGCCCGCTTGCCGAGACGCTCGCCGCCGCCGGGGCGCACGACAAAGGTCTCGCCGATTTGCGCCGACAGCTTTGTCGGCGCCGTCACCCGCGGCTTCACGACGAAGGCCATGCCCTCGACCAGTTCGATGGCGCGGAATTTGGCGACGTCGACATCCTTCGTCTGATAGGGGAACTCGTCGCCAAGCCCGCGCGCATGGAGGATCGGGTGGGAGAGCGAATAGCCGGGCCGCGCCGCGGCCACGACGCGCTCGCTGGCGTCCATCAGATCGCCCATGGTCTTGCCCGTCCGCATCGTATCGGCGATCGCCAGCATGCAATCGGCTGAGACTTTGAGCACATCGCCATAGTCGGCGGGCTGCGTGCCGAGGCTGATCGGGTGAACGATCTGGCCCGAATAGCCGCAATAATTCGCCTGAATCTCGCCGGTGATGATATCGCCCGCTTGGAGAACTCGGTCGGTCGGGACGAACTGGCCGCCGCCGATGTTGCGGCCCGAGCCGAAGATCAGCATCGAGGGCAGCTCGCCGCCCGCCGATAGCATCGCGCCGATCATCGCCGCGTAAATTTCCTTCTCGCGCATACCGGGGCGCGCGCGCGAGGTTGCCACATCGAGCATCGTCTCGATAATCGTCAATGAGCGGCGCAGGATGTCGATCTCCACATCGCTTTTGACGGCGCGCAGACGCAGCACCAGATCGCTGCCATCGACGATCTTCGCCCGCGGGAAAGCCTCCTTGATCTTCGTGACGGTCGCATAAGGCACGATGCCGTCCGGCGCGCGCGCCAGCCAGCCGAGACCCGAGATGGCGATGCACGCGTCCTGGGCAATGCCGAGTTCGCGCAGCCGGTCGATGACGAGCAAGCCCCAGCGATTGCCGCAGTCGCGCACGTCGGAAACCCAGTCCTGCGCGCGCTTCCACCAATTCGCGCGGTTGAAGACGCCGGCCGTGACCTCGCCCGCCGCCGGAAAGATCGTCAGCGTTTCCGTGCCGTAGCCGCCGATCGAGGTGAGATAGCGCGAATCCGCCATCATCTGATCCCAGCGGCTGTGATTGGCCGGCAGGATCAGCACCTCGACCCCCGCCGCGCGCATCGCGGCGCGCAGCGCGGCGTAGCGCCGGTCGCGCTCGCTCACGGGCAGACGCGGAACCTCGATTTGGCTTGCCGTATCGCGTTCCGCCATGCTCGCCGTCTCCCCTTTTGCGGAGTTGCCGGCGCCGTCTCAGGCCGATCGCGGCCGCGGCGCCTTGCCTTTGTTGCGAAGGAGGGGAGCGGAATGGTCCGCGGCCCAGGTCTTCCCCATCCCGGCGGCATAATGCGTCGCCGCCTTATCGGTGTTCGACACACCCGACTCCTTGCCGAGCCAGAGCAGCGGCGTGGCATTCGGCTGATAGATGCCGCCGCGGAAAAATTCCGATTTGACGTGACATGCCCGGACCAGGCCGACGACGAGGATGTAATCCTGATCGAAGGGCAGCGTCCGCGAGACTTCCAGCTCGACATTGGCCAAGGCCTCGCGCACGAGCGGCACCTTGCCGTGGCGCGGGCGGAGCGGCGTCAGCCCCGCCGCTTCCCACTTGTCCTCGGTATAGCCGGAGACGGCGCCGGCATAGAGCGCGACGTCGAGCATGCTTTCATCCGGCGCCGCGATGACGAATTCCTTGGTCGCCATCATGATCTCATGCGTCTTCGTCCGGCGATGGACCGCGACGAGAAAGGAAGACGGCGAGGAGCCCATCGGCGTGAACCACATCGCCAGCATGAAATTCAAGGTGCCGTCCGCGGCGCGGGTGACGACCAGCGCGGGCACGCGCAGCGAGAACGGCTTGTTCGCGTGCGCGATGAGCTCGAACTCGCTGGGCGCGGCCCAATTCTCTTCGCCGATCGTTGACACCGAAGACTCCTTGCTCACGCGGTTTCGAGCTCCGCCCGCCAGGGCGCCGCCTCCACCACCGTCTCACGCACGGCAAAGCGCGTCTGCCGCAGCGGCTTCTTCGGGTCGATGGTCGGGTGCCAGCGATCGGCGCTATAGAACACGATGCGCCGGAAATTCCGGCTGCCGATGACGCGGTGCGCGATGCCGCGCCGCACGATGAAGAGATCGCCGCTCTCCATCTTGTCGACGCCGAATTCGCAGATATTGTCGGCCTCGCCGAAGAATTGGAACTGGAATTCCTCGTTGCGATTGCCGCGATGGAAACCCGCCTGCTCGCCGACCGTGTTGTAGCATTCGACGACGAAGCGCTCATTCTCCATCGGCACTGGGCCCGGGCCGCGCCGGCCGGTGATCTCCTTGAAGACGTCGAACAGCCTGATCTTCTCGACCGGCCGGCCCTCGGTCGAAACGTCGATCATGTTCTCATAAGCACGCTCGACAAGCGTCTCCTCGCCCGGCTCGTCCTCCCAAGTATGGATGCTTTCGACGATGCGCCCTTTCGCCGCGACCTCGCGATCCTCGGGGATCGGCCAGCTCGGGCCGCCCTCCCAGGTGACCTTGTATTCGGTGCGGCCGATCAAATCCTTCTCGCCGATATTCACCGTGATCGGATCGCGCACCTGGGCGGAAAGACGCAGGCAATCGGCCGAGCCGTTGCCGCGATAGGCAACCCCGGCCGGGATGAGCAGCATGTCGCCGCATTGCGCGTCGAAAACGCCGTATTCCGTTTCGTAAACCGTGTTGCCCGCCCATTGGAAGAACACTTCGTCGAAATCGACATTGCGGTGGAAATGCGGCTCGACGCCGCGCAACGCATCGATGCCGACAGTGTTGGATGCGGATTTCAGATAGGTGAGGCGCTGGTTCGGCCCGGCGAGAAAATCAAATGGCCGAAAGCACGGAATGAGGAGATGACCGCCCTTCGAAGAGCCGATCAAATCCTCGGTGACGCGATTGGACCAGGTGCGCGGATAGTTATCGCCCCAGCCCGTCGCGAATTCGCGAATCTTGCCCATCCCATCCTCCTCCGTTGCTCTCGCTTTCCCGCGTCGCCGGCCGCGCCCGCCGAACCTTCAGGACAAGCCTCTCGGCGGCGGCGTTACGGCGCCGGCTTCCAGCCTTTCTTGTCGAGCTCGGCATTCGCCTCGTTCAGCAGGCGATAATCATAGACCTTGCTGACAGGCGGAACCTTGTCGGCCGCGATGCCGAGGAGCGAGGCGCGCACTTCCATATCCTTGCGAAGATTTTCCTTGGGCTCCTCGCCGGTCGCCGTCAGCGTCTCGAGAACATCGGTGTAGTTCAGATCGAGGTCGTGATCGTTGAGGTTCGATCCCGCATCTTTCAAAATCTTGTTGGTTTGCGCGCGAAACGTCCGCATGAAGCGCAAGCCCTTCATCGTGCCGATCAGGTAGCGTTTGATGATATCGGGGTTCTCGGCCAAAAACTTCGCCGATACGGCCGCGCCGGTATAGGGCATGCGGATGGTTTTGAAGGTGTCGACGATCATGTGCCCCCGCTTCAGGGCCGGCGTGCCGGCCAGCGCATCGACATCTTCCTTCGAGATCACCACCGCCGGCAAAGTGCCCGATTGTATCACGGCGCGCGCGGCGGTACCGGTGCCGATCGGCGTATAGCCGACCCAATCCGAGGGAAGATGCGCCGCCTCGAGCGAGAGGCGCGTGGCGATCTCGAAAGTGTCGCCGCGCGTTTGGACGCCGACGTTCTTGCCTTTCAGATCCTTGAGGGTCTTCAGCTCGGGCGCCGTCGACCAGATCTGATAGTTCGGCCGATCCATCATGGTGTAGACGATCTTGAGAGAGGCGCCGCGCAAAATCGCGCTGAGCGCCGCCGAGGAGGAGGTGCTGATATTGGCGCTCCCCGAGAGCAGCGCCGCGGTGGCGACGCTTCCCTGAGCGTGGACGATCTGAACGTCCAAGCCTTCCTCGGTGTAATAGCCTTTGGCCAAGGCGACGAGATATGGGCCGAAGCTCGCCGAGACGAGCGGGATGGTCATCAGCAGCTTGTCCGCCGCCGAGGCTGCCGACATGCTCGCGACAAGGACGAGAGCCGCGACCAAATTGGCACGAAGGATCGACCTTATCCGCATTGTTCCTCCCGATTCAGATCCGTTGGCTTTTCTCTCTAGCGCCCGCCGACGGCGGCCAATGACAGAAGAGATGCGCAAGAAGCCATCCCCCGCCCCGACGGAGACTGATACATCACAGTCATATAACATGGACTCCGCCGCCTCGGCAAGCGCTCCGCCGCGCGCCGGCGCTTTTCGCAGCATCGCTCGTCCATGCGCTTGCACCAATCTTGTGCATGCCGTAAGGCAAGGCTAGAAAGGTGCCTCCACAGGGAACGCGGGTCCTGGCACGAATTCCAAAATAACCTCCTGCCAAATCATATTTGGAACCTATCGCCGGATGAGACAGCAAACCGATCTGAAGGTCGCCGCAAGACCGTCGCGACGCGGCCGCAAGCCGGCCAAAGCGAAAATCTATCCTGCTCAATCGCTTCGCGACGCCGCTTACGAGGCCATCAAGCATCGGATCATCACCCTCGCCTTCAAGCCCGGCGAATACGTCAACGAGTTGCAACTCTCGGCGATGCTCGGCATCGGGCGGACGCCCGTTCATCTCGCGATCGATCGGCTGATGCTCGAGGGTCTCGTCGAGGTCATTCCGCGCAAGGGCATCATCGTCAAGCCGCTGAGCCTTAGCGAGGTGCTCGAGATCATCGAGATCAGGCTGCTCAACGAAGGGTTTTGCCTGCGCCGCGTCGCCGAGCGGGCAAGCGAGAAAGACATCATCGCCCTCGGCGAAATCTTGGACCGGGCAAAATCCTTCACGCAAAAGCGTGACGTCGAGCAAATGATGCTGCTCGATCGGGAATTTCATCTGCAGCTGGCGCGTCTCCAAGGCAACCAGGTGCTGGAAGACGTGCTGCTGAATCTGATCGAGCGCTCGCTGCGCTTCTGGTTCATTTCGCTGAATGCGCCGCAGCATTTCGAGAGCGTTCAAGAGGAGCATGACGCGATCCTCGCTGCCGTGCAGAACCGCGACCCCGACGCCGCGGAGCGGGCGATGCAGCTGCACATCGAATCCTTCCGCTCGACGCTGCTGCGGTATCTTCAGCAAGGGTGATCGTCGCGAAGCGGCCCCCGCTATGCGTGTGACAAACGTGCTCTCGCCGATACGGTCATCTCGATGGTTCGATCGAAGCCTCTCAAGATGGAGCACCCGATGTCGATTTTGGGTATCGAAAGCCTGGGCTTCCGGGTCGACAACATCGAAGAGTCGGCGCGGTTTTTCGACGATCTCGGTCTCACCCGCGCACCCGACGCGGCGTCGAGCGAGATGCGCTACGCGCTGGCGGAAGGATCCTCCGTGATCTTGCGGAAAGGGACGGAGTCATCGCAGCCATCGGGACCGCCGGAGCTGATCTGGGGCGTTGACGATCGCCGGACGCTCGATGCCATCGCCGATGATTTGTCGAAGGATCGCGCCGTCGCTCGCGCCAATGACGGCACCATTCGAGCCTTCGATGATGGCGGCATTCCCATCGGCTTCCGCCTCTATCGGCGAACGCCGCCCGTGGATTCAGAGCAGGGCGAGAACGGCTTGTCCTCGATCAAGCGATGGAACCGTCTGCGGAAATGGTACGATCGCGCCCGTCCGCAGGTTCTCCACCACACCGTCTGGGGCGTTCCGAATGTCGACGAAGCCGTCGCGTTCTATACCAAGCGGCTCGATTTCCGCGTCACGGACATGATCCGCAATGTCGGCGTGTTCATGCGCTGCGACGGCAGGCCCGATCATCACAATCTATTCCTGCATCGCGGTCAAAAGCCGTTCTTCAATCACGTTGCGTTCGGCGTCGAGAACATCGACGAGCTCATGACGGGCGTCAACGAGATGCAGCGCAAAGGCTGGAAAAGCAAGGAAGGGCTTGGCCGGCACCGCATGACCTCGATCATTTTCTGCTATTTCGAGTGCCCGACGGGCGGCAGCGTCGAATATATGTGCGACAGCGACTATCTCACCGATGATTGGGAGCCGAATCTCTGGGATCCGAGCTTTGCCAATCATCACTGGCTGGCGCAGGGGGAAAGCCATCCGCAAGCCGCCGGCCAGAGCGGCTTCCGAAAGCTGCCGAAGCCGTTGCCGAGCTTTTCGGAAGCGTCGCGCCTGCCGCTCTGACATTGCCGCCGGCGCAGCGCCGTGGCCAGGCTTGCGAGCCGCGGCGCGGGCCGAGTATAAATCACGCAGCGCGCGGGTGTAGCTCAATGGTAGAGCAGAAGCTTCCCAAGCTTACGACGAGGGTTCGATTCCCTTCACCCGCTCCAGCTTTTTAGTCTCCCGCCACCCTAGACCGGTCTCGCCGAGCTCGTCACCGCGGCCCGAACCTCGCTCGATCCCTTATGCGCGTCGCCGAGCCGCGTTGCAGGAAAAATCTGGCCATCGAACCAGTGCATGAATCGAGACTTCGCCAGCACGTCGCGAACATCCTCGACCGACCGCGCTTCGAACAAGAAGATCGCACGATGGGTGGGATCGAGACGATAGATCCCAAGGCATTTGACGCCGTATTCGGCCATCATTTTCGGCAGCAACGCACGGCTTTCGCGAGCGACCGGCCGATAGGCGCCATTTCCCAGCGGCGAGACGCCGGCTTGATGCCAGAGCTCGGCGATATAGAGATTGAGCTTGTCGGTCATGGCGCCCGCTCCTCGGCATTGACGCCGGGCTCCGGCCCGTCGTCGAACCACGCGGTCTCGCCCATCGCCGTCACGGGGTAGATATTGCCCTCGCACCAATGCATGAATTTCGACAGATAGAGAACATCGCGCACATCTTCGACGCGCCGCGCTTCGAGAATGAGATAGGCACGATGCTGCGGATCGAGATGGTACATCCCGAGCATCTTCATGCCGCGTTCGGCCATCAGTTTCGGCAACAACGCATGGGTTTGCGAGGACACATCGCGATAGGCGGCGTTGCCGAGGCGCGAGATGCCCGGATCGTGCTTCAACTCGACGACATAGGTGTAAAGCTCCGCGCTCATCTCGTCCCCCTCGGTTTTTCGGCATGACAGGTTGCAGCCTTCGCCCTCGCTGAAGAGGGCGGCTCATCATGTGCAACCGGCGCGCGGCGGGCAACAACTTGCTTACGCCTGCACTCCGTCAGCGCCGCAGCCGCCTGGGGTCAAGCGCCGCCGGCCTCCCATTCGGCTAGCGCGCGCGAAGAAAGCCCGCGCCGATCAGGATCACGCCGGCCGCCAGGACGCCGCCGCTCACCAGGGGCGGAATGGAGTGCGTTGTGTCTTCTTTCGCCTGCAGCTTGAGGTCGCCGACCTTGGCGACATCCTTGGTTTGCTGAGTGGTGAAAACCGGGATCGCGAAGCCGATGATGCCAAGGACGAGAAGAACGACTCCGATCAGGATCAGTGCATTGCGGGTCATGCAAACCTCTCGAGAGGATGGGGATCAGCGCGAGAGCCGGAACGGCCCGAAAACCAACCGGGAGAGCCCGCCAGCGAGCGGCAAGCCCCCTGGGGCGGAGGCGGATGGGCGGCGCATCTTCGGCGCCTTTTCTGGGTCAAGGCCACGCGTTTTCCCCAACGCCGCCGGGCGGTTTTGGTTCCAAGCGGCGGTAATCCCGCGGCCGCGGCGGGACCGCCGGGCAGCGCAACGCTCGGCTTCTCTTGGTGTTGAGGGGAGGGCCGGAAGGCGACACCGATCGGCCTTTACGCCCTCCTCGCCGCATCGCGATGCGGCAAGGATCGCAACGAACCGCCGGGTACATCCGAGGAGGACCTTATGCAGAGCAAGCGACTTCTGATCGAGGACGATGATTCCCGCATTGCGGAAATTTTTCCGCTGCAGTTTTGCGCGATGGCCGATCACCTGCAGGACGAGCTGCTCGGCCGCGATCCGCGCTCGCTGAGCTGGCAGGAAATGGTCGATATCGCCGAGCGGCACGCCGAGCTGTTTCGGGTGCATTAGCAAACCAACCCGGGAAATGTCGCAAATTTGTCTAATCCTCCCTTGGAGGGTTTGACCTAGAATCGGATTCGCAACACCGGGAGGGAGGCATGGAGCAGAAGCTCTATGTCGGCAATGCCGAGCCGGCGCTAAGCGACATCCTCAACGATCCGATCGTCCGGCTTGTCATGCTGCGCGACGGCGTGCGCGCCGAGGATCTGGACAAGCTCGTCGCCCAAGCGCGGGACTATCTGCTGACGCGGTCGCCGGAGAGCCAAGCCGCAGCATGACGCGGCCCGGACATTTGCGCGTCCAGCGTCGCGCGAGCGCTTGCCACGCGCCAATAAAGAAACGGCGCCTTACGGCGCCGTTCGAGTCATTCCGCGCCTCGCGGCGCGGCGAGCGCCACTGTCAGAGTGTATTTTCCCACTCCTTCACTTGTTTGTCGGCCTCATCCTTGGCGATGCCATAGCGCTCTTGAATGCGGCCGAGCAATTGGTCGCGCTTGCCCTCGGCGAGGGTAAGATCGTCATCGGTCAACTTGGCCCATTTCTCCTTGGCCTTGCCTCTGAGCTGCTTCCAATTGCCGGAAACCTGATCCCAATTCATCGTCTACTCCATTTGATGCCGCGACCGCGATACCGCAACAACCGCGGCTGCGGTGGATGGTTCCGCATGCCGGCTCACGCCGGATCGAGCGCGAGCAGCTTCAAGCCGGTTTTCGGGTCGTAGCGCTTGCGCATATAGCTCGGCGATTGCGTCAGGATGACTTCGAGCGTCGGGCGAACCCGCGCCTGCAACAAATGCCCGCCGACGGCGCTGCCATCCGCCTTGCCGAGCACCGCATGCACATGCAGCACGGGGCCCGATTCGGCGACCGCGACGTCGCCGAGGAGCGACACCACCTCGACTTGCTCCGCCACCGGATTTTTCCGGTATTCCTTGCTGCCCCAGTCGAAATAGCCGAGCACGGCCTGGCTGAAGGCGCCGATCGCCGTCACCGTCGCCGCTTCGATCTCGTGCTCGCGGATGAATTTCTCGAGCGCCGGCATCACCTCCTCGTCGGTCTGGAGCGCGACGGCGTAGGTGACGGGGGGATCCGCGTTGAGCAGCTTCCAGCGCATGAGCGAGGCCTCCTCTGACCAAGCTTCAACCAATTCGTCAGCGCGGCGTTCCATCTCCGGCGCGGGCTTCACGCCGCGCGGCGCACGTCACATATGTCGCTCCAGAGAGCGACGCAGCCCGGAGACCGCCAATGACCGATGCCCTCGAGAAGACGTTGATCATTGCCGCCATGATCCTCGCCGGGACCTTGGCGGCGAGCGCGCAAGTGACCAACCAGAGCCCGCCTCCGCAGCAAACCGCGCCAGAGGAGCAGCGGCCGAGCCCGCCGACGCCGAGGGAGCAGGCATCGCCGCAAGAGGGCCAGGAGAGCGAGCTTTCGCACTCGCAAGGCGTGCTGACGCCGCCTGAGACCGGCGATCCCGTGGTGAAAGCGCCGCGCGAATCGACAACGCCGAGCACGCCTGTGATCCCGCCGCCCGGAACCCCCGGCGGTCGCCAGGATATCGAGCCCAAATAGGACGGGGACGCCGCGGGCCTAGGATGCGGGCGCGCCGGGCTCGGCCTCGCCGCGCAGGCACACGCCGTGGAGCGTCGCGCCGGCGAGTGCCGCATCGTCCTTCAGCGCGATATCGCCGAGCGAGAGAACTCCCATCAGACGCTTGTTGCGATTGACGACCGGCAGGCGCCGGATCTGCAAATTCGACATGGTGCTGGCGATCGCCCCGACCTCCTCGTCGTCGTAGCAATAGAGGACCTTCCCGGTCATCAACTCGCCGACCCTGGTTTGCACAGGGTCCCTCCCCTGCGCCACCCCGCGAATGGCGATATCGCGATCGGTGATCATGCCGACGAGACGATCGCTCTTGCCAACCAGCAGAATGCCGACATCGCTTTCGGCCATTGTCTTCGCCGCATCGAGAATCGTCGTGTCGGGGCTCACGATCGCGGCTCCGGCGGTCATGACGTCGCGTGCTTTCATCTGGCCTCCTTTCGAACGCGAAGGAGCCTCGCGTTCCTCGACGGTCAACGCCGGCCCTGAAGGTTGGTTGCGGCGTCGCAGCGGCGGAAATGCGGCGGGAACCGGATTTCGCGCCCACGCATTCGTCACCGGAGGAGTGGCGCCACATCGGGGACGATCGCTCGTGCCCATTACGCTCTCATGGTCGGACATCGCGCTGCGGCTGCTGCTCGCCGTGATTGCCGGCGCCTTGATCGGCGCCGAGCGCGGCGAGCAGGGGCGGCCGGCAGGATTGCGCACGACGCTGCTCGTCTGCCTCGCCGCCACCGTCGCAATGATCCAGGCGAATCTGCTCCTTGCGACCGACGGCAAAACTCCAGCCTCCTTCGCCGTGGCCGATGTCATGCGCTTGCCCTTGGGCATTCTCTCGGGCATGGGCTTCATCGGCGCCGGCGCGATCATCCATCGCCGCGACCTGGTGTTGGGGGTGACGACCGCCGCGACCTTGTGGTTCGTCACCGTGATCGGCCTCTGCTTCGGCGGCGGCGATCTCGGCCTCGGCGCCGCGGCGACGATCTTGGGTCTCCTCGTGCTCTCGGGCTTGAAGCATCTCGAGCGCTTCATGCCGGCAGAGCATCGCGCGACCCTCACCCTCGCGATGAGCGCCGAAGGGCCGGAGCCCAGCGAACTGAGCGACATCCTGGCGCGCGCGGGCTTCCAAATCCTCAAATGGAGTGCGGTCTACCGCGGCACGACCGAGCGCTCGCTGCAATGCGAGCTGCGCTGGCAGGGACGCCATGGCGAGCAGAGGCTGCCGCCGGTGCTGCTGCCGCTGGCGCAGCATCCCGGCATTCACGAATTGAGGTGGCGCAGCTAGGCGCGGCCGAAGGCGCGGCGCAGCTCGACCTTCGCCCGGGCAAGAATGCGCTTGCGCGCCGGCGAAAGATTCCGACCGCCGCGATTGATATAGAAGGTGAGCATCGACATGGCCGAGCGATAGGGGCTCGATTTCCGGCGCCGGCTGCGTTCGGCCGAGCGTTTCAAAGACGACGCGATACGCTTCGGGTCGCGCGAGGTGAAAGCCCGGCTTTCGATGTCGAGCGCGTCGCTGCGTTGCATGACCGCGTGCGACCAGTATTTTCGCTGGCGCTTGCGCGCGCTTCCCGCCTTTTTCCGCCCGTGCGGGCGCTGCGTCTTAGCGGGCATCGGCCGCGCTCTCCGCGCCGCTGAAGGCCTCAATCATTTTCGCGCAGAAGATCGGCAGGTCGTCGGGCTTGCGGCTGGTCACCAGATGCCCATCGACGACGACCTCACGATCGACCCAATTGGCGCCGGCATTCTTGAGATCGGTTTTGAGCGAAGGCCAGGAGGTCACGGTTCGTCCTTTCACCACCTGGGCCTCGATCAGCGTCCAGGGGCCGTGGCAAATCGCGGCAACGGGCTTCTTCGTCTCGAAGAAGTGCCGCACGAAATCGACGACCCGCTCATCGGCGCGCAGCGCATCGGGGTTCGCAACGCCGCCCGGCAGAACCAGGGCAGCATAATCCTCCGCTTTGGCGGCATCGATCGTGCGATCGACCGACGCCTTCTTGCCTTTGTTGTGATGCTCCATGCCTTGGATCTTCCCGGACTTCGGCGCGATGATCTCGACCGTGGCGCCCGCCGCCTTCAAGGCCTTTTGCGGCTCGAACAGCTCCGATTGCTCAAAGCCGTCGGTCGCGACAATCGCGATTCGCTTGCCCTGAAGCTGGTCGGCCATGGTGATCTCCCTAGAATTCAAGAGGCGGGGCCGAGCGAGCCCCGCCTCACAACGGAATGCCCGTGAATTCGGTCTAGCGGACGATGATGTCGTTCCTGACGCCGCGAACGCCGCTCACGCCGCGGGCGATGTTCTCGGCCTCCATCTTCTGTTGCTGCGATGAAACGAAGCCGCTCAGTTGGACGACGTCCTTTTCCGTTTGCACGTGAATGTCGAAGCCTTTCAGGGCTTGCTCTTTCAAGAGGTCGGCACGAACCTTGGTGCTGATGGTGGCGTCGTCGACATACTGTCCCGAGGTCTCGCGGCCCTCGATGGGAGAGCATGCGGAAACCAAAAGGGCCGCGGCAATGATCACCTTGGGTAGGCTCCACTGTCCGGTCTTCGTCATGATCTTTGGTCCTTTCTGGAAAAGGTTTTTCCCGTCACCCATGGAGAGAGTTTCGCCGCGAGAGACGCATAGCGGCGCGGCACGGTGGGTGCCTCGCGCTGTTCTCCGCGCGGCGTTGACGATGCCTAAACAAGCGCCGCTGCCGATGGTTCCGCAACGCGAGGCCTCGGGGGTTGCCGTGGCCACCGCCCTCGGCAAGAGGCATCCTCTTGCCATTCCTCGGCGTTTATGCCTCAACAAGGGGCGAGAGCGAGAATTGCGATGCCCAAGGCCAAGCTTGCCGCTTACAAAGCGAAGCGCGATTTCGCCAAAACCGCGGAACCTGCGGGCGGCGGCGCCGTCGCGCCATCGCCGCGCCTGCGCTTCGTCATTCAAAAACACGCGGCCCGGCGCCTTCATTACGATTTCCGCCTCGAACTGGACGGCGTTTTCAAATCCTGGGCGGTGACCAAGGGGCCCTCGCTCAATCCGCACGACAAGCGTCTCGCCGTCGAGGTTGAGGATCACCCGCTGGAATACGGCGATTTCGAGGGGACGATCCCGCGCGGCCAATATGGCGGCGGCACGGTCGAGATCTGGGACCGCGGCTATTGGCAGCCGGAAGGGAAATCGGCAAGCGGCGATCTGGCGCGCGGCGATCTCAAATTCACCCTCGAAGGCGAGCGGCTCCACGGCTCATGGGTGCTGGTGCGCATGCGCAGCGACCGCTTCGGCGGCAAGCGCACCAATTGGCTGCTCATCAAGCATCGTGACGAATGGAGCCGCGAGGGCGAGAGCGGCCTCTCCGATGGCGATCGCTCGGTGGCATCGGGGCGCTCGATGGACGAGATCGAAGCCGGCAAGCCGCCCGCGCCGAAATCCTTCATGCTCGGCAAAAGCCGCGGCTTTCGCGCCGATGCGGTGTGGCAATCGTCGCGCGATGACGCACCGCCCCCCGCGCGCGTAACGACCGCGCCGAGCCGGGAAGACCGGGAAGAGAAGAATACGCCCCGCAAGCGCAAGGCGAGCACGCTGCCCAATTTCATTGCGCCGCAGCTTGCGACGCTTGTCGAGCGTCCACCGTCGGGTGCCGATTGGGTGCATGAGATCAAGTTCGACGGCTATCGCGTGCAAATGCGGGTCGCCGGCGGCAAGGTCGTGTTGCGCACGCGCAAGGGCTTGGATTGGACCGCGAAGTTCCCGGCGATCGCCAAAGCCGGAGAAGCCTTGCCGGATTGCATCATCGACGGCGAGGTCGTCGCGCTCGACAAGAAAGGCGCGCCCCACTTCGCGCTGTTGCAGGCGGCGCTTTCCGATCAAGCGACCGACGAGCTGATCTATTTCGCCTTCGATCTGCTGTTCGCCGATGGCGAGGATTTGCGCGATCGTCCGCTCGAGGCGCGCAAGCAGCGGCTCCGCGAATTGCTGGATACGGCAAAGCTGCGGCGCAATCCGTCGCTCCGCTATGTCGAGCATTTTACCGATGCCGGTGACACGGTGCTTCGCTCCGCCTGCCGCATGTCGCTCGAGGGCATCATCTCGAAATCCTTGCACGCGCCCTATGTCTCGGGCCGCGGGACCGTTTGGACCAAGGCCAAGTGCCGGGCCGGGCATGAGGTGGTGATCGGCGGCTGGAGCGATACCAACGGGCGCTTTCGCTCGCTTCTGGTCGGCGTCTACCGCAAGACGCGTCTCGTCTATGTCGGCCGGGTCGGCACCGGCTTCGGGCAGGAGACGGTCGCGCGCATTCTGCCGCAGCTCAAGGCGCGCGCATCGAAGACCAATCCCTTCGGCGGCGCCAACGCGCCGCGCAACGAAGCCAACATTCATTGGCTCAAGCCCGAGCTTGTCGCCGAAATCGAATTTGCCGGATGGACCGGCGACGGCATGGTGCGGCAGGCGGCATTCAAGGGCCTGCGCCAAGACAAGCCCGCGCGCGAGGTCGCGGACGAGGAAGCCGCCGAAGCGACCCAGCCTCTCGCCCAACCCGCCGCTCCTTCCCGTGGCGGCCGCCCGCGAGCAACAAAGCCGCGTGCCGGGCGCTCCTCCGGATCGAACGTGGTGATGGGCGTGCCGATCTCCAATGCCGACAAGCCGCTTTGGCCCGATGCCGGCGACGGCAAGCCGGTGACCAAGCTCGATCTCGCGCACTATTACGAAACCGTCGGCCCGTGGATGATCGAGCACATCCGCGGCCGGCCGTGCTCGATCATTCGCGCGCCCGACGGCATCGACGGCCAGCATTTCTTTCAGCGCCATGGCATGCGCGGCCTCTCGAACTTGCTCGCTCTGACAAAGGTATCGGGGGATCGCGAGCCCTATCTGCAGGTCGACCGGCTCGAAGGTCTCGCCGCTTTGGCGCAGATCGCGGCGCTCGAGCTTCATCCCTGGAATTGCGAGCCGGGGCAGCCCGAGCGCCCGGGCCGGCTCGTCTTCGATCTCGACCCCGCGCCCGATCTGGGCTTCGAGCATGTGATCGCGGCGGCGCTCGAGCTGCGCGATCGGCTGGAGAGCATCGGCCTCGTCAGCTTTTGCAAGACGACGGGCGGCAAGGGGCTTCACCTCGTCGTTCCCCTCGCACCCGCAAAAGGCAATGCGCTCGGCTGGCCCGAAGCCAAGACCTTCGCGCGCGCGATCTGCGCGCAAATGGCGGCGGATAGCCCCGATCGCTACCTCGTCACCATGTCGAAAAAGGACCGTGCCGGCCGCATCTTCCTCGACTATTTGCGCAACGACCGGTTCTCGACCGCGGTTGCGCCGCTGTCGCCGCGCGCGCGCGACGGCGCACCGGTGTCGATGCCTCTGCTGTGGGGCCAGGTGAAAAAGGGCCTCGACCCCAAGCGCTTCACCCTTCGGACGGCATCGGCGCTTCTCAAGAAGAGCGGCGCCTGGCGGGATTACGACGCCGCGGCGCGCCCGCTCGTCGAGGCGATCCGCCGCCTCACCCGCGCCACCAAGGCGGCGTAACCGCCGCCGGCGCGGCCCAAATCGCGGGTTTCGGGAACGCGGCCGGCCGTTGCGGGTTTCTCGGAAAAAAGCGGCTTTGGCAAGGCAGCCGAAGCCGGCACAGGAGGACAATCTCAAACCGGCTCTTCACGGGAGACGAGCAGTCCATGCGCGCCATCACTTCGCTTCTTGCTGCGTCTCTTGCGAGCTGCTCCTTTCTCCTTGCCGCTTGCACCGCGCCGCGGCCGGCGCCCGCGGCGCCCACCGCCGATCTTCGTGTCCTCAAGCCCGAGACGCCAAGCTTCAGCGAGATCGGCGCGGCGTCGTGGTATGGCAGGGCGCATCAGGGGCATCGCACGGCCGATGGCGAGCGCTTCGACCGGCACGAGATGACCGCCGCGCATCGCAGCCTGCCCTTCGGCACGATCGTTCGCGTCAAAAACGCAACCACCGGCCAAATGGTCAAGGTGCGCATCAATGATCGCGGTCCTTATGTGGGCGACCGCATCATCGACTTGTCCGCCGCCGCCGGGAAAAAGCTCGGCATTCGCGAAGACGGGGTAGCGACGGTGCGCCTCGAAGTGTTTCCCTCGGATCAAGCGGTGGCGGGATCGCCGGCGGGCGAGACGGCGCGCCGCAGCAAGACCGCCGAAGACTAGGCTCGCCGCCTGCCTCCTGCCCTCGGGAACGAAGCCGCCAAGCCCCGGTTATTGCGCATCATCCCGATTTACGACGGAGGCCCTATGCGCGGCTTTTCGATCAAGCTTGCTTCGATGATTGCGGTTTGCGCCGCATTGGTCGCGTGCGGCTCCTCGCCCGGAGACCGCGCGGGAAGCGGCGCGGCGATCGGCGCCGGATCGGGTGCCGTCATAGGCGCGCTTGCCGGCGGGATCGGCGCCATTCCCGGCGCGCTGATCGGCGGCGCGGTCGGCGCCGGCACCGGCGTTGCGACCAACGATCGCCAAATCGATCTCGGCACGCCGGTTTGGAAGCGTTGAGAGTTTCCAGGCCGCCGGTGCGGCCCCGCTCCCTTCTGGAACGATTGAGCCCCTCACGCGTTCACTTGCTGCTCCGCCCCAAGGGCGGTTGCGGCTGCCGTGGGAGGCAACTTTGCGCCTGACGTTCATTTTGCTGCTGGGCGGGATACTCGGAATCGCGCTCGGCATCGGACTTCCCGCCGCGATGGGTACGCTCGACGATTACTCGGCCCGGAGCGTGCCCATCCTCAATCTCGATCACGGCAAGGCCACTGACGGCCTGCGCCTCGAGCCTGTGCGACTCATCGACCATCTCTAGGCCGGTCCCGCCCTAGATTTCCCGCATCACCTGGGCATAGGCGAGCAGCGCGAAGAGGGCGGTGCCGCCGAAGATGTTGCCGGCGAGAACCGGGAGGATGAACTGGATCAGCACCGTCGGCACGTCGGCGACGCCGGCAAAGACCAAGAGAAACACCTCGACGCCGCCGGCCACGATGTGAGCCGATTGGGAAATCGCGATAAGATAGGTCATCAGCGTGATGACGTGGAACTCGCTGCCCTTGGCGCTAGGGATGAGCCACACCATCGCGGCGATCAGAAACCCGGCGGTAATGCCGCGAAACAGCATCTCCCACGGGGCGTGAGCGAGCGTCTGCCGCGATAGGGTGATCATCGCATCGCGGATCGCCGGATCGATCGCCGGCGAAAAAATGCAAAACGCGGCGGCGATCACTGTCCCCGTCAAATTCGCCGCCAGCACCAACGACCAGATCCGGCCGGCGCGGAGGAGGTTGCGGCGGCTAAACTCCGCCATCACCGGCAACACCACCGTCAGCGTGTTCTCGGTGAAGAGCTGCTGACGCGCGAGGACGACGATGAGGAATCCGACCGAGTAACCGAAATCGGAGATCAGCCCGCGCCAGGGCCGATCGGGCAGGAGAGTGAAGAGACTCGCCTGTGCGAGCGGCGAGAAGCTGATCGACAAGCCAGCGGCGACGCCCGACCACCACAGCGAGGCGACGGGGCGGTCCATCTCCTCATCGCCCTCCTCGCGCACGATCTCATAGATGATCGGCGCGCGAAGCCGCGAGCGGTTCTCGATGTCTTCGATCTCGTGCTCCGAGGCGCCCGAACCTTTGTGCGCCTCAGGTCGACGGGGCTTGGCCATCGGCTGTCGCGTCTCGCGCAAGCGCAGGATCAGGCGCGCCGGCGATGCGTTTGGCGATGCAGCTTGCGCCCTTTGGCGGGTTCGCTTCGCTTGCAGCTCGCGCGCGGCGCGGATTTCGCCCCTGCGCCGCTCGTCGTCCGGCCCGGCTGCTCGGCAAGGCTGCGGCAGGAAAAAAGCGAAATTCGCAGATGGCCGGTCCAGATCGCTCGGGGCATTGCGCCCAGTCAACCCCGGCGTCGCGGCTTTGGTTGCGACGCGCGCTCAGCGCCCGGCTCGGCTTTCATCCTTGGTGGCGTAGATCAGCGCCACTGCGGCTTGCGGCGAAATCAGCCGGAAGGTCATGCTCTCCTCGATGTAGAGCCGCAGCTTGGCCGCGTCGTGGCTGAGATAGCCCACCGAGAAATCCTCACCGACGACCAGCTCGAAATCGCCGCCCCTGACCGATAACACCGCGGCACCGTCGACCGCAGCGGCGCGGACGATCGGCCCGTCAATCAGGTCGCGAACATGCTGAAGCACCGGGTAGCCGCCCGCGGTGGTTTCGGTCAGCCCGATGAAGCAGCGTCGGCCAAGCACGATTGCGAAAGGCCCGCCGACACCGGCATCGCGCAGGCGGCTCAACGCCGTTGCGACCGCTTGCGGATAGGCGCGGTAGTCCTCGCTGAGCGTGATCGGCGCCGCGCTCGCGCCCTCGCAAATGCCTTTGATCGCCGCGGCGGCATAGCCATGAAAGATCGCGCGGTCTTCCGCCAAGGCGATTTCGCGCGCCGCCTCGGTCACCGGGTCGAGGTTGGGATCCTGGGCGCCGCGCTCGACCGCTTCGAGCTCGGCGCGGCCGAGTTCGAAGCCGCGGCGCAGCTCGATCAAGGGCTGAACGCGGCGACGCCCGGCTTCGATCTCGCCGCCGGGGCCGGCGATCGGATCGATGCGGCCATCGGCGACCGATGCGTGCTGCCATCCTTCGGGGCCGCGAAAATCGACGACGCACCGCCCGCCGAGGACCGATTTGACCGTTCGGCGCGCCTCGTCATCGATCAGCGCCCAAGCGGCATCGCTGATCGGCGCGAAGTCGCGAAGCAACCGGTCCGTCACCGACGGCTCGCATCGCGCAGGCTGCCGATTCCGAGCGACGGCGCGCGCTTCGGCTCGGCGCCCTCCTCTTCTTCTTCTTTGCGCTCGCGGATCGGGCCTTCGGTGAAGAGATACATTTTGAGAAATTTGTCGAGGACCGGATCATGCCTTCGCAGCCATTCGAGCACCATCGCGGCGTGCTCTTTTTCCTCGTCACGATTGTGCGCCAGGACTTCCTTCAGCGTCGGGTCGTCGCTGGCACTGACCCGCTGATCGTACCAGTCGATCGCCTCCAATTCCTCCATCAGCGATACGACGGCGCGGTGGCGGTCGATTACCTCACTGCCGATTTTTTGCGGATCTTCATGCAAAGATGTGCTGGACACACTGACACCTCGCCCCGAATTGAACTCGGTTTGTCTAACGAGGCGCGCCGCACTTGGTTCCGCGCCGCGCCCGACGCAGGACCCTCCCCCCAAAAAAAGCCGCGCCCATAAGGGCGCGGCCAAGTTCAGGGAGGGAAAGTGCCTGGCTAAAAGGGGGGATTTAGCCATCACTCTCGAGGCGCCAGGGGGGCGCCTCTTCCTCAAATGTGCCGCGAAAAGATTGGTTCCGGCGCGAATCCGGCGGCGGCGGGGGCAACAAGGCCTCCTCGGGAACCTTGGGCTCCCTCCGGCGTTAGAGACCCGCGGGTTAGGCATGGCAGCCGCGGGCCCGGCAGGAGACAGAGAAGATGCAGGCATTCGTTAGGCGCTTAGAAGCGGGGCCAAGGCTTTCGGCAAGCGCGCGGCAGCAGGTCGCAAAGGCTCGCGCGAAGCTCCCGTCGGTCGTCAATCGGCTGTTCCACCGCAACAAGCTCACACTCTTCCAACGCTGCCTTGCGGTGCACATCATCAGCGCGAGCGAAACCAGCCTGCTGCGTTAGAGCTGCACCTCGCCGTTGCGGCGGCGAGGCAGGCGACCGGCGCTGCGCGAGAGACAGGGACGGGAAAAGCGCCGGCGCGCAATCCGCCGGCGACGACAAGAGAGTACGAAAGAGCCCGCCAGGTCTTCCGGGCCGGAAGAGAATGGAGGGCAGAATAGGCGCGGAGATCATCGGGTGGGCCTCAGCCGCGGTGCTGCTTGCGACACTGACCCGTCAGGTCTATTCGCAATGGCGCGATGGGACTTGGCGAGGCGTGTCGCGCTGGCTTTTCGTCGGTCAGGTTTCGGCATCGATCGGGTTCGTCGTTTACAGCTGGCTGCAAGACGACGGGGTTTTCGTTGCGACGAACGCGCTCATTCTTTTGACTGCGCTCGCCGGACAATGGATCTATATCCGCAACAAACGGCGGCACGACGCGCGCAGCGCTCAATCGCCCGAGCGAGAAGTTTCCCCATGAGCGTGCAACCGAAGCCGCGCGGCGGCGACGCACGGCGACACGCCCCAGCGCAGGCAGAGCGCGCGTGAGGCCGGGCGCGATCGTCACTCTCGTTATAGCGGTCGTCGCGCTCTATCTCGCCCGCGCGATCTTGGTTCCGTTCGCGCTCGCCGTGCTGCTGAGCTTCGCGCTGGCGCCGCCGGTTGTCCTGCTGCGGCGCTGGCATTTCGGCCGCGTGCCCTCCGTCCTTCTGGTCGTGCTGCTGGCCTTTCTGGTGATCCTCGGCGTCGGCTCGCTCATCGGCAGCCAAGTGGCGCATCTCGCCGAGAATCTGCCGCAGTACCAGACCAACATCGTGCAGAAGCTGCAGTCGCTGCACAGCTCCACCAGCGAGGGCGGCATCGTCGGGCGCGCGACCGAAGCCTTGCGCGATTTCAGCAACGAGGTTTCTTCGGCCCTGCCTTTGCTCGCCGGAAAGCCATCGGCCGAGCCGACACCCACGCAACCCGCCAATCCGTCGCAGCCGCCGATCCCGGTCGAAATCCAAAAATCCGCGCCGAGCGCGCTCGAGATCATCCCGACCGTCATCGGACCGCTGCTCGAGCCGCTGGCGACGGCGGGCGTGGTGGTGATCTTCGTGTTCTTCTTCTTGCTGCAGCGCGAGGATTTGCGCGACCGCTTCATTCGCCTCGCGGGCGGGCACGATCTGCAGCGGACGACCCGCGCCCTGGACGATGCCGCGCACCGGCTCAGCCGCTATCTCCTGGCGCAGACCGGAATCAACGCCACTTTCGGCATTCTGATCGGTATCGGCCTCGACATTATCGGCCTGCCCAATCCCGTGCTGTGGGGCGTTCTCGGAATGTGCCTGCGCTTCGTGCCCTATATCGGCGCACCGATTGCCGCGCTGTTCCCTGCCATCATCGCCGTTGCCGTCGATCCCGGCTGGTCGAGCTTGTTCTGGACGCTCGGTCTCTTCATCGTCGTCGAGCCGATCATGGGGCAAATCGTCGAGCCGCTGATCTACGGGCACAGCACGGGGCTGTCGGCGGTGGCGGTGGTGGTCTCGGCGGTTTTCTGGGCTTGGCTGTGGGGCCCGATCGGCTTGCTGCTGTCGACGCCGCTCACCGTGTGCCTGGTGGTTCTGGGGCGCCACGCCGAGCATATGCAATTCCTCAACGTGCTGTTCGGCGACCAGCCCGCGCTTGCGCCCGAGGAAAGCTTTTATCAACGCATCCTCGCCGGCGATCCCGACGAGGTGGCCCATCAGGCGGAGCAATATCTCAAATCGACGACTCTTTCCGCCTATTACGATGAAGTGGCGATCAAGGGCTTGGCGCTCGCGCAATTCGACGTCAATCGCGGCGCCCTCGATCATTCGCGCCGCGTGCAAATCAAAGAGTCCGTCGAAACCGTGGTCGACGATTTGTCGGAGCATAGCGACGTGCCGCCGGAGCAGGCGGAGGCGAAGGATGGAACCGGTCGCGCGCTGGTGCGGCCGGAAGATTTGAAGATCGCGACGCCCGGCCGCGTGCTCTGCATCGCGGGACGCGGCTCGCTCGACGAGGCCGCGGCCGCGATGTTGGCGCAGCTCCTCGAGAAGCGCGGCATCGAAGCGCGCATCGTCTCGAGCGAGGCCGTTTCGGCGTCGAACATCGTGCAGCTCGATGCGACGGGCGTGGACCTCGCCTGCCTCTCTTATCTCGAAGCGGGCGGGTTTACGAATGCGCGCTACCTGACCCGCCGTTTGCGCCGAAGATTGCCCGGGGCGCGCATCATCGCGGGATTTTGGACCTTGAGCGAGGAAGACGCCCGAAGCCAGAACGCGCTTGGCGAGACCGGCGCCGATTTCGTCGCGAGCTCGCTGCAGCAAGCGATCGAATGGTCGGTCGCGACGCTCAGCGAAACCGGACGCGGCGGTGTCGCGGCGGAGCCCGAGCCGCAAGCCTTGTGACGTGCCGCGCGAACCGTGCCCGCATCGATTCAACTCGCCTCGAAATAGTCACAGCGCAAACGCAACGCCGCGCTTTCTCCTTCCTTGAGAGGCGCATTCTTGCCTGGGCAGGATACATCGAAGGCCGCGCTCAATTTACAGAATGAAGGGAGCTTCCTCCTACGATCGGCGGTTTTCGGAGTGCGGCGCGTTGCGCCATGGTCGATCTTGGCTCCGGGCCGCGAGCCCGCAAGATGGGAGAGTTCGGTAAGATGAGTGGCAGTCGGGCACCGGGACGGAAGCGATGGCGGGCCGGCGACGCGCAGACCTTGGTCGAAGCGCTCGTCCGCGCCAGCAGCGATCCCGTCTTTGTCAAGAACGCCGAAGGCGTTTACCTGACTGCCAACCAGGCGATGGCTGAGGCGATGCAGCTCGCTACCACCACCGCGCTCCTCGGCTGCCGGGACGAGGACATCCTGCCGGCCGCGGCGGCGCAAACGATTCGATCCTCGGACCAGCTTGTCATGGAGACGCGCGCGCCGCTCGCGATCGAGGAGAGTTTGGGCGGGCGCCGTTTCGTTGCGCGAAAATTTCCCTGGGAGGATTCAAAAGGCCGGCTGATCGGCATCGTCGGAATGCTGGAGGACGTCGCCGGCGCGGGCGCCGTCCCGAACGCCGCGCTCGACAGCCAAACCTTGCACGATCTCACTCAGAAGGCCGGGCCGATCGGATTCTTCGAGTGGTATGTGGAGACCGGCGTCGTGCGGCTGTCGCCCAATTTTCTTGCGCTCGATGCCTTGACGGCGTTCGACGGGCGTTACGAAACCTGGATCGATCTGCTTCATCGCGATGATCGGTCGCATGTGACGGATGTGCTCGAGACGGCGTTCCGAGTGCGTGGCTCCGACGCCATCGCCGAATTCCGCATCGTCGTTCCGCCGGACGGCGCGACGAAATGGATCGAGGCACGCTACGCCATTTTCTACGACGCCGAGGGGAAGCCGACCCGCGTCGTCGGCGTGAACCTCGACATCACCGAGCGCAAGCGCGCGATGCTTGAAAGCGAAGCATTCGCCAAGAGCATGGGAGAACGAGCGAAGGAACATAGCCGCGCGCTCGAAGCGGAAAGCGAAGCGCGTCGGAGAGCCGATGCCTCGCTGCGCCAAATGCAAAGGATGGAGGCGGTCGGCCAACTCACCGGCGGCGTCGCGCATGACTTTAACAACCTTCTCACGATCATCCTCGGCGGCCTCGACATCATTGGCGCTCACATCCCCTCGATCGGGGCCTCGCCGGCCGCAGCGCGCATCACCCGCGGCCGCGACATGGCAATGCAGGGCGCGCGGCGGGCCGCGACGCTGACGCAGCGCTTGCTGGCTTTCTCGCGCCAGCAACCCTTGGACCCAAAGCCGCTCGATCCCAACAAGCTGGTCGCCGGCATGTCAGAATTTCTGCGCCGCACGCTCGGCGAGACCGTCGCGCTCGAGTCCGTGCTCGCGGCGGGTCTCTGGAAGGCCTGTGTCGACTTCAACGAGCTCGAAAACGCGATTCTGAATTTGGCGGTCAACGCGCGCGACGCCATGCCCCGGGGCGGGAAGCTCACGATCGAAACCGCCAATTGCCATCTCGACGAGGCTTACGTCGCGGCCCTGCCCGAGCCGCTGAAGCCGGGGCAATACATCCTGATCGCGATCGCCGATACCGGGCTCGGCATGACGAAAGCGACTCTCGAGCGCGTCTTCGAGCCCTTCTTCACGACCAAGGAGATCGGCAAGGGAACGGGGCTCGGCCTCAGCCAAGTCTATGGCTTCGTCCGCCAGTCGAACGGGCACGTCAAGATCTACAGCGAAGTCGGCGAGGGCAGCACGGTGAAAATCTACCTGCCCCGGTACCTCGGCAGCGATGCCAAGGAAACCGAGTTCGGCAAGATGCACGGCGTGCCGCGGGCGATCGGAGCCGAGACCATTCTCGTCGTCGAAGACGACGATGCGCTGCGCGAATACACGGTCGAAATACTGACCGATCTCGGCTACCACGTGCTCGCGGCCTCGGGCGCGGCGATGGCGCTCGACATTCTCGATCGCGTCAACGACGTGGATTTACTCTTCACCGACATTGTGATGCCGGGCGGCGCGAATGGCCGCGAACTCGCCGACGAAGCCTTGCACCGCAAATCCGACTTGAAGGTGCTGTTCACCACCGGGTACACGCGCAACGCCATCGTGCATCACGGACGCCTCGACCAAGGCGTGCAGATGATCGGCAAGCCGTTTTCATTCGACCAGCTCGCGGCGAAAGTGCGCGCGATGCTGAGTGAGTGCTAAGCGTCATCACCGGCACGCGCGCGAGCGGCGCGGCCACCGCGCGATAATTTTGAGACATTTTGCAATTTATAAATGAGATGTTCCGAGCCGCACAGGAAACGGCGCTTCCCGTCAACTTGCTGCCGTAATCGACTGCACAGAATTTCACGTCGATTCGCTTGCGAGGCAGACAGGAGAACAAAATCATGCCGCCGTTTCAAGAAGCTCTCGTCGAGAACCTCCCCCGTTTGCGCGCCTTTGCGCAGTTTCTCGCCCGCGACCGCGCCCTGGCCGACGATTTGGTGCAGGAGACCGCGCTGCGCGCGCTGCGCAACAGCGACAAATTCGCCCCGGGAACCAACATGAAAGCGTGGCTTGCGACGATCCTGCGCAACCAGTTTTACAACGAGCTGCGCACGCGCTCGCGCATGGCGGCGCTCGCGAACATTCCGCGGCCGGCCGGCCAGGAGGGCGAGCAGGACGCGCATCTCGATATGCGCGATTTCGAGCGCGCTTTCGGCGCCTTGCCGCCGGTGCAGCGCGACGCGCTGACCCTCGTCGCGGCCCGGGGCTTCAGCTACGAGGAGGCGGCGGAGATCGTCGGCTGCGCCCAGGGCACCGTCAAAAGCCGCGTGAGCCGGGGACGCAGCGCGCTCGAACGCGCTCTTGGCCGAGAAAAGAGCGAGAAGCGGCCGAGCGAAGCCAATGAAACCAGCGATCTGGCGCTTTCGACCTGACCTTCTCGATGTGACCCACGACACCGGCCTCACTGCGCGAGACCGGCCTCTCAGCGACGCCCGCGCAAAAGCTTGCGAACCAACGGCAACGGAGAGCATCGCTCATGATTCGTACCTTGTTGATCATCGTCCTCATCATTCTGATCATCGGCGCCCTTCCGGCTTGGCCCTATAGCGCCAGTTGGGGGTATTACCCCGCGGGCGGCGGCGGCCTCATCCTTTTGATCGTGATCCTCGTCTTGCTGTTCGGATAGCGCAGCGGGCGCACCGGCGCGGCGGGCGCCGCGCCGGGAGCTGCGCTCGATGCGGTATTGGGCTGCGCCGCTTGCGCTATTGGTCGCGGTAGCGGTAGCCGATGCCGTAAATGGTTTCGATCTGTTCGAACTCGGGATCGACCGATTTGAACTTGTTGCGCAGCCGCTTGATGCGGCTGTCGACGGTCCGGTCGTCGACATAGCTGTGCTCGCCATAAGCCGCGTCCATTAGCTGGTTGCGGGTTTTGACGAGGCCGGGCCGCACGACCAGGCATTTGAGAAGCAGGAATTCGGTGACGGTGAGATCGACGTTCCTGCCCTTCCAGACGAATTGATGCCGCGCCGGATCGAGCCGCAAATCGCCGCGCTCGATCGCCAAATCCTTTTCGGCGCCCGCCGCGAGCTTGCCCCGACGCAGCAGCGCTTGAATCCGCGCGAGCAGCAAGCGATAGGAGAACGGCTTGGTGATGTAGTCATCGGCTCCGGCGCGCAGCCCGAACAGCTTGTCCGCCTCGTCGTCGCGCGAGGTGAGGAAGATCACCGGGACGGCGCTAGTCTTGCGGATCCGGCTCAGCAACTCGATCCCGTCCATGCGCGGCATCTTGATGTCGAGCACCGCGAGATCGATCGGATGCGTCGTTACCGCTTTCAGCGCTTCGAAACCGTCCGAATAGGCGGAGACGGCGTAGCCTTCGCCCTCAAGAGCGAGCGAGATCGAACTGAGGAGAACCTTGTCGTCGTCAACGACGGCTATTGTATGTGTCATCTCAGGCCCCCATCGAATCCATGCCGCGAACCGAGCTGTCGGCGCGGGATCGCATTCCTGCGGGCGTCAAAACATCTCGACGCCCAATCGTTCCAGCATTCGCTCCGCGGGAACTCGGTAGCGCCACTCTAGGCCGGGCGAAGCGCGGCGGTTTGTGATTTTTTTGAATGAATTTAAAGTGTCGGCAAGCGCGCGAGTGCGTCGCATCCGCTCGAGCGCGACTACGCCGTCCGCCGCTCCAGCAGGTGAGGATTGCCGAGCACGTTGCGCACCTTGGCCGCCAATTCAGCGATCTGGTAGGGCTTGCTGAGCAGCGCGCTGGCCGGCTCGTTTTGCGCGCCGGAGCGCTTCGCGCGCTCGGCATAGCCGGAGGTGTAGAGGATCTTGATCCAAGGATGCAGCTCGCGCGCGATATCGGCCAGCCGCTGTCCGCTGACCGAGCCCGAGAGAATCAAATCGGCGAACAGCAAATCGACCGACGGAACCGTCTGCAAGATCGCGATGGCGGATGGGCCGTCGCTCGCTTGAAGGATTTCATAGCCGAGATCTTTCAAGACGCCGACGGTGGTGGCACGGAGCTTGTCGTCATCCTCGACGACGAGGATCGTCTCCGTTCCGGTTTGCAAGGAAGGCTCCGGCGCGTCGTCCGGCGCAGCCGTCACTTTGCTGCACTTCGGAAAGAAGAGCCGGATCGTCGTGCCCTTGCCGATCTCGCTGGCGATCTTGATTTCGCCGCCCGTCTGCTTGACAAAGCCATAGACCATGCTCAATCCGAGCCCGGTGCCCTGGCCCTCATCCTTGGTGGTGAAGAAAGGATCGAAGGCGCGGGCGGCGATCGCGGGCGCCATGCCGCAGCCCGTATCGCTCAACGAGAAAACGACGTAATCGCCAAACGGCATTTCGTCGCCCGCCAGCGCGGAATCTGCGATGCTCACATTCGCCAGTCCGACAGCCAAGCTCCCGCCCTCGGGCATCGCATCCCGGGCGTTGAGCGCCAGATTCAACACCGCCGATTCGAACTGCGCCGGATCGAGAATGGTCGGCCAAATCTCCTCGGCAAAATCGACGGTGACGTCGATGTCCTCGCCGATCGCGCGCTTCACCAGATCGAGCAGGCCGGGCACGAGATCGCCGAGGCACACGACCTCCGGCTCGAGCGGCTGCTTGCGGGCATAGGCGAGCAGCTGCTTGACGAGCGACGAGCCCTTTTGCGCAGCGGCGGTCATCAGATCGATGCGCCGGGCGAATTTCTGCATGATCGCCCGGTCTTCGCGCATGACGTCGAGATTCATGAGCACGACAGTCAGGAGATTGTTGAAGTCGTGAGCGATGCCGCCGGTCATGTGGCCGAGCGCATCCATTTTCTGCGCATGCTCGAGGAAGCGATCCCGCTGGCGGCGCAGGGTCACGTCGATCGCTCCGAAGGCCGCGATGCCGTCTTGCGGCGCGCTGAAGAAGAGATTGATGACGGCGCCGTCGGCGCGGATGCGCTCCACTTGTATGGTCTGGTTCATCGCTTCGGCGCGGGCCATCTGCTCGCTCAGATCGCCGAGCAGCCCACCGCGATCCGTTTCCTCGAACCGCGACATCGGGGTGCCGGGCTCCGCCAGGCCGGCGGGAATGCCCAGCAATTCGACGAATTGCTCGTTCCACGCGATCAGCCGGCCTTTCTGGAAGGCGGCGACGCCTTGGGCGATGCCGTTGACCGTGGCGCGAAGAACGCTGCGCGAGCGGTGACTGCGCCGCAAAACGAAAAGCAGCGCCAGCGCCGCGGGCACGATCATCGCCAAAGCGCCGGCGATGATCGAGAGGAGGATAATGTCGCCGCCGCCGCGCGCGAGGTCGAGGCGGAGATCATAGACCGCCGCCACGAAGAGAAGCACGGACGCGGCAATACCCAAAAGAATGATGATGGTCGCGGCGCGGAGCGAGCGCGCGCTCACGGAATTTTTCCCTCGTCGTGCCTCGCGCATGGCAGCCACCGCCTCATCATGGCGCGGCCTTCTCGACAGTGCGCGCCAGCAGGTCGATGAGGTGCTGCGGCTTGAAGGGCTTGGCGACGGTCCGGCAGGCGGCATATTCCGGGGCGAGGGCGCCCTGGCCATAGCCCGTCAGAAAGAGGAACGGCACCTTGCGCGCGGCGAGCGCCGCGGCGACCGGATAGCTGCGTTTGCCGGCGAGGTCGAGATCGAGAAGGGCGGCATCGATCGCCTCGGTCTCGGCCGCGCGGACCGCCGCATCGAGGCGCGGGACCGGCCCCACCACCGAACACCCCGCCATCTCGAGCACGTCGACGATCAACTCGGCGACAAGGGGCTCGTCCTCGACCAGCAAGACGCGCAGGCCCCGCAACGGTGCTTCCATAGACAAACCTCTTCTTCGATCCCTTCCCTGGGCAGTCAAGCTTCGACCGCCGCTCGAGGCGGCTAACCAGTGGACGGGCTTGCAAAGACTCTCCCAAGGCAACGCGGCGGATCTTTCTGCTCGTCCATGGGATCGAGGGATCGCGCCATCTCGCCAAACTTCTTCCATAATAGTAAAGGACGGCGCGGCTTAAGAAGGAAAATCTCAATTCGCCGAGGTTGTTATCACTTTAATATCATAGCTGTGCTGCACCGCACCGAACACGCCGCATGCGATCAAAGCCGGGGCCGCCACACCCATACCGAGTGAGCAAGCGGCGGATGCGCGCGCTTGCGCCGGGGCGAAATTTTGGGAGCCGGGTCTGGCGAGCGTGCGGAAGATGACGTATTGTCCGGGACAGCGAACCCGTGCAAAAATATCGGCAAGAACATGCGCCGCCGCGAAGCGCAGGGGATATCGGAGGTTGAGCAGATGGGACCCGGCATGGCTCCCGCGTCACAAGTTCGTGCCGGCGAGACGAACCGACCGGCCTTGTCCGCCGCCGCACGCACGCGCGTCGTTTTGGTCGACGACAACCCCCTCTTTCGCGAATCGCTGACCCTCAATCTGAGCGAATCCGGCTTTGACGTGCGGGCCTTCGGCTCCGGCAAGGCGGCCGTCGCCCATCTCGTCGCGGGCAGCGACGACGACATCGTCCTGCTCGACTGGATGATGCCGGAGATGAACGGGATCGAGGTGCTCAGCCGCATTCGCGACGCCAACATCCCGATTCCGATCATCTTCCTGACCGAGCTGACCGATCAAATCTACGAGGAGGCGGCGCTGCAGCGCGGCGCGGTCGACTTCGTCGACAAGTCGCGCAGCTTTTCGATCCTGCTGCGCCGGATCAATCTGATCGTCCAGGGCGCCAAGAGCGGGCGCGCCGCCGCGGAGGGCGATGCCGGCGCGGGGCCGGTGCTGCACCGGGGCGATCTCGAATTGCGGCGGCAAACTGCGCGCGCTTTCTGGAAGGGAAGCGAAGTCGCCCTCACCAACACCGAATTCAAGATGGTCGATCTTCTCGCCACCCGGGCCGGCGAGGACATCCGCTATCGCGAGCTCTACGACCTCGTGCATGGCGAAGGCTTTCTGACGGGAACCGGCGCGGAAGGCTATCGCGCCAATGTGCGGGCGTTCGTCAAACGCATCCGCGACAAATTCCGCGTGGTCGATCGAGATTGGGACGTACTCGAGAACTACTCGGGCTTCGGCTACCGGTGGCGCGACTGCGGCGACGCCTCCTGAGGCTTTGAGCGAAGGGCGCGCCGGGCAAGGAGCGCCGGCGCAAAAATCGCCCCGCTCGTATTGACGGCTGAATTTTCTTTGAGAACGGCCTTGCGCGCGGCGGCCGCGCTTTAGGTGCGCGAACGCGGGCGGCATTCGCATCGGCGATGCGCCATGCCCTGAACTTTCGAAAATGCGGCTTTTTTGCGGGAACGATTTGTCATTGTCGGCGTTTGCCCAGGAAAGAATTTTTGAGCCTCCGCTCCTTGTCCCGGCTGACCCAGGAAAGTGCGCCCGAATGACAACCATCTTGATTTCGAACCGCATCACCGCGCCACAGAGTAGCGGAGCGGTCCACGGGGGATTGGCCGCGGCTCTCCAGGTTGCGACCGAGAAATTCGGCGCCTGCTGGATCGGCAGCAATGGAAAACAAATTCGCGAGGAGGTCAGCGCCGACGACGCGATCAACATCCGCGCGGCGGGCGCCGGGCGCATGGTCACGGTCGAGTTCCGGCGCTCGGCGTATCGCAGCTTCTACAACGGGATGGCCAATTCGGTGATCTGGCCCATCCTGCACGACCGCGCCGATCTGATGCATTTCACGCCCGACTACCTCACCGCCTATCGCGCGATCAACGACGCGATGGCGGATGCGGTGTGCCGCGTCGCGGAACCGGACTCCCTCATCTGGGTGCATGACTACCACTATTTCATGCTGGGCCAGGCGCTGCGCCGGCGCGGGATGACCAATCGCATCGGCTTCTTTCTCCACACGCCCTTCCCCTCGGCCTCGACACTTGCATGCCTGCCCTCGCACCGCGAGATCATGAAATCGCTCGCCGCCTACGATCTGATCGGCTTTCAGACCTGCGGCGATCTGCTGCGCTTTCGCGATTACGCGACCAGCGACCTCGTCGCGACGATGATCGGTCACACCGTGCTGCGGGTGGGCGAGCGGCGCATCAACCTCGGCGTGTTTCCGATCGGCATCGATGTCGAGCGTTTCGCCGCCGCCGCGCGCCGCCGCAGCAAGTCGCGGCGTCTCGCGCGCATGCGCCAGGATCTTCACAACGGCGCCTTGGTGATCGGCGTCGACCGTCTCGATTACAGCAAGGGCCTGCCGCTGCGCTTTGCCGCCTATGAGCGCTTCCTGACCCTCTTTCCCGACGAGCGCCGCCGCGTCTCTTTCCTCCAGATCACGCCACCGACGCGCTCGGAGGTCGAGAGCTACCGCCACTTCCGCGCCGAGCTCGCCGCCACGGCCGGCGACATCAACGCCCGCTTCGGCGGCGCCGATTGGACGATTTTGCGCTACGTCAATGAAGGCTTTTCGCCCGAAGAGCTTGCCGGATTCTACCGCCTGAGCAAGGTCGCCTGCGTCACCCCGCTGCGCGACGGCATGAATCTCGTTGCCAAGGAATATGTCGCGGCGCAGGACCCGGAGGATCCCGGCGTGCTCGTGCTCTCGAAATTCGCCGGCGCGGCACAGGAGCTGAATGCCGGCCTCATCGTCAATCCCTATGACCCGGCCGAGGTGGCGCGCAGCCTTCACGAGGCACTCTATATGTCGCACGCCGAACGCCTGGAGCGCTGGGAGACACTCTATCGTATCCTGTGCAAGGGCAGCCTGCAGGGCTGGTACGACTCCTTCATCGCCGCCCTCCAATCCGCCTCCCTCCGGCCGCTTCCCGACACTCTGCTCAGCGTCGCCTGAGCCGAGACGTCGCGCGGGGGATCGGATCGGCGCGCCGCCCAAGTCGTCGCATGGAGGAATACCGGCCGCATAGCTGGACACAACCGCCGCAGAGCGAAACGGAGGGCGCGAGCTCTTGCGCGCGCACGCCGCGGATCGTGATCGAGCGGCTCTACCCGGAGCTCGAGTGCGGCCGCTATCCGGTCAAGCGCGTCGTGGGCGATCGCTTCGAGGTGTGGTGCGATCTTTATCGCGACGGCCATGAGGTGTTGGGGGCGAGTCTCCTCCATCGCAATGCCGGGGCGCCCTCCTGGACCGCGGCGCCGCTGCGGCTCTTCGACAATGACCGCTGGACCGGCGACTTCGTGCTGACCCGGCTGGGACGGGTCGAATACACGATCGAGGCCTGGACCGATCTGTTCGCCTCGTGGCGCGCTCGCATCCTGCGCAAGCGGGCGGCCGGCCAGGATATCGCGCTCGACCTCGAAGAAGGGCGCCAACTTGCGGCAGGGGCGACGGCGAAGTTCGAGCGCCGCGGCCGGGCGCCGGCTGCGGATGAACCGGAGCTGCTTCTCTCCGAGGAATTCGCCGCCTTCATGATCGAGGAGGGTCCGCGCGCCGACGTCACCCGTCTTGCGCCGGCGCGCGACATCATCGTCGATCGCGCCGAAGCGCGGTTTTCCGCGTGGTACGAGATGTTTCCGCGCTCGCAAGGCCGCGTGCCCGGCCGCAGCGCGCATTTCGCCGACTGCGTTGCGCGGCTCGACGAGATTGCGGCGATGGGATTCGATACGGTCTACCTCCCGCCGATCCATCCGATCGGAACCGTGCACCGCAAGGGTCCCAACAATTCCCTCGCCGCGGGGCCGAATGATCCCGGCAGCCCCTATGCCATCGGCAGCGCCGCGGGAGGGCACGATGCCATCGATCCCGATCTCGGCACGCTCGACGATTTCCGTGCCTTCGTCCGCGCTTGCCGCGAGCGCCGCATGGAAGTGGCGCTCGACCTCGCGGTTCAGTGCGCGCCCGACCATCCCTGGGTGAAAGAGCATCCCGAGTGGTTCGTCTTCCGCGCCGACGGCTCGATCCGCTATGCCGAGAATCCGCCCAAGCAATACCAGGACATCGTCAATATCAATTTCGACTCCGATGCCGCCGCGGCAATTTGGGAGGCGATCCGCGACATCGTCGCCTTTTGGATCGAGGAGGGGGTGCGCGTCTTCCGGGTCGACAATCCGCACACCAAACCACTGCCCTTCTGGGAATGGCTGATCCGCACCATTCAGGCCGACCATCCCGACGTGATCTTCCTCGCCGAAGCCTTCACCCGCCCCAAACTGATGCAGGGCCTCGCCAAGATCGGTTTCACCCAGTCCTACACCTATTTCACCTGGCGCAACGAGAAGCGCGAACTCATCGAGTATTTCACCGAGCTGACGCGCGACGAGCCCAAGGACTATTTCCGCCCGCATCTCTTCACCAACACGCCCGATATCCTGCCGGTCTTTCTGCAGCAGGGCGGGCCGCCGGCTTTCCGCATCCGCGTCATCCTCGCCGCCACCATCGCCGGGCTGTACGGGATCTATAACGGCTTCGAGCTGTGCGAGAACCGCGCGCTCCCCAATGCCGAGGAATACGCAGACTCCGAGAAGTATCAATACAAAGTCTGGGATTGGGACCGGCCCGGCAACATCAAGCCGCTGATCGCCGCGCTCAACCGCATTCGCCGCGCCAATCCCGCTTTCGCCGATTGGCTCAACTTGATCTTCCTGCCCTGCGACAGCGAGCGGGTGATGTTCTATTCCCGCGACAACGCCGTGTTCATCGCCTTGAGCCTCGACCCCTTCGCCGCCCAGGAAGCGGAGATCACGCTTCCCCTGCCCAGCCTCGGCATCGCCGAGCACGAGGACATCGCGCTCGACGACCTGCTGAGCGGCCAGACCATCCACCGGGTCGGCTCGCGCCAACGCATTCGACTGACGCCGGATGCGCCGGCGTTGATCTTCAAGGTGCGAACGCTGCAATGAAAACGCTCGACGGACGGGTCGATTGGTACAAGGACGCCATCATCTATGAATTGCACCTGAAGGCGTTTCACGACGCCAATGGCGACGGTATCGGCGATATCGTCGGGCTGACCGAGAAGCTCGACTATATCCAGGAGCTCGGCGTTACGGTCATTTGGCTGTTGCCGTTCTTCCCCTCGCCCTTGCGCGACGATGGTTACGACGTCTCCGATTATCGCGACGTCCACCGCTCCTACGGCACGCTCACCGAGTTTCGGCATCTCGTCCGCGAAGTGCACAAGCGCGGAATGCGGCTCATCATCGAGCTCGTCGTCAATCACACCTCGGACCAGCACCCGTGGTTTCAACGCGCGCGCAGGGCGAAGCCGGGGTCGGTTGCGCGCAACTACTATGTCTGGAGCGACACGGACGAAAAATACAAGGGCACGCGGATCATCTTCACGGACACGGAAAAATCGAACTGGACCTGGGACCCGGAGGCCTCCGCCTTTTATTGGCATCGTTTCTTCTCGCACCAGCCCGATCTCAATTTCGACAACCCGCATGTGCTGCGCTCGGTGCTCAACGTCATGGAGTTCTGGCTCGATATCGGCGTCGACGGGTTCCGTCTTGACGCGATTCCTTATCTCTGCGAGCGGGAAGGCACGAGCTGCGAGAATCTCGCCGAGACCCACGCCATCCTCAAATCGATCCGCGGCGAGCTCGACCGGAAATTTCCCGGCAAGCTGCTGCTCGCCGAGGCCAATCAATGGCCGGAGGACGTGAAGGATTATTTCGGCACGGGCGATGAATGCCACATGGCGTTCCATTTTCCGCTGATGCCGCGCATCTATATGGCGATCGCGAGCGAAGACCGGCATCCGATCGCCGACATCATGCGGCAAACGCCGGAGATCCCCGACAATTGCCAATGGGCGATTTTTCTCCGCAACCATGACGAGCTGACGCTCGAGATGGTGACCGACGCCGAGCGCGATTACCTCTGGCTGACCTATGCCGCCGATCGGCGGGCGCGCATCAATCTCGGAATTCGCCGGCGCCTCGCGCCGCTGATGCAGAACGACCGGCGCAAGATCGAGCTGGTGAATGCGCTGCTGCTGTCGATGCCCGGGACGCCGATCATCTATTACGGCGACGAGCTCGGCATGGGCGACAACATCTATTTGGGCGATCGCGACGGCGTGCGTACGCCGATGCAGTGGACGCCCGACCGCAATGGCGGGTTCTCGCGCGCCGATCCCGCGCAGCTTTATCTGCCGCCGATCATGGACGCGGTCTATGGCTATCACGCCGTCAATGTCGAGGCCCAGGAGCGCAGCCTCTCGTCCTTGCTCAATTGGATGAAGCGTCTCATCGCCGTCCGCCAGTCCCTCGCCGTGTTCGGCCGCGGCGGCCTGACCTTCCTCTATCCCGCCAATCGCGCCGTGATCGCCTATTTGCGGCAGCACGAGAAGGTTACCGTGCTGTGCGTCGCCAATCTCTCGCGCTCGGCCCAGCCCGTCGAGCTGGAGCTCTCGGCCTTCGCCGGCCGCATCCCGGTCGAGCTGCTCGGGCGAACGGCGTTCCCGGCGATCGGCGAGACCTGGTATTCGATCACGCTTCAAGGCTACGGCTTCTTCTGGTTCGAGCTGACGCCGCCCGATGAGGCGCAGAAGCCGACGACGCAGCTCATGCCGGAGCTCGTGACGCTGGTCGAAACCGGCGGGCTGCGCAGTGCCGTCGAAGGCCGCAATCTTCGCCTGTTGGAGCGCGAGGTCCTTCCCGCCTATTTGCGCGCCCGCCGTTGGTTCGCGCAAAAGAGCGAGCGCTCTATTCATATCGAGGTCGAGCAAAATTTCTGCTTCACCCTCGGCGGGCGCGAATGGTGCTGGATGATTGCCGAGGCGAGCAGCAAGGAAACGATTTGCTATTCGCTGCCCGTCGTCGAGGACTGGCAGACCACCGCGGTCTCGCCGGCGAGCCTCGCCAAGATCCGGCGCAGCTATAAGGAAGGCCTGCTGCAAGATGCGCTTTTCGGCGAGGAGTTTGTCCGCAGCGTGACGGACGCGTTGCTGCAGGACACGAGAATTGCCGCCGGGGCCGGTACCCTCGCCTTCAAGCCGGCGCCAGCCTTCCTTGCCGCGCCGAAACCGGACAAACAAGTTATCCGCCTGCGCACCCAGGAACAGTCGAACAGCTCGGCCAGCATCGACGATTGGCTGATCATGAAATTCTATCGCCGGGTTGCCGTCGGCACGCATCCAGAGATCGAGCTGGGCGCGTTCCTGACCGGGACCGGCGCCTATGCCAACACGCCGACGCTCTTCGGCAGCATTCACCTCGTCGACGCCGCCGGCAACGATACCGCGCTGGGCGTGGTGCACGCGCTGATCCGCAACCAGGGCGACGGCTGGACCTATACCCTCGCCTATCTCGATCGGTTCTTGCAGGACATTCGCGTCGCGCCCGCGGAGCCGCAACCCTTGCCGACCGAGCACCACGCCGCCTATCTCGTCTATATCGAGCAGCTGGCGCGCCGGACGGCCGAGTTTCATCGCGTGCTCTATGTCGAGGAGGGCGATCCGGCCTTCGTCGTCGAGCGCGCCGGGCCCGAGCGCATGAGAGACTGGGGCGAGGAGACGGCTCGGCGCGTCGAAGCGGCGCTCGACGCGCTGCACGCGGTGCGCGGCCGTCTGTCAGCCGACGCGATTGCCGCGCTCGACGAGCTCGCGCAGCAACGCGGCGCCGTCCTCGCGCAGATTCGCTCCGCCGCTGCCGGCAACACCGACGTTCTGCTGTCGCGGTGCCATGGCGACTACCATCTCGGTCAGACCCTCGTCGTCCAAAACGACGTTTCGATCGTCGATTTCGAAGGCCCGCCGCAGCTTTCTCTCGCGGACCGGCGGGCAAAGCATTCGATCGTGCGCGATGTCGCCTCGATGATGCGGTCTTTCGACTACGCGGCCTGGACGGCGCTCGATCACGCGACAGCCAATCGGCCGGACTATCGCAACGAGCTCAGCCCGGCGGTTATCGAGTGGCGCGATCAGGTGAGCACCCGCTTCCTCGACACCTATGTCGCGACCATGGCCGATTGCCCGCTCTGGCCGCGCGATGCCGCAATCGCCCGCAATCTGCTGTCGCTCTTTCTCATCGAGAAAGCCGCGCTCGAAATCGATTACGAGCTCGGGAACCGCCCCGGCTGGGCCGGCGTTCCCCTCGCAGGGCTCCGGACTTTACTGCTGGGGCGGCAGATACCCGAAAGGTCCGATGCAGCGGGGTAGCGAAGCCGGCGCGATTGTCGGCGGATATCACGGCGACCCGTTCTCCTATCTGGGTCCACATCCTCTTGCCGACGGCCGCACCCTCGTGCGCGTGTTCCAGCCGGGCGCGCGCACGGTTGCGTTGACCGATTTCGCCGGCCAAGCCGTGGCGTCGGAGCCGACCGAATGCTCCAGCGGGCTTTTCGAGATCGCCGTGACGGGGCCTTTGCCGCATCCCTATCGTCTGCGCGTTGCTTACGATGGCGGCACGGCAGAGATCGTCGATCCCTATCAGTTCGGTCCGTGGCTCGGCGAAATGGACCTCTACCTGTTGCGCGAAGGGACCCATCGCCGCGCCTATGACCGGCTCGGCGCGCATCTCGTCAGCATGGAGACGGTCGAGGGCGTGGTGTTCGCGGTGTGGGCACCCAACGCCTCGCGCGTCAGCGTCGTCGGCGATTTCAATCAATGGGACGAGCGGCGTCATCCGATGCGCCTTCATCCCGGCGCCGGAATTTGGGAAATCTTCATTCCGGGGCTCGGCGAAGGCGAGCGCTACAAATACGCGATCCGCACCGCCAGCGGCGGCCGCATGCCGATGAAGGCCGATCCCTTCGCGTTCCGCGCCGAGCGCCCGCCCGCCACGGCCTCGATCGTCTGCCGCAACGACCGGCATCAATGGCACGACCAGTCCTGGATCGATGAGCGCGGGCGGCGCAACCTCTACGGCGCGCCGATGACGATCTACGAGGTGCATCTCGGCTCGTGGCGCCGCCGCCCCGACGAGGGCAATCGCTCGCTCAGCTATCGGGAGCTGGCGTCGACGCTCGTTCCCTATGTACGGGACATGGGCTTCACCCATATCGAAATGCTGCCGATCGCCGAATTTCCGTTCGACGGCTCCTGGGGATATCAGCCGACGGGGCTGTTCGCGCCGACCAGCCGCTTCGGGACGCCCGACGAGTTCCAAGCGTTCATCGACGCCTGCCATCAGGCCGAGATCGGCGTGCTGCTCGACTGGGTGCCGGGCCATTTCCCGAACGATCCGCACGGGCTCGCCGATTTCGACGGCACCAAGCTTTACGAGCACGCCGATCCGCGCCGCGGCATCCATCGCGACTGGAACACGCTGGTCTACAATTACGGCCGCACGGAAGTCGCCGAATATCTCCAGACCAATGCGCTGTTCTGGTTCGACCGCTTCCGCGTCGACGGGCTGCGGGTCGATGCCGTCGCCGCCATGCTCTATCTCGACTACAGCCGCAACCCCGGCGAATGGATTCCGAATATCCATGGCGGGAACGAGCATCTCGAGGCGATCGCGTTTTTGAAGCGCCTCAACGAAGCCTGCTATGCGACGTTCAGCGGCATCACCACCGTCGCCGAAGAATCGACCGCCTGGCCGATGGTCTCCCGGCCGACCTTCGACGGCGGGTTGGGCTTCGGCTTCAAGTGGAACATGGGCTGGATGCACGACACGCTGAGCTACATGTCCGAGGACCCGATCAATCGGGCCTATCACCACGAGAAGCTGACCTTCGGTCTGCTCTACGCCTTCACCGAGAATTTCATCCTGCCGCTCAGCCATGACGAGGTCGTCCATGGCAAGCGCTCGATCCTCGGACGCATGCCGGGCGATCCCTGGCAGCGCTTCGCCAATCTGCGCGCCTATTACGGTTTCATGTACGGACATCCAGGCAAGAAGCTGCTCTTCATGGGCAACGAGTTCGCCCAGGAGCAGGAATGGAATCACGACCGCAGCCTCGACTGGCATCTGCTTGCCGACCCGCTGCATCAAGGCGTCATGACCATGATGCGCGATCTGAACAATCTGCTGCGGCAGCGGGGGGCGCTGCATCAGCTCGACCACGATCGCTCCGGCTTCGAGTGGGTCGACGCATCGGACCGCAGCGCGAGCGTGGTCTCCTTCCAACGCAACGGGCGCGATGGCGCCGACCACGTTGTCGTGATCGTCAACTTCACCCCGGTGGTTCGCTACAATTACCGCATCGGCATGCCGAGCCGCGGCCCCTATGTCGAAATCTTCAATTCGGATGATGCGCGCTATGGCGGGAGCGGCGTCGGCAACAAGGGCCGGCTCCAGCCCGAGGCCTTTCGCTGGCACGGACGTGCGCAGTCAATGTCCCTGACCCTGCCGCCACTCGCCGCCGTCTATCTCGCGCCCGCCGCCGACTAGGAGCCACCATGGCGGCGGCGATGCGCGGCGGAAAGCCATATCCCCTGGGTCCGCAGATCGACGCGCGCGGCGCCAATTTCGCTTTGTTCTCGGCGCATGCGGAGAAGGTCGAGCTGTGCCTCTTCGACGAGCACGGCCGGCGCGAGATGGAGCGCGTCGCGCTGCCCGAGCACACCGACGGCGTTTGGCACGGCTACCTGCCGGAAGCGCGCCCGGGGCTGCTCTATGGTTACCGGGTCTATGGCCCCTATGCGCCCAATGAAGGCCATCGCTTCAACCCCAACAAGCTGCTGATCGACCCCTATGCCCGCGAGCTCGACGGCCGATTCGAGATCTCGGACCTTCATTTCGGCTATCGCGTCGGCAGCGCGCGCGGCGATCTGTCCTTCGACCGGCGCGACAATGCGCGCGTCGTGCCGAAATGCCGCCTCGTCGATGAAAGCTTCACCTGGGGGTTCGATGCACCGCCGCGCCGCCCATGGCGCGACACCGTCATCTACGAGATGCATGTCGCGGGCTTCACCAAGCTCAACGACGAGATCGAGCGGCGGGTGCGCGGCACCTTTGCCGGGCTGCGCAGTCCGGCTGCCATCCAGCACTTAACACGGCTTGGCGTCACCGCCGTCGAGTTCCTGCCGATCCACGCCTTCGTCGATGACCGGCATCTCGTCGAGCGCGGGCTGAAAAACTACTGGGGCTACAATTCGATCGCGTTCTTCGCGCCCGATCCGCGCTTTCTCAACCGCGGGCAGCATTTCGAATTCAAGCAGACGGTCGCGGCGCTTCATGCCGCGGGGATCGAGATCATCCTCGACGTCGTCTTCAATCATACGGCCGAGGGCAATGAATTTGGGCCGACGCTGTGCTTTCGCGGCATCGACAATGCGTCTTACTACTGGCTGAACCCCGGCGACCGCCGCCACTATCTCGATTTCACCGGCTGCGGCAACTCGCTCAACGTGTCCCATCCGCGCGTGCTGCAGATGGTGGGCGATGCGCTGCGCTATTGGACCGAGGTGATGCATGTCGATGGGTTTCGCTTCGACCTAGCATCGACGATCGCGCGGACGCGCAACGGGTTCGACGCCGACGCGCCGTTCCTCGACGTTCTGACGCAGGACCCGGTCCTCGCCAATGTGAAGCTCATCGCCGAGCCTTGGGATGTGGGCGACGGCGGCTATCGCGTCGGCGCCTTTCCGCCCGGCTGGTCGGAATGGAACGACCGCTACCGCGACACCATGCGCCGCTATTGGCGCGGCGACGGCGGCATCATCGGCGAGGTCGCGGCGCGCTTCGCGGGCTCCGCCGATCTCTACAAGCATGATGGGCGCCGCCCGAGGGCCGGGATCAATTTCGTCACCGCCCATGACGGGTTCACGCTCCAGGACCTCGTCAGCTACAACGAGAAGCACAACGAGGCGAATCTCGAGAACAACGCCGACGGCCACTCGGACAATGCGAGCTGGAATTGCGGCGTCGAAGGACCGACCGACGACGAAACCATCATCGCGCTGCGCCGGCAGCAACGCCGAAATTTCCTTGCCACGCTCCTGCTGTCGCAAGGGGTGCCGATGCTGCTGGCCGGCGACGAAGTCGCGAACAGCCAGAGCGGCAACAACAACGCCTATTGCCAGGACAACGAGGTCGGGTGGATCGACTGGTCGCGCAAGGATATCGTCGGCGACGATCTTTGCGACTTCATCGCGCTGCTCATCGATATCCGCCGCGATCATCACCTGTCGTCGGATCGATTCCTCGAAGGCAAGGTCAGACATGCAAGCGGATATCGCGACATCGCCTGGTTCCGCGCCGACGGCGAGGAGATGTCGGACCCGGATTGGCTGTTTCCGGATGCGCGGTTCCTCGGCGTTCTGCTCGACGGCATGCCCTATCCGACGCTGATCTTTCTCAACGCCCATTACGAGGCGCTGTCGGTCGTCTTGCCGGCTATTCCCAACGTCACAGTCTGGCGCTGCGAGATCAACACGGCCGAGCCCACCGGCAAGGGCGATGGCGAGAATTCTCCGGGAGCGACATTCGAGGTGCCCGCGCGGTCGGTCACCCTGATGTTCGGCAAGACGAGCTGAGGTTCTCCGATGCACCGGCACCATGACATGCCGTTCGGCGTCTCGCTCACCACGAGCGGCGCCGTGTTCCGGCTTTGGGCACCCGCCGCGGCCGAAATCGGCCTGCGCCTTTCGACCCAAGGGCGCGAGCGCGCAATGATGCGAAACGCCGAAGGATGGTTCGAAGCGACCGTCGATGGGGCACGGCCTGGCGATCTCTACCAATTCGTCATCGACGGCAAGCAGGCCGTTCCCGATCCGGCCTCCCGCTTTCAGCCGGCCGACGTCAACGGGCCGAGCGAGATCGTCGACCCCTCGGCCTTCGGTTGGAGCGACGGCGCCTGGACCGGCCGGCCCTGGCATGAAGCGGTGGTCTATGAGCTGCATCTCGGCGACTTCTCGCGCGGCGGCAGTTTCGCGACGGCGCAACAGCAACTCGAGCGGCTCGCGCGGCTCGGCGTCACCGCCATCGAGCTGATGCCGGTCGCGGATTTCGCCGGACAGCGCAACTGGGGCTATGACGGGGTCCTGCCCTTCGCGCCCGATTCGGCCTACGGACGGCCCGAGGACCTCAAGGCCTTGATCTGCGAGGCGCACCGCCTCGGCCTCATGGTGCTGATCGACGTCGTCTACAACCACTTCGGGCCAGAAGGGAATTATCTTCCGCTCTACGCGCCGCAATTCTTTTCGCAAGGCACGACCGCTTGGGGCCAAGCGATCAATTTCGGCGGAATCGCGCGGCGGTTCTTCATCCACAACGCGCTCTATTGGCTCGAGGAATACCACGCCGACGGCCTGCGCTTCGACGCCGTGCACGCGATCGAGGACGAAAGCACGCCGCATTTTCTCGCCGAGCTGGCGGAGGAAGTGCGGCGAACGGTCGGCAGCCCGAACATCCACCTGATCCTCGAGAACGACAAGAACGAGGCCCGTTATCTCGAGCGCGGCGCTAGCGGAGCGCCGCTTTCCTACGATGCGCAGTGGAACGACGACTTCCACCACGCGATGCATGTCGCCCTCACCGGCGAGTCCGACGGCTATTACGGCGACTATGCCGCCGATCCCATTGCCAGCCTCGGGCGCGCCTTGACGCAGGGCTTCGTCTATCAGGGAGAGTTGTCGCCGTTTCGCGGCGCAGCGCGCGGCGAGCCCAGCGGTCACCTGCCGCCGCTTGCCTTCGTCAATTTCATCCAGAACCACGATCAGATAGGCAACCGCGCCTTCGGCGAGCGGCTGATCGCGCTCACCTCGCGCGAAGCGCTCCGCGCCGCCATCGCGATCCTTCTTCTCGCGCCTTCGCCGCCTCTTCTCTTCATGGGCGAGGAGCTCGGCGCGGGCGAGCCCTTCCTCTTCTTCTGCGACTTTCGCGGCCCGCTTGGCGACGCCGTCCGGCAAGGCCGCTGGCGCGAGTTCGCCCATTTCCCCGCCTTCGCATCCGAGGAAGCGCGCGAAGCGATTCCCGATCCGCTGGCGCTCGAAACTTTCGAGCGCAGCCGCATCGACCGCAGCCTCGCCGCTCCCGACCCTGATTTCGCTGAGCTCTACGCCGATCTTCTCGCGCTGCGTCACCGCGAGATCGTTCCGCGGCTGGCGGGGCTGCGCGACGCCTCCGCCGGCTACGAAACGAGGGGCCGGTGGCTCGGCGCTCATTGGCGCCTCGCCGATGGCAGCCGTCTCGCGCTCTGCGCCAATCTCTCCGACGCCGCGGTTGCGGCGCCGCTTGCAGCAGAGGGCCGGTTGCTGTGGGAGTGCTGCCCGAGCGAAGGGCCGCTCGCGCCATGGGCGGTGCGGTGGACGCTCGCGGATGGCGACACGCCGTGATGCCCGAACCGATCCGTATCGAACCCGAATATCGCGACAATTGGGGCGAGCTGCGCACCGCGCCGCAAGACACCGTCTCGCGTCTCGGCGCCGTGCTCGAGGCCTCGGCGCAGGGTGGCACCGCGATCCGCTGCTTCGTGCCGGAGGCGCTCACAGCCGGCGAAAGACTGTGGGGCATCAGCGTTCAGCTCTATGCGCTGCGCTCGCCGCGCAATTGGGGCATCGGCGACTTCACGGATCTTCGCAATCTCGTCGTGCGGGCGGCGCTGTTGGGAGCCGATTTCGTCGGCCTCAATCCGCTGCATGCGCTCTATGCAGGCGATCCGTCCCGGATCAGCCCCTACGCGCCGTCAAGCCGGGAGTTCCTCAATGTTCTCTATATCGATCCGCTGGCGATGCAATCCTTCGCGATCGCCGCCGCGGCGCGCCGCAGCATCGCGGCGGCGCGGTTTCAGAACAATCTCGCCGCGCTGCGCGAGACCGAGCTGGTGGCCTATATCGAGGTCGCGCGTTGCAAGGACTCGATCTTTCGCGAGATGTTTTCCGCTTTCGAAGCCTTGCGCGCCCGCGCGCCCCGTCATGCGCTCATCGCCTCCTTCGACCGCTTCGTCGCCGAGCGCGGCGAGTCGCTGCGGCGCTTCGCGGTGTTCCAGGCGCTCTCCTGCTCCGAGCATTTCGGTCCCAACTGGATGGCCTGGCCCGCAGCCTTTCACGACCCGAATGGCGACGCCGTTCAAGACTTCGCTGGGAGCCATTCGGCGGAGATCCGCTATCACGCCTTTCTGCAATGGGAGGCGGACGCGCAACTCGAGGCGTGCGCCGCCACAGCGCGCAAGGCTGGGATGCGTCTCGGGCTTTATCTCGATCTTGCGATCGGCGCCCCACCCGAAAGCGCAGAGGGCTGGGCCGACCGCCGCACCATGATCCCTGGATTCCACATCGGCGCACCGCCCGACAATCTCAGCCGCGAGGGCCAGGATTGGGGTCTCGCCGTCTACGATCCCTACACGCTTGCGCGCACCGGTTATGCCGCCCTGCGCCGCGTCCTTGGCGCCGTCATGCGCCACGCCGCGGTGCTGCGCATCGATCACATCCTCGGATTTTGCCGGCTGTTCCTCGTGCCGGCCGGACACTCGCCGCGCGAAGGCACGTATCTGAGGCTTCCGGTCGAGGCGCTGTGCGATGCCCTGGCGCTCGAGAGCGTCGCCCGGCGTTGCCTTATTGTCGGAGAGGATCTCGGCACCATTCCGCCGGATTTTCAGGGATTGCTCGCGGCGCGGAGCATCCTGTCCTACCGTCTGCTTATCTTCGCGCGCGACGGCGAGCGGTTTCTCGCGCCCGAGGAATATCCGCGCGATGCGCTGGTCGCGGTCGCGACCCACGACCTGCCGCCGCTGCTCGGCTACTGGTCGGGGAGCGATCTGCAACTGCGAAGCGAGCACGGCCTCTGGCCGGACGAGCCATCGCGCGAGCAGGCTTTCGCCGAACGCGAGCGCGAGCGCGCCGCGCTCGCCCGCGTGCTCCAGAGCGCCGGTTTCGCCTGCGATGACGGCGACTCGCTTTCGGTCGCGGCGCATGGCTTCCTTGCCCGCACGCCGTGCCGGTTGCTGCTCGTGCAAATGGAGGACCTTGCCGGCGAGGAGCGTCAGGTCAATCTGCCGGGGACGGGCGATTCGGTGCCAAACTGGCGCCGCAAACTCGGCCGCGATTTCGTCGCGGTGCTCGAGGATTCGCGCGCTGCCGCCATTCTCGCCGCAATCCGCAGCGAACGGCCGAGCAGGCGCGGCTCATGAGCGGCCATTCGCTGCGCAGCGTGCCGGTCTCGACCTACCGGCTTCAGTTCAATCGCGATTTCACCTTTGACCAGGCGAGCGACGTCCTTCCTTATCTCGCGCGGCTCGGTATCACTCATGTCTATTCCTCTCCGTTTCTTGCGGCGCGCGCCGGGAGCAGCCATGGCTACGATGTGGTGGATTACGGCAAGATCAATCCGGAGCTCGGCGATGCGGCGAGCTTCGAGCGGTTTTGCCGGACGCTGGCGGCCGAGCGGCTTGGGCTCATTCTCGATTTCGTCCCCAACCACATGGGCATCGGCAAGGCGGATAATGCCTGGTGGCTCGATGTGCTCGAATGGGGGGAAGCCTCGCCCTATGCCGGCTATTTCGATATCGACTGGTCGCCGCCCAAGCGCGACCTCGAGCATAAGGTGCTCTTGCCGATCTTGGGCTCGACCTATGGCGACACCCTGGTCAGCGGCGAGATCGCGCTGAAATTCGAGCGCTCGGGCGGCCATATCGATTTCTGGTACCACGATCACCGCCTGCCTCTGCGCCCGCTGGACTATCCCGCGGTGCTCGCCGAGTTGGCGGCCAATCCCGTTTTCGCCGATCTCCTCGATCGCTGGCGTGCGGCCGCACCCTCGCTCGGCGCGCCGGGCGGGCGGGACTTGGCGGCGGCATTGAAGCAATCGCTCGCCGATGCGGCCCGCGATCCGGACGCCACGTATCTGATCGATGCGGCGCTCGCCCAATGGCAGGGCCGTGCGGGAGACCTTAGGTCGTTCGCGCCGCTGCACGAGCTGCTCGAGCGGCAAGCCTATCGGCTCGCCTATTGGAAAACAGCGTCCGACGAGATCAACTATCGCCGCTTCTTCGACATCGACGATCTCGCCGGGATTCGCATGGACCAGCCGGCGGTGTTCCGCGACGCCCACGAATTCGCCAGCCGGCTGCTTGCCGCGGACAGGCTGCAGGGGCTGCGCATCGACCATGTCGACGGCCTGGCCGACCCGCAGCGCTATCTCCGGCGGCTCCATGCCTTCGCCGCGGCCTGCATGCCCCGCAGCGACGACGGCCGCCGCGCGCGGCCCTATATCCTCGTCGAGAAAATCCTGGCGCGGGACGAGAGCTTGCCGCGAAGCTGGCCGGTCGCCGGCACGACGGGCTATGACTATCTCGCGCTCGCCAACGGGCTCTTCATCGACGCCGCGGGCTATGCGAAGCTGCAGCGGTTTTTCAGCCGCTTCGCCGGCCTCCACCTCGACCTCGCCCAAGAGATCTATGCCTGCAGGCGCCTCGTCGTCGAGCGCAGCTTCGCGAGCGAACTCACCTACCTCGCCAATGCGCTCGTCGATATCGCCGAGGCCGACTGGTTCACGCGCGATTTCACCCGCAAGCGTCTGCGCGACGCGCTGACCGAAATCGTCTCCGGCTTCGCCGTGTACCGCACCTATGTGACGGAGCGCGGCACGTCGCAGGCGGATCGCGCGGCGATCGACGCCGCGATCGAGGTTGCGACCGGGCACTGGGTCGGCACCGATACCGAGATTCTCAAATTCCTCCACGGGCTGCTGACGCTCGACATCGCCAAGGCAAATCCCGATCACTACGACACGAAAAAGGACGCGATCCTTCGCTTCGTCGCGCGCTTCCAGCAATATACCGGCGCCATCGCCGCCAAGGCGATCGAGGATACGCTGTTCTATCGCTTCGTGCCTTTGGTGTCGGCGCATGAAGTCGGCGCAAGTCCCCTCCACCCGACGACAACCATCGATGAATACCACGCGGATGCGGCGGCGCGGTTGGCTGCTCATCCTTTGGGCATGCTTGCCAGCGCGACGCACGACACCAAGCGCGGCGAGGACACGCGCGCACGGCTTGACGCGCTGAGCGAGATGCCCGACGAATGGGCACGCCGGGTGGCACGCTGGCATGTCTACAACCGCGCGCGTCTGGGCGAGGCCGGCGGCAGCCCGGCGCCATCGCTGCGCGATGAGTACCTGCTTTATCAAAGCATCGTCGGGACTTGGCCGATGCAGGCGGCCGGGCTCTTGCGCTCGGCCGAGGCGCGGCGCGTCTATGTCGAAAGGCTCAAGGCCTATGCCGTCAAGAGCAGCCGCGAAGCGAAGCTCGAAACTTCGTGGGTTGCCCCCAATGCCGCATACGAAAACGGCTATTGCCGATTCATCGACGCGATCTTCGAGAATCCCGGCGACAACCGTTTCATCGACAGCGTGCTGCGGTTTCTACCGCGGCTGCGACGCCTCGGCGCGTTCAACGGCCTGACGCAATTGGTGCTGAAGGCGACGGCGCCGGGTGTGCCCGATTTCTACCAAGGCAGCGAGTTCTGGGATTTGAGCCTGGTCGATCCCGACAATCGGCGCCCGGTCGACTATCGAGCGCGCATCGCCGCCTTGGCCGCGCCGGATTTCGCCACGGCTCTCATGCGCTGGCGCGAAGGCTGGCTGAAGCAGTGGGTCACCCATCGCCTCCTCGATTTGCGCAATCGCACGCCCGACCTCTTCCGCAACGGCACCTATGAAGCGGTGACGATTGCGGGTCCGGCCGAGAAATCGATCCTCGCCTTTCAGCGGCGCAACGGCGCGGCGGCGATCCTCGTCATCGCCTGCCGACTTGTCGGCGATAAGGCCCCCGGCGATCTCGGACCATTCTGGCCGGGCGCGCAATTTCTGGGGCAAACGCGGCTGGAGGGCGTTGCTCCCGGCCGCTGGATCGATCGGCTGACGGATCTCGTCATCGATGCCGGCGAGAGCGGCGTCGCGCTACCCGAGGCGCTGTCCCATCTACCGGTTGCCGTGCTCGGTGCCGAGACAAACGCCGAAGGGCGGTAAGCGGAGCTCGCCATTGCTCGGAGCGGCCCCGAAACCGAGCTCGCTTGCCGCCGCGAAAGCGGGAAGCGTGGCCGGAGAGAGCGTCTGAGCCTCGTCGCTGGTGTTGAAGATGGCGATGATCCGGTCATTGCCTTCGCTGCGGCGCCACGCCACCACCGGATCGGCGGTTGGAAGAAGCTCGACGCCGCCGCTCGTCAGCGCCGGATGGGATTTGCGCCAGTGCAGCAATCGGCGGCAGCAGGCCAGCGTCGAGTCCGGATCCGCAGCTTGCCGATCGACGGCGAGCGCATCATGCGCCGGATCGATCGGGAGCCATGGCGGCGCCGTCGAAAATCCCGAATTCGCCGCTCCTGCGATCCAGGGCATCGGCGTGCGCGCCCCGTCGCGACCCGCATAGACCGGGGAGAATGTCCGACCGAAGGGATCGCGGGTCGCCGAGGCCGGTAGCCGCGCTTGCGGCAAGCCCAGCTCTTCGCCCTGATAAAGGCACGCGCTGCCGGGCAGCGTCACCAGCATCGCCAGCTGCAATAGCGCGAAAGCCCCGCGGTGCCGCCCGCCGGGATTCCAGCGCGACGCGGCACGCTCGACATCGTGATTGCTGAACGACCAGCACAGCCCGTCCAACTGGTTGCGGATCGCGGCATCGGCAATCGCCTCGCGCAGGATCGTCGGCGAGAACGCGGTCTTCATCACGCCCAGCGTATAGGACATGTGCAGCTTCGAGCGCCCGGTCAGCGCCGCGACACGGCCGAGCGCGCCCGCCTCGCTCGAGAGCTCGCCAAGCGTGACGACCTCGGGGAACCGGTCGATGAACCGGCGCAAATCCGTCACGAGCTCCTGATTCGCCGGCTGGCACATATCGTAGAGGTGGCGCTGAAAGCGGAACGGATTCCACGGCGCCGGCTCCGCGCGATTGGGATTGGGCGGATTGTCGCGCAGCATTCCGTCATGCAGCATGAAGTCGATGGCATCGAGCCGGAATCCGTCGACGCCGCGCGCGAGCCAGAATTCCGCGTTGCTGAAATGGGCGTTCAGCACCTCTTCATTGCGCAGATCGAGCTTCGGCTGGCTCGGCAGGAAGTGGTGCAAATAATATTGGCGCCGGACCGGGTGCCACTGCCAGGCGCTGCCGCCAAAGACCGAAAGCCAATTATTCGGCGGCGAGCCGTCCGGCCGCGCATCGGCCCAGACATACCAATCCGCTTTCGCGCTCGAGTCGCCCGAGGTGCTCTCTTGAAACCAGGGATGCGTTGCCGCGGTGTGGGCCCAGACCTGATCGATAATCACCCGGAGGCCAAGCGCATGCGCGCGAGCGACGACGGCATCGAAATCCGCGAGCTTGCCGAAGCGCGGATCGACATCGCAAAACGCCGCGATGTCGTAGCCCATATCCTCCATGGGCGAGGGATAGAAGGGCGTCAGCCAGACCGCGTCGACGCCCAGGGACGAAATGTGCTCGAGCCGCTGCAACAGGCCGTGAAGATCGCCCCAACCATCACCGTTGCTGTCGGAAAAGCTCGGAAGATAGACCTCGTAGATAACCGCACCATGCCACCACTCGTGAACTCTCATCGTTCCCCCTTGGTCGTGCAGGAAAGGTGCGGCGGAATCAAACGCATCCGGGCCAAAGCCACGCGGATTGAGCCGATTGCGGACCGCCCCCCGTTTCTGATCTCGCGACCGGCGGCGCCCGATCCTCGGGCGAGCGGGTCGAAAGGTGGTCCGATCGATGGCGTTGGTGTTTGGTAGTGAAGAACCGTCCGGCCTGTCAACCGTCGGATCGTTTCAGCGCCCACCCGACACGGCCGGGATCGGCGATCGGGCCGCGTTTCACGCCGAAGCAGCGCGGGGGTCGCGCTGCGAAATTTGCTTAATTCTAAGTAACAGCCGCGTTAGGAGCGGCGTCTGCGTCGTCGCGGCGAAGAGCGATCCGGCTCGCCGACATGCTTGCCGGAGGTATAGGACGGGGCATCGCTCGCCGGGAAACTGTCTTTGAGCTGCTCGTCCAACCGGTCATCGGCGGAATCGCCCGCGCTCGGATCTTCTGCCGCCTCGGCGGCGGCCGCCTGCGACTTGTCGCCTTCGATCAGCGCCCGCGCTTTCGCCCAATGAATCTCGGCCCGGCCTTCGGGGCGCCCCTCTTCTTCCCAAAGATAGTAAGCGCGCTCGCGAATTTGGTCTTCGAGTCTGCGCGACGAGCCGGTCTCGCCATCCTGTGCCATGAGGTCTTAACCGGTCCCCCAAGGATCGGTTCCGGCGATGCAAGCGCCGAGTGCAATCGGTGGGCGCCGATCGGCAATGGCAAGGTGCTCTTCCGTTGCCGGCGCTCGTCATGTTAAAGTGCCGCCATGCGCCAAGAGCACACTGTCAAGCGAGGTCAACGGTTCCGCGACGCACGGCCGACGCTGTTCGGGCGCGTCGCGCCCGAATGGACCGTGCGCGACGTGTTCGTCGGAAGCGACGGGCTTTCCTACGCCCGCGTTTTCCTCGATTCGGATCCGAGCCGAAGCAAAACCCTCTCCGTGATCGTGTTGACGGACCGGCACCATTTCGTGCCGGGTCGCGCGCTCGAACCCTAAGCGCTAGCCGGCTTCATCGTTTCAGCGCGACGTCGGCGCGGAACGCCGGGCAAAAGCGCGTGTTTCAGTCGCGACAACGGCTTGCCTGCGACGAGACCAGCGTGACGCGCAACTTCATCAGAACTGCGAGACGGATGGCCTATCGGCTGTTCTCCGGCAGCGCAAACACCGCCGTCTCCGAATTCCTTATCCTCGCGCTGCTCGGCATGATCGTGATGATCGCCGCTTCGCGCTGAGCTTGGAGCAGCACCGCGGCGCCAGGGACAGCGATCCCCGGCGCCTTGGTTCCGCCCGATCGGCCTCGCGGCTCAGGCCGCGATCGGGAATTCGTCGTCGTCAGAGCCCACCGGCTTCAGAGCCGGATTTTCACCATCGAGCAGCCGCATGAGCTCGGCGCGGCCGCGACTTACGCGGCTCTTGACCGTTCCCTGGGCACAGCCGGCGATTTCAGCGGCCTCCTCGTAGCTGTAGCCATTGGCGCCGACAAGCGAGAGCGCCTCGCGCTGCACCGCGGGCAAGGTGCGATAGGCGCGCATGAGGTCGCGCATCTCGAGATGAGAGTCCTGATCACAATCCTGACCGGTCGGCCGCGGAATTCCCGCATAGGCCGCCATGCGCGAGCGAGACCGTAATTCGTTGTAGAACTGGTTGCGCAAAATCGTCGACAGCCACGCCCTCATATTCGTGCCGGGTTCGAATTTGTCGATGTTGCACAGGGCGCGCAGAACCGTCTCTTGCACGAGATCGTCCGCCAATGCGCGGTCGCGCGCGAGAAATTGCGCGAAGGCACGCAGATAGGCCAAGTGCTCGACGAGAGCCGTTTGAAACTGCGCCATTCTTTCCTCCAACTGCATTCGATTGCACTGACGTCTGATCTCAAGCTCGCAACCGATTGCGGCAGTGAAGTGACGGGAAAGGTTGCTTTTTGTGCGGCGCGCAACATCTCATTTATAAATCGCGAAATGTCTCAAAAATGTTGGCCGTGCTTGTGACGCTGCGGTGACGACGCATGGAGAACGTTCCCGCCGCGATGGCTGTGTCCATCTCGTGACCGCCGCGCGGAGAGCGGCGCACCGCGCTTTATGGCAATCGCTTGAACTTTAGGACCGCACCGCTACTATTTCCCCGCAAACGGCGCGTAAGACCAGAATCATGCCGCACCGAAACCTGTCACGCGGTCGCAAAGTGGCGAAGGCGAAATCGAAAGGCGAAGGCTCGCCGCGACCGGACGCGCCGCATCAAATCCACGACAGCGCGCAGCAGATGATTCGTCTCGATGCGGAGCGGCAAAGCCTGATCGATCAGACGCCGTTCATGCTCGTGCGCTGCACGCGCGACCTGAAATATCGCTTTGCCAGCCGTGCCTATGCCGCGATGGTCGGACGGGACCCGCAGGATCTCGTCGGCCGGCCGCTCGCCGAAATCCTCGGCGCAGACGCGATCGAGACCATTCGGCCGCATATCGAGCGCGCTCTGAGCGGCGAGCGTGCCGATTATGAGAGCGAGCTGACTTTCCCCGGGGTCGGAACGCGCTGCATTCGCGCGACCTACACGCCCGAGGTCGACGCCGATGGCCGGATCGACGGTTGGCTTGCCTCGATCACCGACATCACCGAGCAGCGGCGCGCCGAGCAAATCCGGCAGCAGCTCGCCAGCATCGTCGATTGGAGCGACGATGCGATCGTCAGCAAGGACCTCAACGGCATCATCATCAGTTGGAACCGCGGGGCCGAGCGCATTTTCGGCTTCACCGCCGCCGAGGCGATCGGCCGCTCGATCACCATCGTGATCCCGCCGCATCTGCAGCACGAAGAGCCCGTCATCCTCGACCGGATTCGCCACGGCAATCACGTCGACCACTATGAGACGGTGCGCCGCCGCAAGGATGGCAGCCTCATCCACGTCTCGCTGACGATTTCGCCGATGCGGGACGCGGAGGGAAAGATCGTCGGCGCCTCGAAAATCGCCCGCGACATCACCGACCGCAAGCTCGCCGAAATCGCTTTCGCGCGGCGCTCCGCGGCGCAGGCCGCGCTCTATGATTTCACCGATCGGCTCTATCGCGCGGAATCCCTCGCCGAGATCTACGATGCGGCGCTCGATGCCATCGGCACCGCACTGCGCTGCGACCGCGCCTCGATCCTTCGGCCCGACGACTGGGGCGCGATGCGGTTCGTCGCATGGCGCGGCCTCTCCGCGCGCTATCGCGCCGCCGCCGAGGGACACAATCCCTTCCCGCTCGATGCGCGCAACCCCGAAACGATTTGCGTCGAAGATATCGGCCCCGCCAACCTGCCCGAGCACGTCTGCAGCGCCGCGGCGGCGGAGGGCATCGGCGGCGTCGCTTTCGTGCCGCTCATGGCGCAAGGTCGGCTGGCCGGCAACTTCATCGCCTATTACGATACGCCGCACGCCTTCACCCAGGAGGAGGTCGACGTCGCGCACAATCTCGCGCGGCAACTGGGGTTCGCGATCGAGCGCATGCTCGTCGAGCATGCGCGACAAGCCGCGGAGCAGAGCCTGCGTCAATTGAGCGAAAAGCTCGAATCGGAGGTCGAGCGTCGCACGCGCGAGCGCGACCGGATTTGGATGGTCTCGGAAGACTTGCTCGGCGTCTCCGGCTTCGACGGCCATTTCATCAGCATCAATCCCGCCTGGACGAAGCTCCTCGGATGGAGCGAGGACGAGATCAAGTCGATACACGTCTCCGCGCTGCGCCATCCCGACGACGAAACGCATTCAACTGCGGCGCGCTCGCGTCTCGCCAGCGGCATCGCGACCATCAGGGTCGAGAACCGCTTTCGCCACAAGGACGGGTCCTGGCGTTGGATCCATTGGACGATGACCACCGAAGACGGGTTCATCTACCTATCCGGGCGGAACACGACCACGGAGCACGAGGCGGCCGCGGCGCTCGCGAGAGCGCAGCAGCAATCCGCCCACTCGCAGAAGATGGAAGCACTGGGCCAGCTCACCGGCGGCGTGGCGCATGATTTCAACAATCTCCTGATGATCGTCAGCGGCCATGCGCAAATTCTCGGCCGGCGCCTGTCCGAGCCCAAGGATTTGCGCGCGCTCAACGCGATCCAGGCGGCGGCGACGCGCGGTGAAAGCCTGACGCGCCAACTGCTCTCCTTCTCGCGCAATCAGCCGCTCGATCCGGCGGTCGTCAGCCCGGCCGAGACAATCGGCGCCGTGCGCGACATTCTCGACGGATTGCTGAAGATCGATGTCGAGCTCTTGCTCGACGTCTCGCCCTCGATCTGGCCGATCCATGTCGATAAATCCGAGCTCGAGCTCGCGCTAGTGAATCTGGTCGTCAATGCGCGCGACGCGATGCCGGAGGGCGGCGCTCTGACCATTGCCGCGAAGAATCTGCGCGTCGAATCGGGCGACACTGCCGACGGAATCGCCGGCGAATTCGTCGCCTTGAGCATCGCCGACACGGGATGCGGCATTGCCGACGAGCATCTTGCCCGCGTTTTCGAACCGTTTTTTACCACCAAGAGCGCCGACAAGGGAACCGGCTTGGGCCTTTCGCAGGTCTATGGCTTCGCGCGCCGCTCGGGCGGGACCGCGGGGATCACCAGCGAGCTCGGCCGCGGGACCACCGTCACGCTCTATCTGCCGCGCAGCCAAGCGGATATCGACCGCGCCAGGGCGCGGAGCGACGCGCAGATCGTGGCCCCCGGCGAGGAAGCGGTGCTAGTCGTCGAGGACAACGACGATGTGCGGGCGGTGGCGGTCGCGCTGCTGGAGCAGCTCGGCTATCGTGCCGTGGCCGTCGGCAATGCCGCGGCTGCGCTGCACATGCTCGCATCGCGCTCGATACCGCTCCATCTGGTGTTCACCGACGTGGTGTTGCCCGGCGGAACCGATGGGCTGACCTTGGCGCAAACCGTGAAAGCGCGTTATCCGGAGATGCCGATCGTCCTCACCACCGGCTACGCCAAGGCGTTCGACGCGAAGCCGGAATTCCCGGTGGTGCGCAAGCCCTACCAAATCGCGACGCTCGGCCGCGTGCTGCGCGAGGCGCTCGACCAGCCGCCGCCGGACGCCGCCTCCCCCGCCGCCGCGGCCCGCGTTTAAGCGCGGACGGCAAGGGCTGGCGCGCGCCAGCCCCGTGCCGCCCTGTCCCTTATCGTTGCTGTTGCGGCGCGCTGTCGCTGGGCGTCGCCGTGTTCGCCGAGCAGTTCGGCTCATCCGAGGGACAGCGCTCCTTCATTGGCAGATTCGGCTCCGTCGCCGTCTGCGGAATCCTGCCTTCCTGCCGCGCTGCATTGCGCGCCGTGCCGGGCGAATTGCCCGGGGTCTTGTTGACGCCGGTGCAATTCGGAAACGCCGCCGAGCAATTGTTCGGATTGGCATTGGGATTGACCGGCGTGGTGTCGCTCGACTGCGCGAAGGCCGCGCCCGTCATCGACATCGCGGCAATTAAGACCAAAGCTGGCAACTTCATGATTCATCCTCCAGAACGGATGGTGCCTCGCCGGCACCGATCGCCCTCAACGAGGGCAACGCGGATGAGGTTCCAGGCGAAGAGAGGTGAGATGTCGTGCGCGCGCGAGAATGTGAAGACGCGGCAGAGCGCCGCTTACGGGACTTGCGTCGGCGCCCTCACCGCGCGGCGCGGAAACGCGTGCCGCGCGCCGTCACCTGCGCCGAGAAGCGGCGCATCCGCGCCGCCGAGTTGCGCAACCGCCGGATCGCGCCGCGGATCTCGGCGTGCACCGCGTCGCGCGTCAGGTCGATAAGCGCGCCGCAGCGGCAACATGAGATCGACGCCGCGCGCTGCAATTGGGCAAGCGACTTTTCGGTGTATTCGGCGCAGTTGGGGCATTCGACGGCAAGAAGGGTCTTGTCGAACATTCTCACTCCAGGGGCAGGGTGGCCTCAGGCGCTCGACCATTTGGGGAGCGGAAAACAGAACGCCGGTAAAACGCCCCAAACATCCCAGCGTTCCTGCGGCGCAACGCCGCGGCCGCCTGGCGCGATGGCGGCGCTTTCAGCCCAGAGACAAGAGGTTGTCTTCGTCGAGATGATAGATCGTTTGATATTCGGCTCTTTCCATGAAGCAGAGAATGGGGCGTCCGCCGACGACGATGCCGTGCCTGCGCGAAATTTCTGTCAGATCGTTCAGGAAATCCTCAATGTCCTTCGATCGCGGCTCGACGATCTCGATTTGCATGTCTGCGGCTCCTCTTGTGGCCCGTTTGTGAGAACGCGCGACCGGCGCCTCCGGTTCAATGCTGCTGAGGAGCCGAATCGTCGTGAGACGGGGCCGGCGCTTGCGCCTCGTTTTCCTTGCTCGGCTGGTTGGGCGCCTGCTGGTCGGCGGGGGCGAAGAATTTCGAGCAGCGATTCTGGCCGCCGAGCCCTTGATCGACGAGGGGTACGAGCGCGGCGGGCGGAAAGATCACGCCGAGGCCCAGGGACTCGCCGATCCGCGCGATGATGCTGTGGGTGTCGATATGGAAGTCGGGCTTGCGCAGCTTGCCTTTGATCTCGATCGGCGTGCGCAGGCTCACCAGGGTGAACTTGCGGTTATACGGCTTGAGCGTCAGATCGATGACCTCCTTGTCGAAATCGATCGAGCCGCTGCCCACGACGCTGGTATCCGGCGTATTGAACACGAAGGTCGACGGCTTCGCCACGCCCGAGTCGATGTCGAAGCGGGCGATGAGGCAATCGATCGGCACGATCTTGTCGCCGCCGATATAAACGCCAAGCGCCTTCGCCGCATCGATCGGAATAAGCGTCTGGAGCAGGTCGCTCATCTGCCCGTCTTCGAGAAAGATCGCGACGTTCCCGCTCATGCGCGAGAGAAAATCCTTCACGGAGGCACCGGTGGTCTCGATCGTCCCGCCGCCGCCGATGATCCCCGAGGTGGCTTTCACGAACGACGGCAGGCCCATACCCTGCAACAGCGGGTGCAGGTGGATGTGTCGGACATCGAGCTTGGCGCTCAGCTTCGGCGGGGTGTCGTGGGTGAACGGATTGTAGCGGAATTGCAGCGCGAAATCGCCCGAGGCGGCATGAAAGCGCAGCGGATCGACGGTCAACTCGCCGCCCTTCAGCCGCAGCCCCACCGCCACCGCATCGAGCGGCAACCCGCCCGGCGATTTGATCCGCGTCCCGTAGAAGCTGAGATCGGCGTCGATATCGGGCAATTTGTGAACCGCCAGGCGCTCCTTCGGAATGACATCGCCCGAGGGCGAGGCGGGAGGCGGCGCGCTCTCCGGGCGACCGCCATAGAGCCCCTTGAAATCCGTGAGGTCGATGTAGCTCGAAGTGAGCTTGGCCTTGATGCTCGGGACCTTCACTTTCGTGTTGATTGAAAGTCCACCTTCGACATCGCTGTTGCCGATGCGCAGCGAAACTGCGTTGAGCGACCACTCGCCATTGCCGCCGACGAGTTCGCTCGTGCCGCGAAACGGCGGGAATTTCGGAAACGGGATGCCGACCGCATGGCCGAGCGTTTGGAGATCCGGCCCATTGGCCGAAAAGCGCATATCGAGACCGGCGAAATCGAGCGGGTTCTTGGCGGTGCCGTCGATGGTCGCGCGATTGTCGCCGAGCTGGGCCTCGATCTTGAGCGGGTATGGCTTCGAAGGGTTGCGCAGCTCGGCAATGGGACCTGCCGTGCCGGCGAGCTGCAGCTTTATCCCCTGGAACGCGCCCTTGCCGTCGAATTTGACCGGCTGGGTCGCGCCGGGCGCGGCAAAATCGAGTCCCGCGATATCGAGCGTTGAGGTCGCCGCGGTTTCGCCGTTGCGATAGACGAGCGAGCCGTTTCGCGCGGTCAAGCGGTCCAGCACGGGAAATTGCGTGCGGTGGCTCGGCACCGTCGCGCTGGCGGCAAAATTCCAGTTCGGCTTGCCGCTCTTGGAGGTCTCGAGGCGAAGCTTCCACCCGTCGAGCTCGATATATCCGACATGCACCGGACCGCTGACGAGGCTGAAGAGGTCGAATTCGAGCTTTAGGCTCCGCGCGGAGAACATCACCGGATCGGTCCCCCAACTCGTATTCGCGACGCTCACATCCTGGGCGGCGATCGTGACATTCCGCCCCCAATGCAGCGCAAGCGGGCCGCCAAGGGTGATTTTCCGGTTCATCGCACCGCTTACCGGATTCTCGATTGCCCAAGCGACGAGCGGCCCGCCGCCAAACCACAGCGCCGCCGCCGCGCCGATCACCAGGACAGCGAAGACACCAAGCACCACCAGGATGACGACGCGAAGCCGCATGAGGCGAACCGCTGCTCCATTGCGCCCTCGACGCCGCGGGACCGAGAGGCCCACGCGCGACGCGCGCAACCGGATGGGAAGGTGCATGTGCCGTCCGCGGGCCGGCGCTCGAGCGACGGGAGCAACGTCGCGCCGATCGGTCTTTGCCGCGGCGGCGTGCGGTAAACCACGCCGGCAAGCCAAAGTTCCGCCTCGCGGCCGGCCCGGCACGCTTTGCCGCAACCGCCGCGCGGGATGGGGCGTTTCATGGACAGGTCGTTATCGGCGGACAATGGAGAAGGTGATGCAGCGAATTACTCTTGTCTCGGCCTTGCTCGTCCTCGGCTTGACAGGTGCCGCCTGCGCGGAGTCGCCGAACGTCGCAACGTCAGGTCCCTACAATCCCAATACCTCGAGCCAGGCGGCCGAAATGCAGGCGCAAATCCCGTGTTCGCCGGATACGACGCTTCCCTACACCGTGGACACGCAGCCGAAATCCGGCCGCCTGCTGGGCGCCGCCCCGACAGTGCCGAATTCCGGGGTCGACAGCATGCGATATGCCGGGCGCGCCTGTCCGGGCAATCAGCGCGCACCGGTCGAGTCCACCACCGTGATGCCGCAGCGCTAGGGACCGGCGCGCCGCTCATGGCGGAGGCTCGCCGCAACGATGAGCCCGGCCGCGATCTGCCGGGCGGGCGGCAGATCCGGCACTACGATATGAATTTCGGGCCGCAGCATCCCGCCGCGCACGGGGTGCTGCGCCTCGTCCTCGAAATGGACGGCGAGCAGGTTTATCGCTGCGATCCGCATATCGGCTTCCTTCACCGCGGCACGGAGAAGCTGGTCGAGTACAAAACCTATCTGCAGGCTCTGCCCTATTTCGACCGGCTCGATTACGTCTCGCCGATGAACCAGGAGCATGCTTTCGCTCTGGCGGCCGAGAAGCTGCTCGGCATCACCCCGCCCTTGCGCGCACAATACATCCGCGTGCTGTTCAGCGAGATCACGCGCATCCTCAATCACCTGCTCAACGTGACGACTTTCGCGCTCGATATCGGCGCGATCACGCCGATGCTGTGGGGCTTCGAGGAGCGCGAGCGGCTGATGGAATTCTACGAGCGGGTTTCCGGCGCTCGCCTGCACGCCAATTATTTTCGCCCGGGCGGCGTGCATCAGGATATGCCGCCGGGATTGGCCGAGGACATTCTCGCGTTTTGCGACTCCTTCGGCCCGCGCATCGACGATCTTGAGCTGCTCCTGACCGAGAACCGCATCTTCAAGCAGCGCACCGTCGATATCGGCGCGTTCAGCGCAGAGCAGGCGCTCCAATGGGGCTTCAGCGGCCCGATGCTGCGCGCCTCCGGCATTCCCTGGGATTTGCGCAAGGCGCAGCCTTACGAGGTCTATGCCGAGATGGAGTTCGACGTGCCGATCGGCCGGAACGGCGATTGCTGGACGCGCTACCTCGTGCGCATGGAGGAGATGCGCCAGAGCCTGCGCATCATCCGTCAATGCCTCGAGAAAATGCCCGCGGGCCCGGTGATGATCGACGACTACAAAATCGCGCCGCCGCCGCGCGCCGAGATGAAGCGCTCGATGGAGGCGCTTATCCACTTCTTCAAGCTCTACACCGAGGGCTATCACGTGCCCGCCGGCGAGACCTACACCGCCGTCGAAGCACCCAAGGGCGAGTTCGGCGTCTATCTCGTCTCCGACGGCAGCAATCGCCCCTATCGTTGCAAAATCCGCGCGCCGAGCTTCGCCTTTCTCCAGGCGATCGACGCGATGAGCCGCGGGCACATGCTTGCCGATGTGGTGGCGATCATCGGCTCGCTCGACATCGTGTTCGGCGAGATCGATCGCTGATGCCCATCGAAAATGCGATCGAGGCTTATGAACACTTCGACCAGCGCGAAACCGGCTGGACGAAAGTCGAGCTCAAGGCGGCATAACTTTGGGCGGAAAACCGCCGCGCCACGAGCGAATGCTTCGCGCCGCACGCATCAGGAACGAAGCTCCGGTCGCGTCCGTTTCTCACGCAGCAGTGATGTGCTCTCAAGACTTTTCGGAGGAGAGTATCCGATGAAGAAATGGATTCTGCCCGGGGCGGCGATGCTGGTCATGGCGTCTTCGCCCCTTGCCCTTGCACAATCGATGAGTCCGAACGAATTCCTGACGACGGCCATCAAAGGCGACCTTGCCGAGGTGAAGGCCGGGCATCTCGCCGAGACGAATGGCGGCAGCGAGGCCGTGCGCAATTTCGGCAAGACGCTCGTGACCGACCATACCAAGGCCGGCAACGAAGCAAAAAGCGTCGCCAAGGCGGCCAATATCAGTGTTCCGACGCAGCCTAGCGCCGAGGCGCAGAAGGACTACGAGAAATTGTCGAAGCTGAAAGGAAAGGCGTTCGACCGGGAATTCGCGACTATGATGGTTGCGGATCACGACAAGGACATCCGCGCCTTCGAGCAAGAGGCCAACGCGAAGAACGGCCCCGCGAGCGACCTTGCGCAAAAGCAGCTTCCGACGTTGCGCAAGCATCTGCAAATGGCGCAGTCGATCGAGCACGAACAGCAGGCAACGGCGCCCTGAACCGGCGGTCGGCCGCCCCACCGCGGCGGGCCTCCCCCGGGAACCTTACCGAGAAGTGCTGTGTTCAGAGGGCTGGAAGGCTGGCCCTCGCCAGCATGTCCTCTCTCGCACTCGGCCCCGCCTCAGGGCGGGGCCTTTTTTGTGAGCCCGCGCGGCGCTTCGGGCAGGGGCGGCACCGGGAGGTTCCCCGGCGGCTTGCCTCCCGCCCGGCCAAGATTCTTGCCGAGGATCGCGCCGATGATCAGGACAAAGGCCGCCAGCCGCAGGACATAGATCCAGCCAGCGCCGCGCGGGAGGCCGAAGCTGAAGGCGGCCTCGCTCGCCGCCAGAACCCAAAACGCGGCCGCGAAGGTGAGGAAGAGGCCATCGCTCGTCTGCCGCCAAAATCTGAAGAAGAACAGGCCGACGATCAAATACCCCATTGCCGCGGCGCCGAGAACGAAGTCTTCTGGATACTGGATCATGGCTCTTCTCAGTCGATCTCCCAGACGAAGCCGTAGAGGAGCAGCAGCGCCGCCGCGAGCGCCGAGAGGTCGCGCGCCGGCAGGAAGTTAACCGAAGGGAAGAGCACGAGGTCGGCGAAGAGGAAAAAATTGTTGAGCGCCAGGGCAACGAACCCCAACGCGCTCCATAGCAGCAGGCGCGATCTTGTCCGCAGATAACTTCGGAACAGAAGAAGCATCGCCAGCGTGCTGGTGATGAAGCACAGGAAATAGACGATTGGGCCGAACGCCATGCATTCTACTCCTTCTTGAGCCGGAACGCGTCGGCGAAGAGTTGAATCTTGTGATTCGGCGCGAGCAGGATCGCCTGCATCACCGCCAGCGGGAATTGGGCGTAGTGCGACACGAGGCGCTCGACCTGAGCCTCGAGCTCGGCCGTGGCGGCATGGTAGCGGTAACGGCCTTCCGCGGCTTGCTCGACGAATCCCAATCTTTCGAATTGCATCAGGACGCCGCTGACGATGCCGAGGCTGCTGCGCAGCTCGCGCGTGAGTTCGTCGACGCTCCAAACGCGGTTGGGATCGCGATGCAGGAGAAGCAACTGCTCAAGCGCCCAGATCGACCCGATCGAACTGCGAATGAAATTGATAACGTCCTCAGGCAGCACCGTCCCGCGCCCCTCGCCCCTCGCAATCGCGTTGTCCTTCGGCCGCGGCGCCCTGCACGCCGCGAAGATCGAAGGCGTCAACGTTAGCCGAGCTTCGCCGACATGGCATGCAAAAATTTCGCCGCACGACGATTCATGCGGCGCGACGCACTTGCGTCAGGCGATGGAGCGGCGCGGATCGGGGCTTCGGATGAGCCGGGCGGAGCCTCGGCGCCGCGCCGCGCCGAGGCCGATCCGCCGAAATAAACGCGAGACTAACGCGCTTGGCGCGCTTGCTGGAGCTGCTGCTGGTTCAACTGCGCGGTCTCTCTCTCCTCTTTCGCGTTTTGCTCATGCGTCGAGCCGGTGCGGCGTGCGGAGCGCGCGGACTTCCGATGATGCGCATCGCCCTTCCCCGCGTTCATATTGGCGCCGCTCATATCCGAGGCAGCGGGCCGATTGGTGTCGGCCGGCGCTTGGGCCGGCTGCGCGAAAGTCGGAGATGCGAGACCGAGACCGATAATGCACGCAAAGAGCAAGGTTTTCATGATGATCTCCCGTGAGGTCGCGACGTGCAGCGGCGGGCGGCGATGTCTTGCCTGCCGATCAGCGCTCCAACACCGCGGCCCGAGACCGGTTCCGGGACGCGCGAAACGGGAGAGTGGCGCCGTCGCTTTTCACCCTGCCATGGCATTGGCCGGAGTGTTTCTGGGGAAAAGGACCAATAAAAGCGCAGTCTCGTTACAAAAATATCACATCGCGAATCGTATTATGGCCGGCCGAAAACTTCGGGGGTGAACATGCGGCGGGCTGCGAAAGCCAGCACCGAAACCGGGCCTGGCTTTCTAGCCTCCCAGCACGCTTCGCGACAAGGCAATGGCAACGGCGTCGGCGAGGTGCCGCCCGACGCGCCGCTCGATGCCCAGGAGATGCTGCGCGCGCTCCAGGCCATGCGGGTCGGCGATTTTTCGGTGCGACTGCCCCATGACTGGGTCGGGCTGCCGGGAAAAATCGCCGACGCCTTCAATGAGATCGTCGCCGCCAATGAGCGCATGGCGCATCAGCTCGAATCCGTGGGCGAGGCGGTCGGCCGCGAAGGCCGCACCGGGCGGCGCGTCAAGCTGGGCGTGTCGCAAGGCGCCTGGAGCGAGATGGAAGCCTCGATCAACACGCTGATCGACGACCTGCTGTGGCCGACCACCGCCGTCACCCGCGCAATCGCCGCGGTGGCGCGCGGCGATCTCTTGCAAACCGTGCCGCTGGAGGTCGACGGGCGCCGTCTTCAAGGCGAGTTCCTGCACTCGGCCACCATCGTCAACACGATGATGAAGCAACTGAGCGTCTTCACCTCGGAGGTGACGCGCGTCGCGCGCGAAGTCGGCACCGACGGAAAGCTCGGCGGACAGGCCCAAGTCCGTGAAGTGACCGGCGTGTGGAAAGACCTCACCGAGAGCGTCAATTCGATGGCGTCGAATTTGACCGCCCAGGTTCGCAACATCGCCGAGGTTACGATCGCCGTCGCCAATGGCGATTTGTCGAAGAAGATCACCGTCGATGTGCGCGGCGAGATTCTGCAGCTGAAAGAGGCCATCAATACGATGGTCGATCAGCTGCGCTCTTTCGCCTCCGAGGTGACGCGCGTCGCGCGCGAGGTCGGCACCGAGGGCAAGCTCGGCGGCCAGGCGCTGGTTCCGGGCGTCGCCGGCACCTGGAAGGATCTGACCGACAACGTCAATTTCATGGCTTCGAACCTCACGGGCCAGGTTCGCAACATCGCCGAGGTGGCCACCGCCATCGCCCGCGGCGATCTCTCGCGCAAGATCACCGTCGCGGTGCGCGGCGAAATCCTCGAGCTCAAGGACACCATCAACACGATGGTCGATCAGCTCAATGCCTTTGCCTCGGAAGTGACGCGCGTCGCGCGCGAGGTCGGCACCGATGGCCGGCTCGGCGGCCAGGCCCAGGTGCCGGGCGTCGCCGGCACCTGGAAGGATCTGACCGACAACGTCAACTTCATGGCCTCGAACCTGACCGCCCAGGTCCGCAACATCGCCGAGGTCGCGACCGCGATTGCCGGCGGCGACCTGTCGAAGAAGATCACGGTGGACGTGCGCGGCGAGATCCTGCTGCTCAAGGACACCCTGAACACCATGGTCGAGCAGTTGCGCTCCTTCGCGGCCGAAGTGACGCGCGTCGCGCGCGAGGTCGGCACCGAGGGCAGGCTCGGCGGACAAGCCGTCGTGCCCGGCGTCGGCGGAACATTCAAGGACCTCACCGACAACGTCAACCTGCTGGCCGCGAACCTGACCACGCAGGTCCGCAACATCGCCGAAGTCACCACGGCCGTGGCGCGCGGCGACCTGTCGCGCAAGATCACGGTCGACGTGAAGGGTGAAATCCTGGAGCTGAAGAACACCATCAACACCATGGTGGACCAGCTCAACAGCTTCGCCGCCGAGGTGACGCGCATGGCGCGCGAAGTCGGCACCGATGGCAAGCTGGGCGGTCAGGCCATCGTGCCGGGCGTGGCGGGCATCTGGAAGGACCTGACCGACAACGTCAATTCGATGGCTTCGAACCTGACCACCCAGGTGCGCAACATCGCCGAGGTCGCGACCGCGGTGGCGCGCGGCGATCTGTCGCGCAAGATCGCGGTCGATGCCAAGGGCGAGATCCTGGAGCTGAAGAACACCATCAACACGATGGTGGACCAGTTGAACAGCTTCTCCGCCGAGGTCACGCGCGTGGCGCGCGAGGTCGGCAGCGAGGGCAACCTCGGCGGCCAGGCGCGGGTGCCGGGCGTGGCGGGCACCTGGAAGGACCTGACCGACAACGTCAATTCGATGGCATCGAACTTGACCACCCAGGTGCGCGGCATCGCCCGGGTCGTGACCGCGGTGGCCACGGGCGACCTCAGCAAGAAGCTCACGGTCGAGGCCAAGGGCGAGATCGCGTCGCTGGCCGACACCATCAACGGCATGACCGACACGCTGGCGATCTTCGCCGACCAGGTGACCACGGTGGCGCGCGAGGTCGGCGTCGAGGGCCGCCTGGGCGGGCAGGCCAAGGTGCCGGGCACCGCTGGCATCTGGAAGGACCTTACCGCCAACGTGAATCGCCTGGCGGCCAACCTCACCACCCAAGTGCGCGCGATCGCCGAGGTCGCGACCGCGGTCACGCAAGGCGACCTGACGCGCTCGATCCAGGTCGATGTGCGCGGCGAAGTCGCCGACCTCAAGAACAACATCAACGCGATGATTGGCACCCTGCGCGTCACGACCGAACGCAATCGCGAACAGGACTGGCTGAAGACCAACCTCGCGAA
>DATNGG010000169.1:0-33290 GCA_035605975.1 Allostellaceae bacterium | reverse complement strand
GAGCTTCGCCGGCACGCTCGATCCCTCGCTGCTCGTGCGCTGAGCCGATGGCCGAGCCTGAGATCGTCACCTTCGGCTGCCGCCTCAACGCCTTCGAATCGGAGGTGATCCGTGGCCACGCGCACGCGGCCGGCCTCGGCGACGCGGTCATCATCAACACCTGCGCCGTCACCGCCGAGGCCGAGCGCCAAGCGCGCCAGGCGATCCGCCGCGCCCGCCGCGCCCATCCCAAAGCGCGGCTCATCGTCACCGGCTGCGCGGCGCAGATCGATCCGCAGCGCTACGCGGCGATGGCCGAGGTCGATCTCGTTCTCGGCAATGCCGAGAAGCTCCGGGCCGAAAGCTACCGCCCCGGCACGGCGCGCATCGCCGTCGGCGACATCATGGCGCTCAAGGAAACCGCCGCGCATTTGATCGACGGGTTCGAGAACCGCGCCCGCGCCTTCATCGAGGTGCAGCAGGGCTGCGATCACCGCTGCACTTTCTGCGTCATTCCGTTCGGCCGCGGCAACAGCCGGTCGGTGCCGATGGGCGAGATCGTCCGCCAGGCGCGCGCCCTCTGCGAGGTGGGCTTTCGCGAACTGGTGCTGACCGGGGTCGATCTGACCGGCTTCGGCGCCGATCTTCCGGGGCAACCCTCGCTCGGCCAGCTGTGCCGGCGCTTGCTCGGGCTCCTGCCCGAATTGCGGCGCTTGCGCCTCTCCTCGCTCGATCCCAATGAGATCGATGGCGAGCTCTGGCGCTTGATCGCCGAGGAAGAGCGGCTTTTGCCGCATCTCCATCTTTCGATTCAAGCGGGCGACGATCTGATTTTGAAGCGCATGAAGCGCCGCCATTCGCGCGCCGAGGCGCTCGAGGTATGCCGGCGCGCCCGCGCATTGCGCCCGGGCATCGCTTTGGGCGCCGATCTCATCGCCGGATTCCCGACCGAAGACGAGGCGATGTTCCAGCGCACGCGCGATGTCATCGACGAGGCCGAACTCGACTATCTCCATGTCTTCCCCTTCAGCCCGCGCGCCGGCGCGCCCGCCGCGCGCATGCCGCAAGTCCCGCGCGCGGTGATCCGCGAGCGGGCGGCGCGTTTGCGCGAAGCCGGCGCCGCTGCGCTCGCGCGCGCGCTCGCCGGGCGCATCGGCAGGGTGGCGCAGGTGCTGATCGAGCGGCCCGGCTTCGGGCGCAGCGAGCATTGGGCGCCGGTGCGCTTCTCCGGCGAGGCGGCGGTGGGTTCGGTCGCAGCCTTCAAGCTCGTTGCCGCCGGCGCCGAGGCGATCGAGGGCGCGCTGTTATGAGCGAAGACCGGCCCGGCTTTTTCGCCCGGCTGAAATCCGGGCTGCAACGCTCGGCGCAACGCTTCAGCGACGGCATCGTCGCGATCGTCGCCAAGCGCAAGCTCGACGATGCCGCGCTCGAGGAACTCGAAGAGCTGCTGATCGGCGCCGATCTCGGCCTTGGCGCAGCGCAGCGCGTCACCGACCGCTTGCGGCGCACGCGCTTCAATCAGGAAGCAACGCAAGAGGAAATCCGCACGGCGCTCGCCGAAGGCGTCATCGAGAGTTTGAAGCCCGTCGAGCGGCCGCTCGCGCTCGATCCGGCAAGGAAGCCCTTCGTCATCCTCGTCGTCGGCGTCAATGGCAGCGGCAAGACCACCACCATCGGCAAGCTCGCCAAGGCCTATGCCGATGCGGGACAAACGGTGGTGATCGCCGCCGCCGACACCTTCCGGGCCGCGGCGGTCGAGCAGCTCAAAATCTGGGGCGAGCGCAGCGGCGCCGCGGTGATCGCGCGCGAGGAAGGCGCCGATGCGGCGGGCCTCGCTTTCGATGCGTTCCAAGCGGCAAAAAGCCGCGGCGCCGATGTGCTGCTGATCGACACGGCGGGACGGCTCCACAACAAGGCCGGGCTGATGGCCGAGCTGCAAAAGATCGTGCGCGTTCTGAAAAAGGCCGAGGCATCGGCGCCCGATGCGGTGCTGCTCGTGCTCGACGCCACGGTGGGACAGAACGCGCATGCGCAGGTCCAGACCTTCCGCGACATGATCGGCGTCACCGGCCTCGTCATGACGAAGCTCGATGGGACGGCGAAAGGCGGCGTGCTGGTAGCGCTCGCCGATAAATTCGGCCTGCCGATCCATTTCATCGGCGTGGGTGAAACCGCCGATGATCTGCGGCCTTTCCGTGCCGAGGATTTCGCCAAGAGCCTCGTCGGCCTCGAGAGCTGAGCGCGCGGCGGCGCGGCGCCTGCCCACCGCTTCCGCGACGCCTGCGCGATGGGAAGACGGGCGAGCATGCGAGGCGTGACGCCGCACTTGCGGTCGGGCGCGCTTCCGGTCAAATTCTCGGCTGCATTCCCGAAAGGAGCATCGGTGCCATGGCCAAGATGGTGAGGCGCGGCCGCCATTTCCTCCACGTCCCCGGACCGAGCAACGTTCCCGATCGCGTCGCTCGCGCGATGGACAACCCGATCATCGATCACCGTGGGCCCGACTATGTCGAGCTGTGCAAGACGGTTTGCGCCGGCATGCGCCGGCTGTTCAAGACCGCCGGACCGGTGACGATCTTTCCCTCCTCGGGCACCGGCGCCTGGGAAACCGCGCTGCTCAACACGCTGTCGCCGGGCGACAAGGTGCTCGCCTTCGAGACCGGGCAATTCGCGACGCTGTGGCGCATCATGGCCGAGCGACATGGGCTGCAAATCGAGTTCGTGCCGGGCGATTGGCGCCATCCGATCGACGCGGCCGAGGCGGAGCGCCGGCTGACCGCCGATAAGGGCCACGCCATCAAAGCCGTCATGGTCGTTCACAGCGAGACCTCGACCGGCGTCATCAGTGCGGTGCCGGCGATCCGCCAGGCGCTCGATCGCGCCAAGCATCCCGCGCTGCTGCTGGTCGACACCATTTCCTCGCTGGGCGTCCATGACTATCGCCACGACGAATGGGGCGTCGACGTCGCCATCGGCGGCTCGCAGAAAGGCCTGATGCTGCCGCCGGGGCTCGGCTTCAACGCGATCTCGAAGAAAGCGCTCGCCGCCAACAAGACGGCGAAGCTGCCGCGCGCCTATTTCGAGTGGCAGCCGATGATCGATGCGAATGAGACGGGGCTTTATCCTTACACGCCCGCGACCGGCCATTTCTTCGGTCTCAAGGAAGCGGTCGCAATGCTCGAGGAGGAAGGCCTCGACAACGTCTTCGCGCGGCATGATCGCCTCGCCGAGGCAACGCGCCGCGCGGTGCGCCAATGGGGGCTCGAAGTGCTGTGCGCCGATCCCCGCGCCTATGCGAGCGCGCTGACCGCGGTGCTCCTGCCCGAGGGCGCCAACGCCGACGCGGTGCGCGCGGTCATCCTCGAGCGCTTCGATCTCTCGCTCGGCGCCGGGCTCGGCAAAGTCGCGGGCAAAGTGTTCCGCATCGGCCATCTCGGCTGGGTCAACGAGCTGATGCTGGCCGGCGCGCTGGCCGGGGTCGAGATGGGATTGGCGGCCGCGGGGGTCAAGCATTCGAGCGGCGGCGTTCAGGCCGCGATGGATTATCTCGCGGGCAATGCCAGCTTCCATGGACGTTGACGCAATCGCCGCAAATCTGATCGAGGCGCGGCGAAGCGGAAAGCGGATCGCCGCGCTCGGCGCGGCCGAAGCACCTTCAAGCAGCGACGAAGCCTATGCCGTGCAGGAGGCGATGCTGCGCGGCCTTAACGGCACCATCGCCGGCTGGAAAGCGGGCGCCTCCAGCCCCGAGGCAGAGCCGCAGGCAGGGCCCCTTCTCGTCGACCGGGTGAAGCCGAGCCCGGCGCGGTTCGCGCTCCGCCCCAATGCGCTGCGTACGGTCGAGGCCGAGCTTGCCTTCAGCTTCGCGCGCGATTTGCCGTCACGGCCCCTTCCCTATGGCGAGGACGAGGTCTGGGAAGCGGTCGATGCGATGCATGTCGCGATCGAGATTCTCGAATCGAGCTTCGTCGATCGCCGTCGCGTGCCGGAATTCGCACCGCTCGCCGACCTGCTGAACAATGGCGGGTTCTGCTATGGGCCGCCGATCGCGGATTGGCGGCACCTCGATGTGCGGACGCCGCGCGCGATGCTGCTCATCGACGGCAAGGGGGTTCGCCGCGCCGCCGCCGGCACGCCGGGCGGGCATCCGCGCCGGCTTCTTGCCTGGCTTGCCAATCACGCGGCGCGGCGCGGCCATCCGCTGAAGCGTCGCGATATCGTCACGACCGGCAGCCACACTGGCATGTATGACGCGCCCGCCGGCGCCCAGGTCACCGCACGATTTGAAGGGGTAGGCGAAGCAAGCCTGACATTTGACGCTTGACAGACCATAAGCACGCGCTCGCCGTAAGCGGAGACTTACGGAGCGGCGTATCCCCCTTTTCGAATGTCGTCATCGCCCTCGCCGACCCGACTCGGCGGGAGATTTTCGAGCGCCTCGCGGCACAGCCGCAATCGGTCGGCGCGCTGGCCCTCGACCTGCCGATCAGCCGCCCGGCAGTGTCGCAGCATCTGCGCGTCCTCAAGAAGGCGGGGCTCGTCTCCGACCGCGCCGAAGGCGCCAAGCGCGTCTATCAGATCGATCCAGCGGGGCTCAGCGTCATGCGGCAATGGCTCGACCGGTTTTGGGAGCGCTCGCTCGAAGCCTTCCGCGCCGATACGGCTCATGCCGTCGCAGAGGCGGAGATACCGGAATCGGGCTTCGAATGAGCGGCGGACGCCGCCTATCGCGCGGACTGAGACGTCCCGCGGCAGCGCTTTGACCGGCCCGCGGCGGCGACTACACTCGCCGCCATGACCGAGAGCCCGGCCAAGAGTCTCTTCCCCGAAGATGCGCGCAACGCCGCGCGGACCGGCATCCTGCCGTTCCAGGCGATCAACAACATGGTCCGCGAGCACGAGATCTGGTCGAAGACCGAGATCCTGGCCGACCAGATCCAACCCGCGAGCATCGATCTGCGGCTCGGCGCGACCGCCTGGCGCGTGCGGGCGAGCTTTCTTCCCGGCCCCGACAGCACCGTCCTCGACAAGATGCGCCAGCTCGACGCCTATCCCGTCGATATCAGCAGCGGCGCAGTGCTGGAGCGCGGCTGCGTCTATGTCGTGCCGCTGCTCGAAGAGCTCCATTTGAAGAGCGGCGTCATCGCCTTCGCCAATCCCAAGAGCTCGACCGGCCGGCTCGACATCCTGACGCGGCTCATCGGCGATCGCTCGAGCCACTTCGACCGGCTCGAGCGCGGCTATCAGGGCCCGCTCTATGTCGAGATCGCGCCGCGCACCTTCAGCGTCGTCGTCCATGCCGGCTCGCGCCTCAACCAGCTGCGCTTCCGGCGCGGCTCGCCGATCATCGCGGTCAGCGAGCTGCAGCGTCTCCATGACAGCGGGCAGCTCGTCTTCGCCGACGACTCGGCGCAGGATTTCAGCGAACGCAAGATGCTGCGCCTCTCGGTCGACCTGCATGGCGAGGGGCCGGGGAGCCTCATCGGCTATCGCGCCAAGAAGCACACCGACCGCATCGATGTCGAGAAGATCGCCCAATACGACCCGACGGATTTCTGGGAACCGATTCATTACCACCGCGATCCGCCGCTGATCCTCGATCCCAATGATTTTTACATTCTCGTGACCCGCGAGGCGGTGCGCATTCCGCCCGATTACGCCGCGGAGATGGTCGCTTACGATACCTCGGTCGGGGAATTCCGCGTGCATTACGCCGGCTTCTTCGATCCGGGCTTCGGCTGGGGCGATGCCGTCTCGAAAGCCGTGCTCGAAGTGCGCTCGCACGAAGTGCCCTTCACCTTGGAGCACGGCCAAACCGTCGGCTGGCTCCAGTATGAGCGCATGGCCGGCAAGCCCGACCGGCTCTATGGCGCCGGACTCAAATCGAATTATCAGGGCCAGAGTCTCGCGCTCGCGAAACAGTTCAAGAACGCGCATGGTTAATGGCGAGCTAACGCTTTCTTAACCTTTCTTCATCATGGTTTAAGCATTCTTGAAGCGGCGCAACGTGGGGGCTTGCAGCGCCACGCGCTTCGCGCCGATACTCGACGAACCTTCTTTCGGACGTCCTCGGTGGCAAAGGCAGAAACGCAGCTCAGCCCGCAAACCGTCGCGATTGTCGAAGATCGCGCGACCAATCTGAAGATTCTCGAGCGCCTGGCCAAGACCTTGGCCGACGGCATCGAGGTCAAGATATTCGATCGGCCCCAAAAGGTGCTCGACACCGGGGCCGCGGCGCCGCCGGACCTCCTCATCACCGATTTCAACATGCCGGAGCTCGACGGCGCCGAGTTCATCCGCCGCTTCCGCGCCATCCCGGCCTGCGCCGATGTACCGGTGATCGTCATCACCGCCTATGAGGACCGCGACCTGCGCTACCAGGCGCTCGAGGCCGGCGCCACCGACTTCCTTTTGAGCCCGGTCGATCATCACGAGTTCCGCGTGCGCTCGCGCAACCTCTTGACGCTGCGGCACCAGCAGATCGAGCTCAAGGAGCGCGCCTCGGCGCTCGAGCAGAAGATCGCCGCCGAGGCCGAGCGCCACCGCGACGCGCTCAACGAAAGCCACCAGCTGCTGATGCGCGTCATCGACGCGGTCCCCGTGATGGTCGCCGCGACCGACCGCGAGGGCCGCTATGTGTTCGTCAATGACTGGTTTTCGCGCCGCATCGGCAAGCCGGCGAGCCAGATCATTGGCCTCAGCCCGGTCGAGGTGCGCGACGATCTGCCGGCGCATGCGGCGATGGAGCGCGACCGGCGCATCATCGCCGGGCTCGATCAGCCGGGCGCCTTCGAAGAGGTCCTGCCCTCCGGCAGCGGCAAGCGCCGCGTGCTGCTGACCAGCAAGGCCTTGCTGCGCGACCCCGCCGGCCGGCCGAACCTCGTCGTCACCGCCTCCCTCGACATCACCGACCGCAAGGCCGCCGAGCTCGCCCTCGTGCAGGCCAAGGAAGAGGCCGAGATCGCCAGCCGCAGCAAGACCGAGTTCCTCGCCAATATGAGCCACGAGCTGCGGACGCCGCTCAACGCCATCATCGGCTTCAGCCAGGTGATGGCGGATCAGCATATGGGGCCGCTCGGCAGCCCGCGCTATATCGGCTATGCTCGCGACATCTGCACCAGCGCGCAGCATCTCCTCGGCATCATCGGCGACATCCTCGACGTCTCGAAGCTCGAAGCAGGCAAGATCGAGCTCGACGAGGAGGAGACCGAGATCCCGACCCTGATGCGCGACGTGATGCAACTCGTCGGCGAGCGCGCCCGCGCCCTCGACGTCGAGATCGATATCGATCTGCCGGCCAGCCTGCCGCGCCTCCGGGCGGATTCGCTGAAGCTCAAGCAGGTGCTGCTCAATCTCATCACCAACGCGATCAAGTTCAGCGAGGCGGGCGAGCGCGTGCTGCTCTCGGCGCAATTCGACGACAGCGGATTCCATATCTCGGTCGCCGACCAGGGCATCGGCATGGACGCGCATGAGGTCGAGACCGCGGTCACGCGCTTCGGACAGGTGGCGAGCCCGTGGAGCCGGCGGCATCCCGGCACCGGCCTCGGCCTGCCGCTCGCCATCGGCCTCGTCGAGCTGCATGGCGGCAAGCTGCGCATCGACAGCCAGAAGAATGTCGGCACCACCGTGACCTTCTCCTTGCCGCGCGAGCGGGCACTCGCCCCGAGTATCGCCCGCTCGGCCTGAGCGCTTGGCCGCCGCGATCGCCTTCGCCGTGATCGGCGGCTATGCCGACGCGATCGGATTTCTGCGCTACCACGCGTTTGCCGGGATGATGACCGGAAACACGGTGCTGATGGGGCTCGCCCTGTTTCGCCGCGCCGACTTGCCGGCTTGGGACTATGCGGGGCTGCTCGCGATCTTCTTTCTCGCCGCGGTCGCGGCATTCCTCCTGCTGCGCTACCTCCCGCCCGTTCTGCTCCTCATCGGCGAGGCGGTGCTGATCCTGCTCGCCGATGTGTTTGGCGGCGCCGCCTGGGCCGCGATTTTCCTGGTGGCGGCGATGGGCATTCAGAATCCCGTCGGCGCGCGCTTCGGCCTCGCGATCAACACGACCTTCATCACCGGCGATATTCTGCGTTTCGCCGAAGGCCTGACACGGCGCCGCGGCGACAAGGACCCGGCGGTGCGCGAGGGTTTCGCGATTTTCGGCTGGGTATGGCTCGCCTATGCGCTGGGCGCGGCGCTCGGCGTGGCGGCATTCCGCCTCGTGGAGAGCGGCCGCTCGTCCTGCCGGTCGTCCTGCTCGGCTTCGTCTATGCCTGGGAAAGGCTCCACCCGTCACCGAAGAGCCACAACCGGTCGTGATGAAGCGAGCGACTACCACCAAAGTATAGATTTTTTGCTGCGTACCCGCCACTATGGACTGTTAATGCTCCAGATGTGCCGGAGCGTGGTTTTTAGGCCCGGGCGGGGGAGCCGGAACGCGGCGCATGAGGGAATCGCGGGAGGCAAAGGGCTTGCGGGCGAAGCTCGCTGTCGAGGGCGACGCGCGCAAGATCACCGTCGTGCTGGCGATCTATGCGATCGCCACGCCGCTGGTCGCGGCGGAAATTCTTGCCGCGGGCTTTGCGTCGGCCGGGCTTGCCGCTTTCGCGCCGGCGGGATTCCTCACCGCTCTCGCCATGACCTTGCTCGGGCCGGGCTTGGCGGTGATGACCCTGGCGCTGCGGGGCCATGGCCGGATTACCGCCGACCTGGTCGCGCGCGGCGACGGCGAGACGCGCCAGGCGATCCTGCGCCTCTTCACCGCCGGCGCCGTGCTCGCCTATCTCGGCCTTCTCACCCTCTTCGGCGCCGCCGGGGGGCTGATCGCGCCGCTGCTCGCGGTGAACGTCGCGGGCATCCTCAGCGCCTGGCTTCTCCTCGTTCATTTGATGGCCGAGCCCTCGCCATCGACGGCGCGCCGCGTCGCGGGGATGCTCAACGACGTCGTCCTCGTCTCGGTCTTCCTGCATATCGGCGGCGTTTATGCGGCGCCATGGTTCTCGATCTATTTCTGGGTGATCCTCGGCTTCGGCTTCCGCTTCGGCGTGATGCCGCTGGTTTACAGCGCGGTGTTGAGCATCGCCGGCTTTGCCACGGTCTATGCGACGACGCCGTTCTGGCAGAGCGAGACGCCGCTCGCCGCCGGCGTTCTGCTCGCCCTCCTGCTGCTGCCGGCCTATGCCGCGGGGCTGATCCGCGGCGCCGCCGCGGCCAGGCGCGACGCCGCGACCGCGGCGGCGGAGAGAGACCGGTTTCTCGCGATCATGAGCCGCGAGCTGCGCGCGCCGCTCGGCAGCCTCATCGGCACGGGATCGCTCCTCGCGCGCACCAAGCTCGACACCGAGCAGCGCAGCCTCGTCGCGACCGTGCAGCACGCCGCGCGCGCGCTTTTGGGGCTCGTCAACGACCTGCTCGACCTGTCGACGATCGAGGCCGGCCAGCTGGCGCCCGAGACCGAGAGCTTCGTCCTGCACGAGGTGATGGGCGGCGCCGTCGCCGTTCTGCGCTCCGAGGCCGAAATCAAAGGCCAGGCGCTCACCTTGCGGATCGATCCGCGCCTGCCGCATGTCTATCGCGGCTGGCCGCTGCAGCTGCGCCAGGTTGTCGTCAACCTGCTCGCCAACGCCGTCAAATTCACGCCGGGGGGCCATATCGCCGTGACGGCGACGCGCGCCACCCAGGTCGAGAACCGCGCGACGATGATCATCACCGTGCGCGACGACGGCGTCGGCATCCCGAAGGAAGCCCAGGCGAGCATCTTCGAAATCTTCGCCGAGGGGGATGGCGGCGCCCGCCGCTACGGCGGCACCGGGCTCGGCCTTGCCATCGCCAAGCAGCTCGTCGAGCTGATGGGCGGGACGCTGACGCTCGACAGCGAGCCGGGCAAGGGCAGCACCTTCGCCATCCGCCTGACGCTCCAACAGGCGCATGAGGCGGTGCGCTCGCCCGATCTTCTCGGCCACAAGCTCGTCGTGATCTCGAGCGACAACGAGCTGGCCGGGATGATGGAGACAAGGCTGACCGCGTGGCGCGCCGAGGTGCAGTGGGTCGCCGACAGCGAGACGGCGCTGGGCGAGCTCGCGCTCGCCGGAAAATCCGATGCGCGCCCCATCGTCTTCATCGACGGGCGCGACAATCCGTTGGCGGCGCTCAGCCTCGCGCATCGCTCGGCGACGGCGATGGCGACACCGCCGCTCATTTTTTTCCTCGCCCCCGCGCAAGGCGGCGAGGCGATCACGCGGCTTGCCGCCTCGTCCTTGGCCGCGGTGGTCGAGGCGCCGATGACCGAAGCCGATCTCGCCGGCGCGCTGCTCGGCATTCTCGCGGGGCAAAGCCTTGGCGAGGCGCCGCTTCTCTCCGCGGTCATGGCCGGCGACGGCGATGCGCCGGGCTTGCGCGATGCGGGTGAGAGCGCAACGCCCGCCGCCGCGCGCCGGCGGCGCATCCTCGTCGCGGACGATAGCGGGTCCAACCGCGCCGCGCTGAAGACCATGCTCGAGAGCGCGGGGCACGAGGTCGAGCTCGCGGCCGATGGCGAGGCCGCGCTCGCGGCGCTGGACGGATCGGCTTTCGATCTCGCGCTTCTCGACATCACCATGCCCGAGATCAGCGGCTACGAGGTGGCGAAGCTCTACCGCGTCGGCCATATCGGCGAATGGCGGCTGCCGATCATCGCCCTCACCGCCGACACCACCACCGAGACCGAGCGGCTGTGCCGCGAGGCGGGCATGGACGGGGTCGTGACCAAGCCCGTCGACGCGGCGCAGCTTTTAGCGGAGATCGACGGCCTCGAGGCGCGTGCGGCGCGGCCCGAGCGCATCGCCATCGGCGCGCCGCGCGTCGTCACCCCGATCACCGCGCATCCGCGTTTCATGCCCGAGAGCGCGGCGGTGGTGGATGAAGACATTTTCGCAGCGCTACGCAAGCTGGGCGGACATGACTTCGTGGTCGAGGTGATCGAGACCTTCCGCAAGGATGCGTGGCTCATCATCGAGCGGCTGAAGCGCGCCGCCGAGGCCGGCGATCTGCGCGATTTTCGCGAGCTGATGCATTCGCTGCGCAGCGGCGCCGTCAATGTCGGGGGCGTCAAGCTTTGCCAGGCGCTCACCGGCTTGCGCGACATCTCCGCCCGCGAGCTGAGCGTCAACGGCGCCAGCCATGTCGAGAAGCTGAAGGCCGAGCTCGCCCGGCTCGACGCCGCGCTCGATCAGATGATGGGCATTCAGCGCCGCGGCTGAGCGACTAGCTCAAGCCTTCAACGCGCCGAGCTCGCGCTCGACGCCGGCGCGCAGCAAGCCCGCATCGCCCCCGAAGGTGATGAGCCGGAAGCCCTTGGCGGCGAAACCCTTGGCCGCACGCCCCGATCCCGTGTGAATGCCGGGAATGATGCCGCTGCGCCGGCAGGCGGCAAGGATCGCGGCGACCGCGGCGACATGCTCGGGCTCGTCGCGATCGAGCCCCGGCCCAAGCCCCAAGGAAATTGCGAGGTCGCTCGGCCCGATATAGATGCCGTCGAGCCCGGGCGTTGCCGCGATCGCCTCGGCATTGGCGAGGCCCTCGCGGGTTTCAATCATGACGAAGCAAAGCGGGCCGTCGCCGGTCACCTTCATATCGCGGCTGCCCATCACCAGCGCCGCGCGCGCCGGACCGCTCGAACGCTCGCCCTTGGGTGGATAGCGGCAGGCGGCGACGGCCTTGGCCGCCTCGGCGGGAGTAGAGACGAGCGGAACGATCACGCCTTGCGCGCCGGCATCGAGCATTTTGCCGATCACCCAGGACTCGTTCGCGGGCACGCGCGTCAAAGCCACCGCGCCGCGCGCATCGATGCCGCGCGCCATTTCGACCATGTCGCCGTAATCGCACACGCCGTGCTGCTGATCGACGCAGACATAGTCGACGCCGGGCGCACACAGAATCTCGGCGGAAAAGCCGCACGGCAAGCCGGCGAAGAGCCCGAAGATGGTCTCACCTCTCGCCCATTTCTCGCGCAACGCGAACACCGTCGCCATCCCCTCGCCCTCCCTTTGCGCTGCGGCGATTGTCGGTCGCGCCGCCGCGCCGAGTCAATGCTCGGCGCAGCCGCTTCCGGCTCAGCGGCGGGGGCGCGTCTGCGCCGGGACGAGGCGCAGCATGCGGTTTAGGCCGCCCTCGTCGAGAGCGAGGGCGGCCTCGACCCAGAGATCGGCGATCCGGGTCATTTCCTCGAAAGCGACGCTTTGCGCGATGCGCCGGGCGCGGTAGAGCGCGCGCAGGCTGGCATAGCGCCGGCCGCCGCGGCCGATGAAATCATAAAGCGCCTCGAGCCCCCGCCCGTCCGGCGCCAGCACATCGATCGCGCCCATGGCGTGAAGCTGCTCCGCGCTGTACATCTCGCCGCTCGTGATGATGCGCTCGGCGATACCGGGCGCGACGCGGCGCGTCAGGAACGTGTAAGCGCCCATGCCGGGGAAGAGGTTGTAGAGGATTTCCGGCAGGCCGAACTTGGCGCTGCGCTCGGCGACGATGAGATTGGCGCTGAGCGCCGTCTCGAAGCCGGTCCCGATCGCATCGCCTTGCACAAGAGCCACCGAGACGACCGGTAAATCGAAGCCGAGCCCTGTCGCATTGACGAAGCCGATATCGCAGCAGGCATGTGCATAGCGCCGCAGCGCCGCGCGCTCGCGCTTGCGGATAAGCGTTGCGATCAGCTCGAGATCGGCGCCGAGATTCCACACGCCCGGCACATGCGATCCGAAGACGAGATAGCGCAGCGGCGGATCGACTTCCGCGCCGTCGCCGAAAAAGCTCCGCGCCATGCGCTGAATGGATTGGGCTTCGCCGAGCACGCTTTCGCTGAAGCAGGGGCGCTGCGCCGCGGCGAAATAGCAGAAGAGGATTTTCTCGTCGCGATCCTGCGCGAGCTCGAACGCGGTGAAGGACTGCGCATCGATCGCCGCCTGCACGGTGTTGTCGCAGCCGAGCACCATATCCGACAGCAGCGATGGGCTGATCGGCCGGCTGAACGTGGCCGGGAGCCTGTCGGAAAGAAGATCGACCATCTGAGGCATCGTCGACACGGGAGACATGGACCCTGAGAGATCGCCAGCTGATATGGTTAACAATACGTTAAAACATCAAAGATATCAAATAGTTTATGCACGACATTCATTTTCTGAGTTAGAAACTATATTTAGAGGGCGGCATTGCCTCCCTCTCACCATTAGTAGGCCGGCACTTCCGGAATTTGCGGCATGATAGGCGCCGCCGATGGCCGCACCGGCTCCGGCGTAGCTTGGCTGACAGGGTGCGGCGCGCTGGTTTAAGAAGAACGATCCCGACCGAGGTGGTGAAAGACCCATGGAAGCAATCGAAGCGCTCAATACCCGCCGCAGCCCCGCGCAATTCGCCGAGCCCGCCCCCGACGCCCAACAGCTCGAGGCGATCCTGCGCGCAGCAACCCACGCCCCCGATCACGGCAAGCTTCGCCCGTGGCGCTTCATCGTGCTACGCGGCGATGCGCGCCAGCGCCTGGGCGACGTCATGGCCGATGCGATGAGGCGGCGCGAGCCCGATTCGCCCGCCAACATGATCGAGCGCGAGCGCGAAAAGCCGCTGCGCGCGCCGCTCATCGTCGTGCTGGCCGCCGCGATCAAGGAGGGCCACAAGATCCCGGTCATCGAGCAGCTGCTCTCGGCGGGCGCGGCTGCGCAGAACGTCATGCTCGCCGCGCATGCGCTGGGATTCGGCGCGGCCTGGAAGACCGGCGCCCCCGCCTATGATGCCTATGTCAAAGCCGAGCTCGGTCTCGAGCCCGGCGATGCGATCGTCGGCTTCCTCTATCTCGGCACGCCGATGGTCAAGCCGGCGCCCCTGCCGCAAGCGGAGCTTTCGAATTTCATGCGCAGCTGGCCCGGCTGACGGGCCGCGCCGCTGCGCTAGAAGCGCAGCGCGAATTTCAGCGCGAGGCCGAGCCCCGCCGCGCCGACCATGCCGAGGAGCATGCCGCGCCGCGCGAGGAAGATAAGCGCGAGCGTCGCGAGGAACACGACCCACGGAATGAACCCGGTCAACGCCTCGCGCGCGATGTTGAAGGCGACCGCGAACATCAACCCGACCGAGGCCGCAGTGAGGCCGCGGATGAAGCCCTGGACCGAGCGCCAGGACCGCACCTGCTCGTAGATTTTCAGCACCGGCAGGACCAGATAGCCCGGCACCTGGATGGCGATCACCGCGGCGCAGGCGCCGAGTACGCCATAGATCATATAGCCGATCGAGGCGAGGTAGAGATTGTTCTGCCCCGGCGTCACGCGGCCCAGCGCATAGGCATAGAGAAACTGGTCGAGGTTGAGGAGGCCGTCCTGCACGAATCGGTGCTGCAGCAGCGCGAGCAGCGCCGAGCCATTGCCGAAGGCGAGAAGATTATAGGTGAGAATGACGAGGAGGAGCTGCGGCAGGCTCATCGGCCGGGCTACTCCTGGCCGCGCAGCAGGAACGCGCCGGCGATCCCGCCGCCGAGGATGACGAGCGCCGGGCTGACGCTCGGCAGGGCGGCGAGAATGCCGGTGATCACCGCGAGCACGAGATCGAGCGAGGGGCGAAAGATCGGCCGTCCCAGGCGAACCGCCGAGACGACGATGATGCCGAGCGCGGCGGGCAGCAGGGTCGCATCGATATAATCGAGCACCGGCCCATGCGCGAGCCAGCCATAGGCGATGGTGAGCACCACGACGCAGATGAATCCCGGCAGGATCATCGCGACGAGCGCGACCACCGTGCCGGGAAAGCCGGCGAGGCGGTGCCCGACCGCCACGGCGACCGCGGTCATCGTGCCGCTCGGCATGATGCGGCCGATGCTCCACAGCGTCATGAGCTCTTTGTCGGACAGCAGCCGGCGCAAGGTGACAAGCTGCTCCTGCAACAGGCCGAGCACGCCGAGGCCGCCGCCGAAGGCGCAGCCTGCCTTAAAGAAGACGGCGAATAACTGTTTCAGCGTGAGTTTCGCGCGCGGCTCGTCCACCACCGCCACATCGGCCTCCATCTTCGAATGACGCGCACCACGCCATGCGGCAGCGCGCAAGGCAAGCGCTGTTTCGCTAACCCTGCTCCGCGCCGCCGCGGCCGATGCCGCGAGAGGCGCGCCGGCAAAAATATCTGCGGCATTTTGCCTCCGAGCGCCATGCGTGTTGCGCCGCACGCTGCGCGTCGCCTTGCCGCGGACAGCGCGATTTGCCGCAAGGCGCGGCGGCGAGACCCACTTGTGCGCTGCACCAAGCGGGCGATGCTTTTGCGCCTGCGAAGCGACGGTGCCTGCTCGCATCATCGCTCGACAGCGATAATCCCCTCGCAATCTCTTTCGGTCATCTTATCTTTAAGGGTCAGACGATCAGACTCGTCCCGATGCTTCCCGTCCAACAGGGTCGCGATGGAGTAATGCATGAGCACGACACCGAGTCGGGTTCAACCCTCCCAAAGAGCGAACGACGCCGACCGCACCTCAGCGAAGCGCGATCCCGCGCGCAGCGGCGACCAGCGCCATGACACCAGCCGGATCGAGCGGCAGGATTGGCGGGGCGAAGGCGTGGTCGGAGACCTCCACACCGACTGAGCCGGATCGAGCGATCCCGGCGCGAATTCGACATTGACAGCCGCGCCCGCGCGCTCTTCGTTGCTCTCTCGCGGGAAGGGGTCGGTCGGTGGAGCGACATAACAATTTCGACGCCTTGCGGCTCGTTGCCGCGATCAGCGTCATCTTCTCGCATGCCTTCTTGATCGGCGAGGGAACGCAAGACCCGGAGCCGCTTTATTGGGCGACCGGCGGCCAGACCGTCTTGGGCGTGGCCGGCGTCTTCGTGTTCTTCACCATCAGCGGCTATCTCGTCGCGCAGAGCTTCGAGGCGACCGGCTCGCCCTTGCGCTTCCTCGCCAAGCGCGGCCTGCGCATCTATCCGGGGCTGCTCGCCTGTCTCGTGGTCTCGGCTTTCGTGATGGGACCGCTCGTCACCGATCTGCCGCTCGCCGCCTATCTGCGCAGCCTCGGCCCTTATAGCTATGTCGTCAGCAATTTCGCGATGATCCTCCCGGCCAACACGCTGCCGGGGGTCGCCTTCTCGGGCTATAGCGCCGGCAGCGTCATCGACGGACCGCTCTGGACGCTGCCGAGCGAGGTCGCGATGTATCTTATGCTCTGCGCCCTCGGCGTGGTGGGCGCGCTGCGGCTGCGCGTCATCGTGCCGCTTCTGCTGCTCGGGATCGGCGGATTGTGGTTCGACACCGCCTCGAGCGAGTATTTCATCGGCTCGGCGCTGTGGCTCCTGCCCTTCTTCGCCGCCGGCATGGCGCTATATCGCTTGCGCGACCGGCCGATCCTCAACGGCGCCATCGCCCTCGCAGCCTTCGCCGGCCTCGTCATCAGCGCCTGGCTGCATGCCCTCATCTTGCTGTTCCCGATTTTCGGCAGCTATCTCGTCATCTATCTCGCTTTCGCGCGCTGGCTGCCGGTATTGCCCGCGGCGCGATTCGGCGATCTCTCTTACGGGCTTTACATCTATGGCTGGCCGATCGAGCAATGGCTGACGCGCCTCCATGGCGGCACGCTGGCCTGGCCCAAGCTCTTCGCTCTCGCCTTGCCGCTGACCGCGGCAGTCGCCTTCCTCTCCTGGCATCTCGTCGAGCAGCGCGCCTTGCGCCTGAAGCCCGCCAATCTGCGGCGCAGCGCGCCGCGCCCGGCGCTCCGCCCGGCGCCGCTCGCTCAGAACTTGATGAGCAGCCCGTCCGGCCCGCCCTCGGCGGATTGAGCGGAGCCCGATTCGGCGCCGCCGCGGCGCGGGGAATAGCCCGCCGGGCGCGGCGTTGCGGCAAGCGCCGCGAGAAATCCCGAGGACCAGGTCGCGACGGTGTTGCGCGTCAAGACCTCCATCATGCTGCGCCAGCGCTCGCTGCGCTCCTCGCGCCCCATGTCGAGGCCGCGGCGCATCGCGGCCGCCATTTCGTCGGCGTCGATCGGATTGACCAGCAGCGCGGCGCCCAACTCATGCGCCGCGCCGGCGAAGCGCGACAGGATCAGCACGCCCGGATCTTCCGGGTTCTGCGCGGCGACGAATTCCTTGGCGACGAGATTCATCCCGTCGCGCAAGGGCGTCACGAGGCCGATGCGCGCCCGGCGATGGAAGCCGGCGAGGGTCTGGCGCGAGAAGCTGCGATTGACGTAGCGGATGGGGGTCCAGTCGAACTCGGCATAGCGGCCGTTGATCTCGCCGGCGAGCTGCTCGATCTGGCGCCGCAAGGCGCGATACTGCGCCACCTCGCCGCGCGAATAGGGCGTGATCTGCAAATAGCTGAACTTGGCGCGATGCTCGGGCCAATCGCTCAACAGCGCGTCGATCGCCTCGAAGCGCTGCGGGATGCCCTTGCTGTAGTCGAGCCGGTCGACGCCAAAGATCAGCATGCGGCCGCCGAGGCTTTCGTCGAGCCGGCGCGTCTCCGGCGAATCCGAGGCATGCTCCGCCTGGGCGGCAAACCCCGCCGTGTCGATGCCGACCGGGAAGGCGGCCGCGCGCGCGTGCCGGCCGAAGGCAGTGACCTCGCCGTTGCCGAGATCGATCCCATGCCCAAGCTCGGTGACGCAGCCGATGAAGGCGCGCACGCCGTCCTCGGTCTGGAAGCCGACGAGGTCATAGGCGCAGAGCGCCTCGACCAGCGCCTCGTGACGCGGCAGCGCGATCAGCACTTCGGCCGGCGGGAAGGGCGTGTGCAGAAAGAAGCCGACGCGGTTGGTAACACCGAGACGGCGCAGCTCCTGGCACAGCGGAATGAGGTGATAGTCGTGCACCCAGACGAGATCATCGGGCTGGATCAGCGCCGCCAGCATCTTGGCGAAACGCCGGTTGACCTCGAGATAGACCCGCGCCGCGTCGCGCCGGTATTCCATGAGGCCGAGGCGGAAATGGAACAGCGGCCACAGCGTTCCGTTGGCGTGGCCGAGATAATAGAGCCGGTGCTCTTCGGGTGTCAGATCGACCGCGGCATAGGTGACGCGGCCGCGCGTCGTGATCCGCGGCGCCTCGGCCGGCTGCTCCTCGGTCTCGCCGCTCCAGCCGAACCAGATGCCGCCGCGCTCGCGCAACGCCTCGCGCATCGCGACGGCAAGCCCGCCCGCCCGCGCATCCGTCGCGCTCGGCAGAATGAGTCTGTTTGAAGCGATTACCAGCCGCGCCAAAATGCCTCCTCCCAGCTCTTGCTGAGCCGCATAGCCGACACGACGAGACCGACCATAGAGTAGGTCTGCGGGAAGTTGCCCCACAATTCGCCCGTAACCGGATCGACATCCTCCGACAAGAGGCCGAGCGCGTTGCGATGCGACAGCACATGCTCGAAAATTTCGCGCGCCTCGGCGAGACGGCCGACGGCGCAAAGCGCGTCGACATACCAGAAAGTGCAAATCAGGAACGCCGTGGTCGGCTTGCCGAAACCGTCATCGGTCGAATAGCGCAGCAGCAGCTTGCCGCGCCGCAATTCGCGCTCGATCGCGTTGAGCGTCGCAACGAAGCGCTGATCCGAGGCGGCGACCAGGCCGATTTCCTGGAGCAGCAACAGGCTCGCATCGAGACCCTCGCCGTCGAGCGTGGCGGCGAAGTGACCGAGCTCCGGGTTCCAAGCGCGGCGAAGGATTTCCTCGCGCATGCGGTCGGCCTCGAGCCGCCAATAGTCGCGCCGCTCGGCGAGGCCCAGCATCTGCGCGATCTTGCCGAGGCGATCGCAGGCCGCCCAGCACATCGCGCTCGAATGCGTGTGGATCGCGCTGCGGCCGCGATATTCCCACAAGCCCGAATCCGCCTCGAAGACGGCCTCGATCGCGCGCGCGCCGATCGCTTCGAGGCGATGGAAGAGGCTCTCTCCGCCCGGCCGCGGCAGGCGGTGGTCGAAGAACATCTGCGCCGCCGCCAGGACCACCGCGCCATAGCCGTCGTTCTGTACCTGGTCGGCGGCGAGATTGCCGACCCGCACCGGGCCGACGCCGCGATAGCCTGCGAGCTGAGGCACGGTGCGCTCGGTGAGCTTCGCGCCAGGAACGACGGCATAGACGGGCTTCAGCCGCCCCCCCGGCTCGAGCGCCGCGACATTGGTGATGTAGCGAATGAAATCTTCCATGGTGCGGGTCGCGCCGAGCCGGTTGAGCGCCTGCACGACGAAGAACGCATCGCGCAGCCAGCAATAGCGATAATCCCAGTTCCGCCGCGTCCCGGGCGCCTCGGGAATCGAGGTGGTCATCGCCGCAACGATCGCACCGGTCTCCTCGAAGCTGCACAGCTTCAAGGTGATCGCGGCGCGCACGACGGCTTCCTGCCACTCGAACGGCACGGAGAGATAGCGCACCCAATCGTGCCAGAACTCCTCGGTGCGCTCGAGAAAGGAGCGCGCGAGCGCCGCGGTCGCGCCCTCGATGGGCTCGTCGGTGCTGAGGATCAGCGTCAAGGGCGCATCGAGGCTGAACCATTGCTCTTCGTGAATGTAGGAGACCGGCGCGTCGGTGGTGACGCGGATGGCGCTGCCGCCGGCGATGTAGCGCAAATGATTGCTGCCGGTCGTTACCGCAGGCTCGGTCGCGCCGTAGGAAAAGCGCGGCCGGATGCGAATCCGGATGCGGCACATGCCGGCGATCGGCTCGATCGTCCGCACCAGCATGTGCGGGCGGAACACGCGGCCGTATTGATAAAAGCGCGGCGCGAAATCGACGATGCGCGCGCTGTTGCCCTGCGCGTCGGTCAGCGTCGTCGCGAGAATGGCGGTGTTGCGCAAATAATGCTGCTCGGTGCGCGCGAGCCCCTCGATCTCGATATCGAGAAAGCCCGAGCTTGCGTCGTAGCCGCCGTCGAGCAGGCTGCAAAAGATCGGATCGGCGTCGAGCCTCGGATAGCAGCACCAGACGATGCGCGCATGGCGGTCGATCAGCGCGCTCAAGACGGAGTTGCCGATGACGCCGAGTTGGAGAGAGGATTCGGCGCGCGTCATGAGCGCGGCGCGCCTTCGAGAGCGGCCTTCGAGCGCTCGAGCCAGTGCCACAGCGCGTCGGGTCCCGACAGGTGCCAGGGCGCGACACTCGTACCGCCGCCGACCTTGATCGCGTGGCCGCCGCGCGCCAAGGCGGCGGCAAAGCCGTCCTCGTCCGTACGGTCGTCGCCGATGAAGATCGGCACGCGGCCGGCAAAGGGCGTCGCGCCCATGAACCACTCGACGGCGAAGCCCTTATGCGCGCCGCGCGGCCGCACATCGAAAGCGAGATGCGATTGCAGCAACTCGTAATCGCCGCCGTCGCGCGCAAGCGCCTCGCCGAGGATCGCGCGCAGCGGCTCGCGCGCGTCTTCGGCGCCGCGATAATGCACGGCGACGCTCATCCCCTTGTGCTCGATGCGGACCGCCGGATGGCGCTCGGCGAAGGCATAGACCGGCGCGAGGATCGCGGCGAGGGCCTCCGGCTTCGGCGCGAGGATGTTGACCGTGCCGTCGCGCCGCATCTCCGCGCCATGCTGCCCGGCGAGCGGGAAGCGCAGCGGCGAGAACAGCCGATCGAGATCGGCGATGCTGCGTCCGCTGATGATCGCGAGCGCGCCGGCGAGCGCGCTCGAGAGCTCGGCGAGGGTTTGGCCGAGGGCGCGCGGGATCATCAGCGTCGACGGATCCGCCACGAAATGAACGAGCGTGCCGTCGACATCGAGAAAAAGCGCCCAGTCCGACGCAACCATCGGCAAGGTACGCGCCATGCGTCTGTCACTCATCCGATTGCCTGCGCCACAGAATGTAGGAACGCTTGGGAATTTGTCGAGAATAAGGCGCAAGCGGGCGCCGCCGCCTCGGGGTTGCCTTCGCGCGCGAGGACTCTAGACTGAGCCGATCATGGATCGGAATGTCCCCTTCGCCCGCCAAGATCTGTTCGCGCCGATCGAGCCTTACGCGACCGGCATGCTCAAGCTCGATCCGATCCACACGATGTACTGGGAGCAATCGGGAAAGCCCGATGGCGCGCCGATTCTCTTCCTGCATGGTGGCCCCGGCGCCGGCTCGACCGCAACGCATCGCCGCTTCTTCGATCCCGCGCATTACCGCATCGTCGTGTTCGATCAGCGCGGCGCGGGACGCTCGACGCCGCTCGGGTCGCTGCAATCGAACACCACCCAGCATCTGATCGCCGATATCGAGGCGTTGCGTCAGCATCTCGGCATCGAACGCTGGGCGCTCTTCGGCGGCTCCTGGGGCTCGACCCTGGCGCTCGCTTATGCCGAGGCGCATCCGGAGCGGGTGCGCGCGCTGACCTTGCGCGGCATCTTCCTCTGCCGCCAGAGCGAGATCGACTGGTTCCTCTACGGCATGCGCACGGTGTTTCCCGAGGCATGGCGCGCCTTCTCGGGCTTCGTTGCGCCCGAGGAGCGCAGCGATCTCCTCAACGCCTATTTTCGCCGCCTGAACGATTCGAGCCCCGCCATCCACATGCCGGCGGCGCGCGCCTGGAGCACCTATGAAGGCGCGTGCTCGACCTTGCTGCCGAGCCCCGATACCGTCGCCGCCTTCGGCGAGGACCGCATGGCCTTGGGCCTCGCCCGCATCGAGGCGCATTACTTCCGCTCGAACGTGATCGGTCCCGACGCGGATCTGGTCGCCCATATCGACCGCATTCGCCACCTTCCGGCGACGATCGTTCAAGGCCGCTACGACATGGTCTGCCCGATCGCCAGCGCCGACGAATTGGCGCGGGCCTGGCCGGGCGCCGAATATGTGGTGGTGCCGGATGCGGGGCACTCGGCGATGGAGCCGGGGATTCGCGTGCAGCTCGTCGGCGCCACCGAGCGGTTGAAGCATCTGCGCTGAGGCGGTTTAGCGCTTGCCAGGGCGACGGCCTGCCCTAAGATGCCGGGCCGAGCGATGCTGCATCGGGGGATGGCATGAGGGGGAATTTCGGCCGGATGGCGTTGGCGGCCGGCGCGGCGTTGTGTTTCCTCTTCGCCGGGAGCAGCGCCAGGGCCGACTCGCAGCTCGGCATCACCGCCGGCGTCGGCGCCTTCGATTTCCTCCACAACCACACCGCGGCCGAAGCGCGCTTCGAGCTGCGCTTTGGCCAAAGCCTCTTCATTTTCAAGCCGCTGCTCGGCATCTTCGTCACCACCAAGGGCTCGGTCTACACCTATGGCGGCTTCCGTGCCGAGTTCGCGATCGGCAAGCATTTCATGATCATCCCGGTCGCGGCGGTCGGCGATTACGAGAAGGGCGGCGGCAAAAATCTCGGCTCGCATATCGAATTCAAGACCGGCGTCGAGTTCGACTATGTGATGGACAACGGCATCAAATTCGGTCCGGCCTTCGATCACATTTCGAATGCCGGCATCGACAAGACGAATCCGGGCGAGGAAAACCTCATGCTGATGGTGACCGTGCCCTTCGGCCTCATCGCCGGACACTGAACGCGGCGCTGCGCCGCAATCACCCCTCGTGCTGCGGCGTGCGCTCGCCCGCCGGAACGAGAAAGGCGAGCGCCAGCGAGATTACGGCGAAGATCACGACGACCCAGTAGACGGTGGTGAGCGAGGCGGCGATCGCGTGGGTGAGCCGTTCGAGTTCGCCCGGCACGATGCCGGCACGGGTCGAGGGGTCCATCAGCCGGTCGATTGCTTCGCGCCCTTCGGGGATGCGATGCGCGAGACCCCAATTCATGACGCCGCCCAGCACCGCCGCGCCGAAGGAGGCACCGACCTGGCGCATGAAGATGTTGCCCGAGGTGGCGGCGCCGCGCTGGTTCCACAGCACCGCGTTTTGCGCGGCGACGAGAAAGGTCGTATTGCAAAAGCCGATGCCGAAGCCGATGAAGGCACCGCTGGCAAACGCCCAACCAGCGCCGCGCTCGGGCGTCAGCGCGACCAGCATCAGCGCGCCGATGACGAGCAAGACGCCGCCGACGATCGCCATCGAGCGATAGGTGACGCGCACCAGCATCCGGCCGGCGAACGCGCCGACGACCGTCCAGCCGAGCGATTGGCTGATGAGGGTGAAGCCCGAGACGACGGGGCTGCGGCCCATGACGCCCTGCACATAAGGCGGAATGAAGACGATGACGCCCATCATCACCATGCCGACCGCGAGCGAGCCGATATTGGTGGTCGAGACGATGCGATTGTTCCACAGCTCCAAGGGCACGATCGGCTCCGCGACCCGCCGCTCCCAGAAGGCGAGCAGTACGAGGCTTGCCGCCGACAGCGAAAAGAGCACGGCGATGGTGACGGGCGCGAGCTGCGCGAATTGCACGACGGCGAGCAGCAGCGAGCCGACGCCCGTCACGAGCAGCAGCGAGCCGAGATAATCGATGCGATGCCGGCGGCTCTGGCTTTGCTCGCGGAAGGCGACGCCGAGAACGATGATGGTGGCGATGCCGGGAAGCAGGTTGACCCAGAACACCGAGCGCCAGCCGAGGCTCGCGGTGAGGAACGCGCCGATCAGCGGTCCCGACAGCGCCGAGACGCCCCAGATGGCGTTGAGATTGCCCTGGATCTTGACGCGCTCGACCGGTGAGTAGAGATCGCCGACGATCGTCAAGGCGAGCGGCTGCAAGCCGCCGCCGCCCAGCCCCTGAATGAAGCGGAAGATCACGAGCGGGATCATGCCCCAGGCAGCGCTGCAGAGGATCGTGCCGACGAGGAAGAGCCCGGTCGAGGAGACCAGCAGCCATTTGCGGCCCCAGAGATCGGCGAGCCGGCCATAGATCGGGATGGCGACCGCCTGCGAGAGCAGATAGGCGGCGAACACCCAGCTGATGTAATCGAAGCCGCCGACCGCCGCGACGATCGACGGCATCGCCGTGGCGACGATCGAGGATTCGACCGACACCATGAAAATCGCTGCCGAGCATGCGCCCACCACCCAGCGGCGGCGCACTGTCGAGACCGGCGGCCGTTCAACGGCGATGGACGATTCGGGCACGAGGGAATCCGCTGATGTTTTCGCGCGGCAACATAGCGCAAATTCGCCGCCCAAGCGATTGACAGGCCGAGCCGCTTCGGCTTGCCTGCGTTGCGCGAGAGGAATGACGATGCCGCAGATCGACATGGCGGAACTGACGGCCCGGGCACGCGATCTGGTGCCGGTGTTGCGCGCGCGCGCCATCGACACGGAGAAGCTTCGCCGCCTGCCCGACGAAACCATCGCGGTCTTGCATGACACGCAGCTCTTTCGCCTGTTCCAGCCGGCGCGCTATGGCGGGATCGAGGCGCCCTTTCGCGCCTTCGTCGAGATCGGCGCGATGCTCGGCCGCGGCTGCGGCTCGACCTCCTGGGTGTTCAACAATCTCATCGTCCACAATTGGATGCTCGGCTATTGGCCGGAAGCGGCGCAGGACGAAGTCTGGAAGGCATCGCCACGCGCGCTCATAGGCTCGTCCTTCGTCTTTCCCGCGGGCCAGGCGGAACGAGCGCCGGGCGGATTTCGCCTCACCGGGCGCTGGCCGTTCTCGAGCGGCGTCGATCCATCGGACTGGCTCATGCTCGCCGCCAATGTCGGGGACGCCAAAGCGACAGACCCCGAGCAGCGCTTCTTCCTCGTGCCGCGGCGCGACTGGACGGAGATCGACAATTGGCATGCGATGGGGCTTGCCGGCACCGGCAGCAAGGACGTGGCCGTCGATCATGTCTTCGTGCCCGAGCATCTCAGCCTCGGAGCGGCCCTCGGCAAGGGCGGACCGCATCCCGGCAGCGCCGCCAACACGGGCGCGCTCTATAAGCTCGCCTGGTACGCGCTCTTCGGCTTCGTCAACGGCGCGACCGCGCTCGGCATCGCGCAAGGCGCGGTCGAGGAATTCACCCAAGCGACGCGCGCGCGGCTCGCCACCGCCTCCGGCCGGCACCTCGCCGATTTCGCCACCATGCAGCTGCGCGTCGCCGAGGCCGCGACCTTGGTCGACGCGGCGGAAACACTGATGCTGAAGGATTGCGACGAGGCGATGGCGATCGCGGAAGCGGGCCGGCTTGCCTCAGAGGCCGAGAAAGTGCGCTGGCGGCGCGACGGCGCTTTCGCGGTGCAGATGAGCGTGCGCGCGGTCGATATTCTTTTTGCCGGCGCGGGCGGCAGCGCGATCGTCGAAACCCATCCGCTGCAGCGCGCGCTGCGCGACGCGCATGCGGCGCAAGGCCATATCGGCCTCAACTGGGACGTCAACGGCACGATGTATGGCCGCGTCGCCCTGGGCCTCGATCCCGAGTTTCCGCTGCTGTGATCGGCGTTCAGCGGCAGCCGCCGCCGGCGCTCGGCACCGCCATCGCCGGCATGCGCGCGCGAATGGTCGCGGCGCGCTCGTCGATATAGGCATCGGGATGCGCCGGCGACCAGCGTCGCGGATTGGGCAGCACGGCGGCGAACAGCGCGGCCTCGCGCTGGGTCAGGGCGGAAGCCGGCTTGCCGAAATAAAGCCGCGCGGCCATGTCCGCGCCATAGATGCCGTTGCCCCATTCGATGACGTTGAGATAGGTCTCGATGATGCGCTGCTTGCTCCAGAACAGCTCGATGAGAACCGTGAAATAAGCTTCGATGCCCTTGCGCAGGATGCTGCGGCCCGGCCAGAGAAAGAGATTCTTTGCCGTTTGCATCGAGATCGTGCTGGCGCCGCGCGGCGCGTGACCGGCGCGCCATTCCTTCCACGACTCGCCGAGTTGGTCCCAGTCGAAGCCGTGATGAAAACAGAATTTCTCGTCCTCCGAGGCGACCACCGCGCGAATGAGCGCCGGCGAGATGCGCGCGAGCGGCACCCAGCGCTGCCGCACCGGCGCGCCCCCGGCCCAACGGATCACCATCAACGGCGTGATCGGCGGCGGCACGAAGCGGTAGGCAAGGACGGCGACAACCGGCAAGAGAAACGCCGCCAACACCACCGAGACGATGACGCGCCGCGCGCGGCCCGCGCCGCCTGGTCCGCCGTTTCGCGATGAGGGAGCGCGCGCGAAGAGCATCATGACCGGCAAAGATAAAGGCTACGGCTGCGTCGGCCAAATCCGAAGCGCGGCCTTCGCTGCGTGCGGCGGCGAGCGAAACTCGCGGCACCGCCTCGGGGTGAATTACATCGATTTAACTATTGACGCCGAAGAGCGGGCAGTATTTTTTCGGCCGCTTGAGAGCTTGGCGGCGCCGCAGGGACGAGGCTGCGGCGCAAGCCCGCAGAAGAACACCGAGACGGGGGTCGCCACGATGCACCGCTTGCCACGATTGAGCAGCTCTTTCCTTGCCTGCGCTCTTCTGATTCTGGCGCTCATCGGTCCGGCTTTCGCCGCGGACCAGCCGGCCCATATTCGCGGCCTGTGGCTCACCACCGACTATCCCTCGATCACCGCGCAGGCCGGCCATACCACGACGATCAAGGCGAAGCTGCAGAATTACGGGCTGCCGCCGCAGCGCGCAACGCTGAGCCTCGACGGCGTGCCGACCGGCTGGAAGGCGACGATCCTCGGCGGCGGTGCGCCGATCACGGCGGCGATGCCCGCCAGCGACGACAGCGTTCAGTTGCAGCTGCGCATCGAGATTCCCGAGGGGCTGACCAACGGCACGCACACGATCACGCTGCGTGCGAAGACGCAGGATACCAGCGCGAGCCTGCCGATCGATGTGAGCATCGGCCAGGTGCTGCCCGCGCAGCTTGCGCTCAAAGTGACCAACCCGTCGCTGATCGGCACCGCCAAGACCAGCTTCGGCTTTCAGTTCAACATCGCCAATCAGAGTGATCGCGACCTGATTGTGAAATTGGCCGCCAACGCGCCGCGCGGCTTCACCACCAATTTCACCGAGGCCTATGGCTCGCAGCAGATCGCCTCGATTCCGATCGAGGCCGGCAAGGACAAGGATCTGAAGGTCAACGTGCAGCCGCCGGCGGACGCCAAGGCAGGGTCCTATCCGGTCGCGATCGAGGTCTCGGCGGACGGAACGAAGGCCGACGGTTCGATGATGATGGACATCACCGGCCAGCCGCAATTGACGCTCACCGGCGAAGATGGGCGGCTGTCGACCTCCGCCGTCGCCGGCACCACCTCGCCGGTCGCGCTGGTCTTGAGCAATGACGGCAGCGCACCGGCGCAGGAGATCGCGCTCAGCGCGTCGCCGCCGAGCGATTGGAAGGTGAGCTTCCAGCCCGACAAGATCGCGCAGCTCAATCCCGGCCAGAAGATCAACATCCAGGCGCAGCTGACGCCATCCTCGAAAGCGGTCGCCGGCGACTACATGACGACCTTGCGCGCCAATGACAGCGGCAGCCAGTCGAGCTCGGCCGATATCCGTGTCACGGTCTCGACCTCGACCCTCTGGGGCATTGTCGGCGTCGCCATCGTCGCCATCGCCTTGCTGATCGCGGTCGGCGCCGTCGCGCGCTTCGGCCGGCGCTGAGGCGGCGGGGCCGCATGGCCGACACCGTCATAGCGGCCCGGGGGCTGAAGAAATTCTACGGCCGCGTCGCCGCGGTCGACGGCATCGATCTCGCGATCGAGCGCGGCGAGATTTTCGGCCTGTTGGGCCCCAACGGCGCCGGCAAGACGACCACCATCCTCATGCTGCTGGGCCTCACCGAGTCGGATGAGGGCACCATCGATGTCGGCGGCTTCAACCCGATGCGCGAGCCCTTGGAGGTGAAGCGCCGCGTCGGCTATCTGCCGGACGCGGTCGGCTTTTACGACAATCTCACGGCGCGGCAGAACTTGACCTATACCGCCAAGCTGTCGGGGCTCGATCGCGACGCGGCGCGCGAGCGCATCGATGCGGCCTTGAAGCGCGTGCAGCTCGATGCGGTCGCCGACCGCAAGGTCGCGACCTTCTCGCGCGGCATGCGGCAGCGGCTGGGCCTTGCCGAGGTGATGATGAAGCGCGCCGATGTCGCGATCCTCGACGAGCCGACCTCGGGGCTCGATCCGCAGGCGACCTATGAGCTTTTGGATATGATCCGCGGTCTCAAGGCCGAGCGTGTCGCCGTGCTGATCTCCTCGCACCTCCTCGACCGCGTGCAGGCGGTGTGCGACCGCGTCGCGCTGTTCAGCCACGGCAAGGTCGCGCTGCAAGGCACGGTCGCCGAGTTGTCGCAGAAGGTTCTGGGCGGCGGCTATGCGGTGGAGGTCGAGGCGACCGGCCCCGACCTCGCATCGGTGCTGGCGCGCGTTGCCGGCGTCGAGCGCGTCGCCGCCGCGGGCGAGCACAAGTTCCGCATCGTCGCGCGGGAGGATGTGCGCGCGGCGCTGAGCCAGGCGATCATCGCCGCGGGCGGCGCGCTGATGCGGCTCGATCACGTCGAGCCGAGCCTCGATACGATCTACCGCCACTATTTCGAGGACGCCCATGGCACGGCGTAGCGGCTCGATCTGGACGGGATGCGGCACCGTCTTTCTGAAGGAATTCGCCGACCATCTCGGCAGCGGCCGGATGCGCGTGCTCGAATGGCTCGTGCTCCTCACCGGGATTGGCGCGATCTTCACCGCGATCCAGGATTTGAAGACCACCACCTCGCAGGACCCGTTTCTGTTCCTGCGGCTCTTCACCGACGCCCATGATCCGCTGCCCTCCTTCATGGCGGTGCTGGGCTTCCTGATCCCGCTCGTCGCGATCGGCCTCGGCTTCGATGCGATCAATGGCGAGTTCAACCGTCGCACCATGAGCCGCATCCTGGCGCAGCCCGTTTATCGCGACGCGCTGCTCCTCGGCAAATTCCTCGCCGGGCTGGCGACGCTGGGCGTGGCGCTTGTCACGCTGTGGCTGCTGATCATCGGCTTGGGGCTTTTGACCCTGGGCGTGCCGCCGACCGGCGAGGAAGTGCTGCGCGGCATCGCCTTCCTCGTCGTCTCGCTCGCTTATGGCGGGTTGTGGCTCGCGGTCGCGATTCTGTGCTCGGTGATCTTTCGCGCGGCCGCGACCTCGGCGCTGGTGGCGCTGGGCCTGTGGCTGCTGATGAGCGTGCTATGGCCGCTGCTGACGCGGTTCCTGACCCAGGCGATCTTCCCGACGACGCCGCTGAGCCTCATGGTCGGGCCGAGCTATGAGCAGATCGTCTTGCAGCAGACCTTGGCGCGGCTCTCGCCCAACACCCTCTTCGGCGAATCGCTTTTGGGCGTGCTGCATCCCTCGACCCGTGCGCTTGGGCCGGTCTTCATGGACCAGCTCCAGGGCGCCGTCCTGGGCAACCCGCTGCCGCTGGGCCAAAGCCTGCTGCTGGTCTGGCCGCAGGTGACCAGCCTCGTCGCCGGCGTCATCGTGCTGTTCGTCGCGGCCTATGTGATCTTCCAGCGCCAGGAAGTGCGCGCGTAAGCTCGCGGATCGAATTTCCACGGCTCCCGCCGCCATGCTAGGCTTGCCGCCGTCATCCGGCGGGAGGAGCCTCATGTTCCTGCGCAATTGCTGGTATATCGCCGCGGAATCGCGCGAGGTTTCGCGCGCGCCTTTGGGACGCATTCTCTTGAAAGAACCGGTGATGCTCTATCGCCGCGCGGATGGCGCGCCGGTCGCGCTCGAGGATCGCTGCTGTCACCGCCGCGCGCCGCTGCACAAGGGCAAGATTCTGGGCGACGCCGTGCAATGCGGCTATCACGGCTTCACCTTCGATCCCACGGGTGCGTGCGTCGCCATTCCCGGACAGGATCGCATTCCGCCGAGCGTTGCCGTGCGCTCCTACCCCGTCGTCGAGCGCCACCGCTATGTCTGGATTTGGATGGGCGAGAAGGACAAGGCCGATCCCGCCCTCATCCCCGATTTCCACTACAACGACGATCCGGGCTGGGCCGCGGTCGGCGCATGCCTTCACGTCAAGGCAAACTATCTCTTGCTGGTCGAGAATCTCATCGACCTGTCGCATGTCGCCTTCGTCCATTCTTCGACCATCGGCTCGACCGAGGACACGAATGCGAAGCTGAAGCTCGAGCGCGGCGACGATTTCGTCCGCGTTACCCGCGATGCACCGGGCATTTCCTGTCCGCCTTCGATGAAAAGCCTGGGATTCGCGCCGATCGTCGATCAGACGAAGCTCATCACCTTCACCCCCGCCTCCAATATCTGGATCGACATCCCGACGCGCGACGCGGTGCCAGTCGAAGGGCGCAACGCGCCGATGCAGCGCCGGGTGATGATCCTCAACGCGATCACCCCCGAGACCGAGCGCAGCTGCCATTATTTCTGGGTCAATGCCCGCGATTTCGACCAGGCCAACACCGCGCGCTCCGAGTTCTTCTTGAAGACCGTCACGACGGCTTTCGACGAGGACAAAGACATCCTCGAGGCGCAGCAGCGCTCGATCGAGCTCAACGAGGCGGCGCCCCAGGTCAACGTCAATGCCGATTGGGGCGGCGTGCAGGCGCGCCGCCTGATGGATCAGCTCATCGCCGCCGAGGCGGCGCGCTAAGCCGCGCTCAGCGCTCGGCCTTCATCTCCTGCTCGAGCTTGTGCAGGGTGCGCATCGCGTCGAGGCATTGCTTGACGCTCGATTTCGGCTCGCGCTTTTCCTTGATGGCGGCGAAGAATTCGCGATCCTCCAGCTCGATGCCGTTCATCGACACATCGACCTTGGAGAGATCGATCACCTGGTCCTTGCCGTCCGACAGATCGTCGTAATAGGCCTTGTAGGTCGCGGTGTCGCCGATATAGCGGAAGAACGAGCCCTGCGGCCCATTGTTGTTGAAGGAGAGCGAGAGCGTCAGGATCGCGCCCGAGCGCGCTTTCAGCTGGATGCTCATATCCATCGCGATCTTCAATTCGGGATGCATCGGCCCCTGGATCGCATGCGCGACGGTCGGCAGCTCGCCGCCGGTTTGCCACTGGAAGAGATCGACGGTGTGGCAGGCATGGTGCCACAGAAGATGATCGGTCCAGGTGCGCGGCTGGCCGGCCGCGTTCATGTTGGTGCGGCGGAAGAAATAGGTCTGCACGTCCATCTGCTGGATCTTGAACTGGCCGGCCTCGATCTTCTTTTTCACGTATTGATGGCTCGGATTGAAGCGGCGGACATGCCCACCCATGGCGATGACGCCGGTCTGCTCCGCGACCTTCTGGATCTCCTCGGAATCGGCCAGCGTATCGGCGATCGGGATCTCGATCAGCACATGCTTGCCGGCGCGCATGGATTGAATCGCCTGCGCGGCATGGACCTGGGTGGGGCTCGCGAGGATCACCGCCTCGACGCCGGGCTGCTTCAGGCTTTCGCCGAGATCGGTTGTCCAGTGGGGAATCTTCCACTTCTTCGCGACCTCTTCGGTCCCGGCCGGCCGGCCTCCCGCCAAGGTGACGACCTCGATGCCGGGGATGTTCTGGATCGCCTCGAGATGCTTGATGCCGAACGCGCCCTGGCCGGCGAGACAGATTTTCATGGGCTCTTCCCTTTAGCGCTGGTTTTCGAGAATCAAATGCCCGACCGCCGTGTTGGAGGCCGGCACGTGGTAAAAGCGGTGAACCTCGTTCACTGCGTCATCGAGCGCGCCGCGCGCGATCAGCCACATGACGAGCTCGATGCCCTCGGACCCGGCCTCGCGCATATAATCGACATGCGGAATCTTGACGAGGGATTGCGGGTCCTTCGCGAAGCGATCGAGGAAGGCGTTGTCGAATTTCGAATTGATGAAGCCGGCGCGCGGGCCCTGCAATTGATGCGACATGCCGCCCGTGCCGAAGATCACGACGCGCAAATCTTGCGGAAAGGAATCGATCGCCTTGCGGATCGCCTTGCCCAGCATGAAGCAGCGATGGCCGGTCGGCGGCGGGTATTGGATGACGTTGACGCAGAGCGGGATAACCTTGAACGGCCACCGCTTGGGCTGGCCGCACATCAGCGAGAGCGGCACGGTCAGCCCGTGATCGACCTCCATCTTGTTGACGATGGTCATATCGAACTCGTCGAGGATGGTCGATTGCGCGATATGCCAGGCGAGATCGGGATGGCCTTCGACCGCCGGCACCGGGCGCGGTCCCCAGCCCTCATCGGCGATCGGAAAGCTTTCGGCGCAGCCCAGGGCGAAGGTCGGGATCACCTCCAGCGAAAACGCCGAGGCATGGTCGTTATAGACCAGGAACACGACATCAGGCTTCAGCTCCGCCAGCCACTTCTTCGAGAATTCGTAGCCGGAAAAGACCTTCTGCCAATAGGGCTCGCCGCTCTTGCCATTGTCGAGCGCCGCGCCGATCGCTGGCACATGCGAGGTGGTGACACCTGCGAGAAGCTTAGCCACGGCTCTTCCACTCCGATTTGCTGCGATTGCCGTCGGGCGAGCGGCCGCCCGCGACCATCATCGCCGCATATTGCTCTTGCGTCGAGCCGGTCATCAGCGCGGCGAGATTCTGGAAGGAGAGCCCGTCGGTCGCGCCGAGCTTCGAGGTGTAATAGATGTTGCCGCCAAGCTCGAGCATGCGGTTCCATTGCCGCTTCAAGATCGCCTCGCGCTGCTCCGGCGAAACGTGGGGAAAGTGCTCGTCGAGATATTTCGCCTCGTTCGCCTTGAACGCCTTGCGGTTCTCGTCCTTCATCAGGGACATGCAGAACATGTTGAGCCAATATCCCTTGCGCGAGCGCCTGGCATCGAAAACTTGCGTGCCCGGGATATCTTCATAAGCTTCCTCGGCCATATCAGTTCCCCCAATAGAGCCGCATCGGATTGTCGACCAGAAGCGCCTTTTGCTGCGCGGCGGTCGGCGCGAATTTCGGGATCATGTCGACCAGCGTGCCGTCATCCGGCATGTGCGAGGTCATGTTGGGGTGTGGCCAATCGGTGCCCCAGAGCACGCGGTCGGGAAAGCGCTCGACGATCGCCCGCGCGAAGGGCACGACATCGTCGTAAGGCGGGCCCTTGGCGGAAATGCGCTCCGGCCCGGTGACCTTGACATAAATCTTCTTCTGCCGGTCGAGCAGCCTGAGATAAGCCTGGAAGTCGGCGTGGTCGACGCCCTTCTTCACATCGGGGATCGACATGTGGTCGAGCACGATGGTGGTCGGCAGCGCCTCCAAGAACGGCGTGATCGTCGGCAGGCTCGGCGCCTCGAAATAAACGACCGTGTGCCAGCCCAAGGGCGCGATCTTCTTGGCAACGCCGAGATAGACCTCGTGCGGTGTCGCATCGACCAGCCGCGGCAGGAAATTGAAGCGCACGCCGCGCATGCCGGCCTTGTCCATCTCCTTCAGCTCGCTCTCGGCGACGCTCGGCTTCACCACCGCGATGCCGCGCGCCATGCCCTTCGAATTGAGCATCGCGTCGATGGTCGCGGTGTTGTCGGTGCCGTGACAGCTCGCCTGGACGATGACGTTGCGCTGGAATCCCAAAAAGTCGCGCAGCTTAAAGAGCTCTTCCTTCGGCGCGTCATAGGGCGTGTATTTG
>DATNGG010000168.1:0-11647 GCA_035605975.1 Allostellaceae bacterium | reverse complement strand
TCGAGCTGGAACACATCGCGGAAGATCGGATAGATCGCCGGCACCAGCGAGGCGATCATGTCGTTGAGCAGATGGCAGAAGCTCAGCGCGCCGAGTATTGCGAAAGCGGCGGTCTCGGCTCCGGGCGCGCGGCGAGGCGCGGCAACCGCGATCGGCTCGAGCGCTTCGGCGCTCTCGACGTCTGAGGGGGTCATGGCGGCGGGAGTATGCCGACGCGGCCCCGCCGCTTCAACGACGCGCCGCTCATGTCAGCCTTCGCGTTTCGACATGACGAGGCCCCGAACCGCTTGGCGCCCGCGCATTGAGCATCAGCGCCCGGCCGAGCCGTACTCGGCGAGCACGGTCGCGGGGTCGCGCTCGTCTATGTGGGTCTCGGCGGACGGGCTCGAGCGCGCTTCGAGATAGGCCCCCAAATGGCGGCCCCGAGCGACGAGCGCGCGGCCGAAGGCGAGGCTTTCGGCCTCGTAGCGCGCGAGCGCGGCGGCGATATCGCTTTCGGCATCGAGCGCGGCTGCCAGGCTTTGCGCATCGAGCGCCGCCTTGGTGACGCCGGCGCCGACATGCGGTCGCGCGACGAAGGCGGCATCGCCCAGCACCGCGACACGCCCGAAGACGAGTCGCGGCGATTCGAAATCGAAAATTCCGTGCGGGAAAGGCTGCGCCGTCCGGCGGATGATCGCGGCGAGGAGGGGCGGCAGCCGCGCCTCGGCGGCGGCGCGCAATTCGGCGAGGACCGCGCGCCGCACCAGCACCGGCGGAATCGAGGTGCCGTGACAATGGCCGGTCTCGTCGGTGCACAGCAGCGGCAAGCCGCGCTCGCGATCGGCGGCGCGAAACCAGATCCAGTAGTAGCGCAGCCGCCCCGGCCGCGTATCCGCATCGCGCCCGGGCATGCCGATCGCCAGCAGCAGCTCGCCTTCGGGCAAGCAAAAGCACATGCGCCCGAAGAGCGTCTCATGCTCGTCGCGCGTGAGCGCGCTTTCCTCGATCACGCCGCGCCACGCAACATAGCCTGCGTAGCGCGGCTCGGCCTCGGGGAGGAATTGCCGGCGCAGGGTCGAATGAATGCCGTCGGCTGCAATCAGCAGATCGGCCTCCTCGCGCCCTCCATCGGCGAAGATTGCGGTCACGCCGTTCGACCCCGGATCGGCCCGCTCGACGCGGAGGCCGGGGCGATAGGTCTCGTCCGGCAGCGCGGCGCGGAGCGGGCGATAGATCCGGTCCCAGGCGCTGCTCACCGACGCGATCGGCAATTCGGCGACGACGCTGCCGTTCCGATCGAGACAGATGCGCGAGTGCGCAGCGACGCCGGCCGAGGGATCGAGCGATATGCCGATGCGGCGCAGGGCGGCGAAGAGCTCGTCGCGCGTGCCGATGCTGGCGCCGCGATCGGCCAGCACACCGGTGCTGCGCTCAACCACTGAGACGTCCCACCCCGCCGCGCGCAGGAAATGCGCGGCAAGCAGGCCGCCCACCGATCCGCCCACGATCAAAGCTCGCCCGCGCGCCATCGCGGCGATCCTAGCCGATCCCGCGTCGCATTGGGTATTTGACGGGTCGGGCGCGGCATCGGAATAATCGCTTCATCCTCGGCAGCGGGAGGAGGCGATGGCGACGAGCGAAATGGTCGATCAAGGCACGGCTTACGGCCGGCGGCCGGGCATTGTGAACCGAGATCTCACCGATACGGCGCCCGGGACCAGGATGGGCACGCTGCTCCGCCGCTATTGGCACCCGGTCGGCCTCAGCAGCGATGCGACGACGCGTCCCAAGGCCATTCGCGCCTTGAGCGAGGATTTGATCCTCTTCCGCGACGGCAAAGGCCGTCCCGGGCTGCTTTATCCGCGCTGCGCCCATCGCGGCACCACGCTCTACTACGGCAAGGTCGAGGAGCGCGGCATCCGCTGCTGCTATCACGGCTGGCTGTTCGATGCCGAAGGCCGCTGCCTCGAGCAGCCCTGCGAAGCGGAGGGCGGGCGTCATCGCGACAATGCCCGGCAGCCCTGGTATCCGGTCGAGGAGCGCTACGGCCTGATCTTCGCCTATATGGGGCCGCCCGAGAAGAAGCCGGCGCTGCCGCGCTGGGATGTGCTCGAAGCGTGCGAGAGCGACGAGACGATCGTCGCCGACGATCATATTCAGAGCGGGCCCAAGCTCATCCCCTGCAACTGGACGCATCATTTCGACAATGTGCCAGACCATTTCCATGTGCCGATCCTGCACGGCTCCAACAGCGGCACGCAATTCGTCGAACTGATGAGCCGCATGCCGCAAATCACCTGGGAGCGCACCGAGCGCGGCGTCAAGACCATGTCGCGCCGCAAGCTCGAGAACGGCAAGACTTTGCTGCGCATCGTCGAGGGCGTGCTGCCGACCATGCGGCTCGTGCCCGATCCGGGAATCTCGCGCTACGGCAAAAGCGAATCGATGAGCTGGCTGCTGCCGGTCGACGACACCCATCACATGCTCTACGCCGCGCTGAAGCGCAAGCCGGGCTGGAGCCGCGCCTTCACCCGGCCCGGCGGCATGAGCTGGGACGAGATGACCGCGGCGCAGCATCAGCAATATCCCGATGATTTCGAGGCGCAGACCGGGCAAGGTCCGATCACCCTCCATTCGGAAGAGCATCTCGCCACGACCGATCAGGGCCTTGTCATGCTGCGCCGCTTCCTCCTGCAGCAGGTCGAGGCGGTTGCCGCGGGCACGGACCCGGTCGGCGTCCGCTTCGATGCGCAAGCGGCACCGGAGCAGACCGAAGCGGGAAATTTCCTGCTCGAGTCCTGAGGGCCCGCCGAGGGCCCGAAGTCAATTCGGCTGTCAATGGGACCCCTGCTCGGCGAAAAAGGGCTCCACGGCTCCATAAAATATAGACAAGAATCGGCTGTCTATGCTAACGAGGTCGGCAGTGTTCGTTTTCCTGAAAGATTCGGCGTCACAGATCCTCGTCAATTCAAAGCCATGGCGGCCAAAAAACTCCAAATCGTAGTGCCGGTTTTTAACGACTGGGACTCGTTTGAGAGGCTGCTGGACGACATCGGTTCCGCCTGCGCTGCATTGGCATTCAAAATCTCGGTGATCGGGGTCGATGACGGGTCGACCGATTCCCTCCCGCCGACCTTGCGGCATCCGAAACATTTTACGACGCTGAGCCGGGTCGAAATCCTCAAGCTTGGCGCCAATGTCGGACATCAGCGAGCCATCGCGGTCGGTCTCTCGCGGGCGGTTGCGGAGACGGATGCGGATGCGTTCGTCGTCATGGATTCAGATGGCGAAGACCGTCCGCGCGACATCCCGCGGCTCCTTGATGCCGCGAGCGGACTGACCGAGTTCGCAGTCGTCGCCGAACGGCGGCTGCGCGCGACCTCCGCCCTCTTCAAGCTCCTTTACGCGCTCTACAAAATGACCTTCGCCATCCTCACGGGCGCGAACATCAATTTCGGGAATTTTTGCCTCATTTCGCGAGGCTATGCCGAGCGCCTCGTCATGACCGCGGATCTTTGGAACAATCTTCCGGCGGCCTTGCTGCGCTCGCGGGTGCCGATCGTCCACTTTCCGGCGGATCGCGGCCCGCGCTACGCCGGCACCTCGAAGATGAATTACGTCTCTCTCATCGTTCACGGCATGAGCGGCATCTCGGTCTATAGCGACGCGATCTTCGTGCGCATGCTGATCGCAACCGGCGGTCTCGCGCTGCTGAGCGCCGTCGCGATAACGGCGATCGTGGCGATTCGCTTGTTCACCGATCTCGCGACGCCCGGCTGGGCGACGACCGTCGTCTTCGGCGTCGTCATCCTCATGTTCCAAGCCATCGTATCGACCCTTACGACGATGTTGCTGCTGCTGAACAATCGCAGCCAACGAGCGGTCGTTCCGGCGCGCGACTACGGCGATCACGTCCTCGCTTCGAGCGTTCTGTTCGCAAGCAAGGAGGTCGCGCTCGACCTCCTCCAACATGGCTGACATAACCGCCGCCGGCCGGCGCGCTGCGATCGCGCGCGCCGGCGGGCGGGGTCTCGCGCTCGCTTGGCCGGTTATCGGCGGCGCGATGCTCGGGCTGAGCGTCGCAATCTTCGTCTTGCAGCCGCTCTGGGACGACCCCTCTTGGTATCTATACGTGGCGAGCCGCTGGCTGGCGGGCGCGCAGCTTTATGGCCGTGAGTTGGTCGATGTCGATCCGCCGCTGATCATCTGGGTCTCGGCGATCGCTGTGTCGCTCAGCCATGTCCTTGGCGTCACGTCGATCGTCGCGCTCAAGCTCGTCCTGGCCGCGGCCATTGCCGGCTCGATCGCGTGGTCGGTGAGCCTCGTTCGGCGCTTCGAAGGTCCCGGCGTCGATCGCCTCAGTCGTTGGCTGCTCGTCGCGTTGCTGTACGTGTTCGTCGTTTATGTTCCACCCCTGTTTGCCTTTGGCCAACGCGAGCATTTTTTGGCAATCCTCATCATGCCGTATGTGACGCTGACGGCGACTCGGCTCGAGAGGCAGCAGGTTCGCCGCTGGGAGGCAGCCGCGATCGGTCTCCTCGCCGCCATCGCCGTCTGCTTGAAGCCGCATCACGTCCTGATAATCGCCGCGCTGGAAGCGCTTGCTTTCTGGCGCCTTCGGGCGGCCGCCCTCGCGATCCGAACCGAGTTCATCGCCGTCACGCTGGGTTGCCTTGCCTATTGCGCCGCCGTCCTCGTTTTCACGCCGGACTATCTGTTCAAGGTCTTGCCGCTCGATTGGAATGCCTATCTCGATTGGGGCCGGGTCCCGCTTCTGAGCCTCGCCTATCCGGTTGCTCGGCTGCTGAAGCTCCTCGTCCTTGCCGCGCTGTACGCGGTATCGCGCCGCTACCTTCGCCACGAAGCGCTGGTCACCAGCATTCTGACGACCGGCTGCGCGGCACTCGGCGCGTATGTTGTTCAACACAAGGCCGGCGAATATTTGATTCTGCCGGCAATGATTTTCTTCAACCTTGGCGCTCTCGTCATCGCCATCGACGCTCTTCTTCGCTTGGCCGACAGCCCCGAGCGCTCGCTTCAAATGACGAAAGGCGCGACGCTCGCCTTGGCGGTTATAGGCGCCCTCATCGGTGCCGCTTTCGCCTACCGAACCGTGCCCCCGAAATTTACCTCCCTCATTGCCGAAGAAGCGGCCGACGACGCGGCAATCGGGCCCCTTCCCGCGGGCGCACCGATCTACGAGATGACGCCGGATGGGTTCGATCCCGTTTTGTTTGATCTCATCATGCGCCACGATTGGCGCTGGGCGTCGCGCTTCAACGGCTTGTGGATGCTCGAGAGCATCTTTGAGGGCAAGAACGCGCCTCAAACCCGCGATCGCGCACGTGCCGACCGGCTCGCTGCCTATGTGCGAAACGCCGTTGACAAGGATTTTGAGCGGTGGCGCCCCCCAATCGTATTCGTCGAACGGTGCGCCGACGCCTCAGTCGCACCATGCTACAGTATGGAAGCATTCAGGATCGATTTGCCGACCTGGCTGATGCAAGATCCGCGTTTTCGAACGATCTGGTCGCGATACAAATTCAAGCGCAGCGTCGGCCGCTACGATCTCTACACGCTCGAGAGCCAATGAGGAGCGGTGTGATGCGGCCGGATGCGCTCTTGCGCGAGTACAGCGGCGAGGTTTGGGGCGAAGCCGGCGGTCAGGGCAACCGCAGCAACGTGCGGGCATTCTCCGCGCGGATCTGCGCCAGATCGCGTGCCGAGGTCTGCAGCGCGCCGACCGCCTCGATCGTGCCGCCGATGAGCGCGTTGCCCTGCTCGGCATCGAAGGGCGCGTCGGTCGCGAAGAGGCAATGGTCGGTCGCGAAGAAGGCGTGGCCGCATTGCGTCGCCGCGATGTTGCCGTTGAGCGCCGTGTCGGCGTAAAGCTTCTTGAAGTATTCGACCGGCTTGAGCTTCAGCCCCGCCTGCTCCGCAGCGGGATTGCGATCGGTGGTGCCGAAGAAAATCTGGCTGAAGCCGAGCCCGATCTTCCCCGCGTAATAGGGAATCATCCCACCCATGTGATGGGTGATGATCTTGAGGCCGGGCAACTCGTCGTAAATGCCGGAATAGATCAGCCGCGTCACCGCCGCCGTGGTCTCGTAAGGCCAGCCAAAGGTGAACCAGATTTCGGCCTCGGATTGGCTTTCGCTGGTGTAGTCGGCGAATTGCGGGCCGCGGATCGGGTGGATCCAGATCGGCAGGTCGAGCTGCGCCATGCGCGCGAAGATCGGCCGGAACTCGGGCGCGCTCAGCGGCGTGCCGGCGACATTGGTGAAGACCTGGATGCCGCGCGCGCCGAGCGTTCCGACCGCGCGCTCGATCTCTTGCAGACACGCCGGAACATTGTTCATCGGCATCGATGCAATGAACGCGGGAAAGCGGTCGGGATGGGCGCGGCAGAGCTCGGCCAAGCCGTCATTGGCGATGCGCGCGAGCTCGGGCGTGTGCTCCGGCCCGGCGAGCAGCTCGATCGGCGGATTGGCGAGCGAGAGGATTTGCGCGTAATCGCCGAAGCGATCGAGCAGCTTCAGCCGCGCCTCGACATCCCACAGCGTGCGCAGGCGTGGAAACGCCTTCAAGACGACATGCCCCGGAATGAGATCGGCGAGCCGGTCGAGAAACGGCTTCGGCATGAAGTGATTATAGACGTCGATGATCATCGCTCCGCTCCTTGCCACGCGGGGGGCCAAGCTTGGGCGCGCGCCCGCGGGCGGGTCAACGGAAAAATCGCTGGGGCGCCGCCGCGCGGCGCGGCGCCGTGCTCGTTGCGCTCGACAAGCGCGGCACGGTCGAATACGCTTCTCATCAAAGCAAAGAAGATCGGGGAGGAAGATTCAATGTCGAGAGCCGTCATCTCCATCGCGTTGGGAGCCGCCGCTCTCGCCGGCAGTCTCGGATGCGCTGCGCCGCGCGCCGCGGCCGACGCGACTCTCACCATGAACGTGGTGATGCCGCGCGCTTCGTCGTTCTTCATCGGCGTCTACAAGCCCTGGGCCGACGCGGTGGAGCGCGAATCCCAGGGGCGGATCAAGATCGTCATCCCCGCCGCAAGCATGGCGCCGCTCGCGCGGCAATGGGAGATGGTGACGAGCGGCATCGCCGATGTGGCGCTCACCCCCAACGACTATTTGCGCGAGCGCGTGAAGCTGCCCTTTGTCGCCGAGATTCCCTTCGTCGCGCCCAATTCCGTCGCCGATACGGTGGCGATCTGGCGCACGCAGGAGAAATATTTCGCGAAGGTGCACGAGTATAAGGGCGTGAAGCTGCTCGGCATCTGGGTCAATGGCGGCAATACGGTGCAGACCGTCAAGCGGCCGATCGCCAAGCTCGACGATTTCCGCGGCCTAAAAATCTGGGTGGGTACGCCGCACATCAAGGCGGCGATCGAGGCATTCGGCGCCACCCCCGTCTCCGCGCAGGCCGCCAACAGCATGTATGACTACATGTCGGGCGGGATCGTCGACGGCGCGGTGACGGGCAAGGGCTCGCTCATTTCGTTCCAGCTCGCGCGCTTCACCAAATACATGACGCTGTTCGCCGGGCAGCTCGGCTACAACTCCTTCAGCTTCTTCATGAACGAGAAGAAGTATCAAAGCCTGTCGCCGCAAGACCGCGCCGCCATCGACAAGGCGTCTTATGAGGAATTCTCGCGCCGCGCCGCGCAGGGCTTCGTCGATCAGGACAATCGTTCCGACGCGCTCATCGAGAAGAATCACATCGAGGTGATTCATGCGAGCCCCGAATTCATGGCGGCGGCGCGCGCGAAGGTGTCCTTCTTCAAGCAGGAATGGCTGGCGGCGGCGAAGGAACGCGGTATCGACGGCCCGGCGGCCTATGACTATTTCGTCAAGACCGCGCAAGACATCGCCGCCGCCGGCAACTGAACAAGAGCAGTGCAAATGCGGTGGACGATGAGAGCGTCGATGATCTCCCGTGGCTGAGGCGCGCCTGGCACCGGGCGAGGAGCGTGCACGCCCTTCGGCGCTCGAGCGCGTGCTGGGCTCGATCGCCGCGCTGTGCCTCTTCTCCATGATGGCCTTGACCTTCGCCACCGTGATCGCGCGCTATTTCCTCGACAGCCCGATCGCCGGCGATTCCGAAATTCAGGGTTTTCTCCTCGGCCTCATCATCTTTTCCGGCCTGCCGCTGGTGACGCGCCGGCAGCGGCACATCGCGGTCCACGCCTTCGCCATGATGCTGAAGGGCCGGTGGCGCGCCGCGCAGCGCATCTTCGTCCTCAGCCTCACCGGCGCCGGCTTCGCCTTCATCGCCTATCTCATCTTCCTGCAAGGCGAGATGCTGCGCAGCGAGGGCATCACCACGAACTATCTCAATATTCCCGAGGCGCCCTTCGCCTACGCCTTCGCCGTCCTGACGCTGATCGCGGCGCTGATGGCCGGCGAGTTGCTGTACCGCCGGCTGCGCAGCGGCAATGCGGGCGACGCGGCGGCGGACGGCGAGGCCGGGCCGGAATGACCACGGCGCTCGCCGGCTTCGTCGTGATGCTGATCGGCTTCTTTGCCGGCGTGCCGCTGAGTATCGTCCTGTTCACGGTCGGCTTTTTCGGCTTCGCCATCATTCATCCGGCGGGGCTCGGCGCGGCCCTTGCCATGGCCGGCCAACAAGTGCTCGGCCTCGCGCTCGATTTCCAGTTCTCGGTGCTGCCGCTCTTCATCCTCACCGGCAGCTTCGTCAACCACGCGGCGCTGTCGGACGATCTCTATGACGCCGCCCATCGCTGGCTCGGCCATTATCGCGGCGGTCTTGCCATGGCGACCATCGCCGCCTGCGCGGGCTTTGCCTCGATCTGCCATTCATCGATCGCCACCGCCGCAACGATGGCGCGCGTCGCGGTTCCATCGATGCGACGCTATCGCTATGCCGATTCGCTGAGCACGGGCACGGTGGCGGCGGGGGGCGCGCTCGGCATGCTGGTGCCGCCCTCCGGCGCGCTCATCGTCTACGGCCTCCTGACCGAGCAGGATATCGCCAAACTTTTCATCGCCGCGATCGGCCCGGTGTTGGCGTCGATCGGCGTCTATTTCGCCGTGATCCGCATCGTGACCTTCTTTAAGCCCGCCGCGGGGCCGCCCGCAAACCGCGCGGATTGGATCGCGCGCTGGCGCGGCCTCTACAAGGTCTGGGGCGTGCTCGCGCTCTTTCTTCTGGTGATGGGCGGCATAACCTTCGGCGTCTTCACCGCGACCGAGGCCGGCGGCATCGGCGCCGCCGGCGCGCTCCTCCTCGCCATCCTTCGCCGCAAGATGAGCTGGCGAATCTTCTATGAATCGCTGATGGACGCGGCGATCACGACGGCAATGGTGTTCGCGGTCATCTTGGGCGCGCTCGTCCTCAACCAATTCGTCAATATCTCCGGCATGTCGGAGGCGGTGCTCGGCTTCATCAACGTCCTTCATGCGAAGCCGATCGAGATCGTGCTCGTGATCATGGGATTTTACGTCCTTCTCGGCATGTTCATCGAGGGCTTTGCGCTGATCTTTCTGACGGTGCCGATCTTCGTGCCGATCGTCAGCGCTTTGGGCTTCGATCTCATCTGGTGGGGCATCGTCCTCGTCATCACGGTCGAGATGAGCGTGTTGCACCCACCCCTCGGCCTCAACATCTTCGTCCTCAAATCGCTGCTTCCCGAAGTCCCGCTGAAGCAGATTTATTGGGGCGTCATTCCGTTCTGGGCCGGCGACTTCGCGCGTCTCGGCCTCGTTCTCGCCTTCCCGGCGATCGTCCTTTATCTGCCGCGCGTCTTTCTCGGCTGACGCGCAAGCCCTCGGCGTTCGTGGCCGCATCTCCGACCACAAAAATGACACGAGGGCGCTTGCCACAGAAATGACACAACGGCCGCAATGACACAGAAAAGACGCGCGCTTTCGTCGCAGCGCACCGTTATGACAGGTGCGAAAGGCCGACAACGAGAGCGCGAACATGGACACCGAGATCAAGGTCATGCAAATCGCCGAACGCTATCGGCGGATCGCCAAGCATACCTTTGATTCGAAGATCGCCGACGAGATTCGGCAGATCGCCGAGGATTACGAACGCCTTGGCACCGCGCCCGAGCTGAGCGTCCACTAAACAAAGCGCGCGACGCGACGAGCGTTTCGCGCGCAATTGTTGCAGGAGAACGCAAGAGAGCTCGGAAGAAATTCTCTAAAATTTTAGGCAATCGCCGGCGATTTCGCGGAAGGTTTCGTCCGCGTACGCCCGCTTCAACGCGTTCAACCGGAGAATCATCGCGCATCGCACGCGCATTTTCGTCGTCGAATACTGCAGAAATTTTTTTGATTTACGCCCTGTTAAGAGCCGTTTCCCAGAATGGCTCCTCGGGAGATTGCGATGAACATCAAATCCTGCGCCGCTCTGATCGCGTTCGGAATTCTGAATTTTGGTTTCGCCGGAAATGCCGGCGCGGGGACCACGATGACGACGGCCGAGGCCGTCGTTCCGCCGATGGGCTTCATCGGCTTTTGCGTGAAGCACAGCAGCGAATGCCTCACCAACGCATCGGACACGCATCCGATGGCGTTGACCGCGGAGCGCCGCGCCGAGCTCGATCGCGTCCAGGCCGACATCAATTGGCAGATCAAGCCGCGCGAGGATCCGAGCCATGCGTGGCACTACGCGGAAGACGGATACGGCGATTGCAACACCTACGCGCTGACCAAGCGCAAGGCGCTGATCGCGATGGGCTGGCCCGAAGACACGCTGCTGCTGGCCGCGGTTTATGACGAGCTCGGCGAGGGGCATCTCGTTCTCGTCGCCCGCACGAGCGAGGGCGATCTCGTCCTCGACAATCGCCTGCCGCCGGTGGTCGCGTGGGACACGCTTCCCTATCGCTGGGTTGCGATGCAAAGCCAGCAAAGCCCCGCGCGCTGGGTGAAGGTCGTCGATCAGCGGGTCATGCTCGCCACGGCTTGGCAGCACCCGTAACCATCTGCTCCGCCGAGCGGAGCAGCAAAGCGCGTCACACGCGGCGCGCCTGGCCCGAGAGATAATCGTAATTCGCCCAATTCTCGTCGGTGATCGGAAACGCACCGTCGCCCGCGAGGATCGTGCGGCCGTTGCGGACGACGCTGAACTTTTGCGCGCCGAGGGCAAAATCGACGCCGAGATGATGGACGCCGGCATCGACATCGAGCTGATGACGGCGCTTGCCGCTCTCGATGGTGATTTGCGCCGGCGCGGTCAGGAAGGCGCTGATGAAGACCCGGTCTTCGAGATTCTCGACGCCCTTGGGGAAAGCGGGCTTGCGGCCGCGCGGCGTGCTTCGGCCGGGCACGGCGCGCGGCGACAAGCGATAGAACCAATAGAGATCGTCGCGATCGATCCGCCGCACGCCGGTCTTGAACCAGCGGATATAATATTCGCTGGCGGCGAGATAGGCGGCGTGCGACAGGAGCTGACCCCAATAGCCGCCGGCGATGTGATCCGTGGCGGCGGCGCCGAGATCCTGGACATAGCTCGCCTCGGACCAGTCGTTCCAGGTCACGACCTCGACCCATTGCGCGCCGACCGCGATCGCTGCTTCCCATTGCAGCGCCATCCCCTCGAAGCCGCGGGTCTCGAACACGCGATAATTCTCGCGATAGCCGAGACCGCGATAATAGGGCGAGACCGGCGCCATATAGAGCTTGCCGGCGCG